>NZ_CP009516.1:4704944-5018607 GCF_000970285.1 Methanosarcina horonobensis HB-1 = JCM 15518 | reverse complement strand
ACCGAGATTTAACTTAAATATGACTCGAATAAATCAACACCAATAAGCTCAGTTGGAATAAAATAAAAAATAAAATATTCCATAGCTCCTGAAGGTCAGATTTAAATCCCCTTTTTCGCATGGAAGAAAATAGAAAGTTTTTTAACCCTTTTATTTTCATTGAATAATTAAATATAGTTATTATGAAATAATAATGTCAAGAAGATAAATGCTTATATTCAAACGAAAGTGGTTGTGTTAAAAATAAAAACAATTTTGTTGTAAATCAAAATACTGAAAGCAAGAAATTACTGAAAAAATAAAGATAGTTTGACGGAAAATACACATTAAACCTAAAACTAAACATATATAAGAAGTATTAATAATCAAAAAATTGTTTATGTTTCTGTATTAACTTAGTTATTTTTGTTCAGAATATATATTTATTAAGTATTTGTATTTCAAATTTTTTTAAGTTATTATCCTTTCAAATATTTGTCCTAAATAATAGATTTCGAAGTCATAGTTCAGTTAGGTCACTAGCAGTCATTTCTCAAACAATTTTAAGTATTAATTTAGATCTGAAGAATTTTTTAATAAACTAATTGAAAGTTAAAGAAAGGAATTTAACGGTAATCCCTCAATAATTTATTTAATTTCCGAAGTAAAACGAACTGCTTTTAATGTCTGATAACAAGACAGTATTAATAGAACTGTAGAAATTACCGATCTACATAGATTGCTAATCTACATCTATGAATAAAAGATTCGTAAGATGCGAGAATTTGTAAAAATATAGACTTTTGTTAAAAGTAAAACTTCTAGGAAATTTGCGGCAGTGTGCCTGAATTTCTGTAAAATTCTCTATACCTTTTTCCTCTTCTTTTTTGATTACTGTTCCATTATTAAATACTTATTTCCTGTAATCCACTCTTCATTAATATCAATCAGTATTGAGACTCCGAGTCTCAATACTGATTCCTGACTCGGGAATGCCCCTACTACCTTAGTTCTTCTTTTTATCTCCTTGTTAGTTCTCTCCATGATATTTGTTGTCCTTATTCTTCTCCAATGACTCTGTGGAAACTGCATATAATTCATTACATCATACTGGAAACTTTCAAGTGTATCAGCTGCGCTTTTATATCCCATTTTATCCAGTTCTCTAATCAATTCCTGTAACTTCTGACGGTCTACCAATGCTTCTTTTATTTTATCTGCTACTTCTTTTTGCTTCTTTTTTGGAACCTTTTTTAGGGCTTGTCTTATCAGATGGACATGACACATTTGCCAGCTTGATCCAACAAAGGACTCTCTAACTGCTTTTTGTATTCCTTTATGACCATCAGAAACAATTAACTTGACACCTCTTAACCCTCTTACTTTAAGGTCTTCGAATAGATCTTGCCAGAATAGAGAGTCTTCACTGTCTGCTAATCTTGCTCCAAGAATCTCACGATAACCGTCGTCCCTGACTCCGGCAACTATGAAAAGAGCTTTATTTTCATAGTGAAGTCCATCTCTCACTTTGAGATAAGTCGCATCGATAAACAGATAAGGAATTTCGTGTTCTATTGGCTTTGATAAGAACTCTTCAACCTTTTGATCAAGTTCTTTAGTAATCCTGGAAACAGAAGAGGCTGAGATTCCCTCTACTCCTAAAGCAGTCATGATCTTATCCACCCTTCGGGTGGAAACACCTTGGAGATAAGATTCACTCACGGCAGCTAAAATGGCCTTTTCAACTCTTGAATACTTCTCAAAAACCTCTGTTTCAAAGGGAAACTCACGGAACTGAGGTTTTAATAATTCAAGTTCTCCATACTTGGTCAGGAGAGTACGGGGTTTGTAACCGTTTCTACTGGCTTTGCGAGAATCAGTCCTCTCATAACGTTTTGCACCAGATTGGAGGAGGGCTTCCTCCTCCATTACAAGGTTTAAAAACCAGGTAATTAACTGGCGAATTCCATCTTCCTGATCGAAAAGATAATCTTTTATAAATGAGACGACATTAACCATTGACTCTGCATCCTGTTTTTTTTGTGGTGAAAGGAAAAGGATATAGAGTCAATCATATTTTACAGAACTTTCGGTACACTGCCAAATTTGCTTAGAACAAACGTTTATTGAAACTGAATTTGGCTAAAAAATAAAATTTAACTGAAAGCAATTTTACAAAAAAAAATAGAATTTGACTAAAAATTTGATTAAAGATTTGACTAAAAAATAGATCTTTGCTAAAAAATGGAGTTAAACCATGCTACTGGATAATATTAGTATTGTACTTGTTTTTGCAGTATATCTTCTTTTTATGGTCGCTATCGGAGTTCTATACTATCGAAAAACGGAGAATCTTGCAGATTATATTTTAGGAGGACGAAAGTTAAATAGCTGGGTTACTGCTCTGAGTGCTCAGGCATCGGACATGAGCGGCTGGTTACTGCTTGGCGTGCCCGGATATGCTTACCTCTCAGGGATGGAATCCATATGGTTGGCAATAGGGCTGGCTACTGGAACCTATCTAAACTGGAAATTTGTTGCAAAAAAATTGAGGAAGTATACTCAGACTGCAGGAGATTCTATTACAATTCCCGTATACTTTGAAAACAGGTTCAGGGATAAAAGCCATTCTTTAAGGATTATCTCGTCTATTCTGATTCTGATCTTTTTCTTGCTTTACACCTCCTCAGGCCTCGTTGCAGGTGGAAAGCTTTTCAATACCGTTTTCGAAATCCCCTATCAACAAGCTCTTCTTATCGGTGCACTTGTAATTATCAGCTATACCTTCCTTGGAGGCTTCATGGCTGTCTGCTGGACTGATTTTTTCCAGGGAATGCTGATGGTCTGTGCCATTGCTTTTGTGCCTCTTGCAGCTATGAAAGGAATAGGAGGATACGACTCAACAGTAAGCCTGATTGAAAGCATAGACCCGCAACTGCTTAATCCCTGGACTGCTCTTGCCGGTGGAGCAATTCCCCTGATCTCTAACCTTGCCTGGGGCCTGGGATACTTTGGGATGCCGCACATCCTTGTTCGTTTTATGGCTATAGAATCTCCTGATAAAATCAAGCAGGCAAGAGTTATTGCAATGGTCTGGGTCATTATTTCCCTGTTCTTTGCTGTAGCAATTGGAATTGTCGGAAGAGCTTACCTCTATCCCGAGTTTCTTGGAGAAGCAGGAAGCGAGACCGTCTTTATGGTAATAGTGAATACCCTATTCACACCTATTATTGCAGGAATTCTGCTTGCAGCCATCCTTGCAGCCATAATGAGCACTGCTGATTCCCAGTTGCTTGTGGCAGCCTCTGCCTTCACCGAGGATATTTACAGAATAACCATGAAGAAAAACGCTAGTGAAAAAGAACTTGTCTGGATGGGCAGGTTTGCAGTAATTGTAATCTCAGCGATTGCCTACCTGATAGCAAGAGACCCGAATAACTCGGTTATGGGCCTGGTCTCATATGCCTGGGCAGGATTTGGAGCTGCCTTTGGACCAGTTATTCTCTTCTCTCTTTTCTGGAGAAACACAACCAGAAACGGAGCTCTCGGTGGGATGGTTATTGGTGGTCTCACGGTCATTATCTGGAAGCAGCTCTCAGGAGGGATCTTTGATCTCTACGAAATTGTCCCTGGTTTCCTTCTCTCATGTGTGACGATTTATACTCTCAGTATTCTGGACAAGGAAGGTCCTGCAGAAGAAATCCTTAGAGAATTCGATCATATAAACCACGTCGTCCTCCACGGGAAAAGTACTCACAAAGAGGATATAGGACCTCTCAAAACCCGACATGAGTAAGCGGTCTGAATAATATCTCTCGAATCCTGAGAGTTCCTTTTTCAATCACGTCTCATGAGGATGCCTCACCAGAGAGATTGGTGGTGCTTTCTAAAAAAGATGAAGGATTGAGGAAAAAAATGCCCTCTATTTCTATTTTTTTCCTGACTTTATTTATCCTGATTTTAAAACTAAAATCTGTTTGATTTAAAGAGTCCACAAGATCGAGTATTGACTGAATGAAATCTAGTTCCGGTTGAGTGAAACCTAGTGTTGCGTCAATCTTCAAAGATTGAATGATTTTGAATATCCATAATCGATTTTATACTACATTTTATTACTGACGCGACACTAGTGTTGGCTAAGTGAAATCTAATGTTAGACTAAATGAGATGTTAGACTAAGATAGATCTAAACTGGAATAAAAATGGAATAATAGAAACTGGAATACAGGTCTAAGTTGAACCGTATAATATCAGGCTGAGTTGGGTCCAGTGTTGACTGAGCTCTAAGTAAAACTTAATTTGATCTGGTACTGGATTAAGTGAATCTATATCGGACTGAATCAAGTTATCTTTGTCCAAAATTAACGAAAAACGTTAGGTGAAAAATGATTAGGTTGGATTGGACAAAAGGGTTTTGAAAGAACTGGATTGGAATACTTGGAGAGATTAAACAGAGATATTTGGAGAGAACAGAGATATTTTGGGAAATTAAACTGAGATAATTGGAAGAATTTAACTGAAATTTGGAAGAACTAGATTGAAAAAATTTGAAAGACTGAACTTTTATTACTAATGGAGCGCAGAGGGTCACGAATACCCCGTCCTTCAGGTCGGGGATGAAGTGAACCCTCGCCTCTTCGTTTTTTCACTTTAATTATCTAAATCCTCACTTTTTTTGTAAAATAAGGTTTTTTTGGCACCATAACCAGAGGTGGTGCCAGCCACCTTTGGCTAGGATGTGATATAAGTTGGAATTACGCAGTTTTAGCCATGGCTATGGTCAGATTACTTACCACATCGTGTTGGTGCCTAAGTATCGATACAATATATTCTACAATAAGAGAATTAAAAAGGATTGCGAGTTGATTCTCAGTATAATTTGTGCTAAAAATGGCTACAAAATACATGCAATGGAAGTAGTAGATGATCATGTTCATTTGTTTCTTGAATTTCATCCAAGTAATTCTCTGTCAGAGGTAATTCAGTATTTGAAAGGAGGTAGTTCTTACAGCTTATTCAAGCTTCATCCTGATCTTAAAAAACGATATTGGGGTGGAAATCTATGGTCAAGTGGAAAGTTCTATCGATCCGTTGGAAACGTAACTGCTGATACAATTAAGCATTACATTAAAGAATCGCAAGGAAAACCGAGTGAAGAGTCTCGATTGCATAGGTTCATGAGATCCAAGCAAAGAAGACTTGATGATTTCTAATTACCAGAACAACCGGGCGGGCGGCCCGAAGCATACCCCATCCTTTAGGGTGGGGTGGCCGCCCGCAATTTGATTTTTGAGAGAATTAGACTTTAAAAGAATTAGACTGGATATTTTTGAATTAGACTAAAGTATCCCAAGTTTGTTGTTATTCAAGTTTGGTTGTTTTATATTAGATTTAATATTCAATTGGATAAAGGAAAATAGAGATATTTATATAATTAATATAAAGAACCCCCCTTTATTTCCACTGGAACGTTTAAATAACCCGGGGACCCCATGGTTTCGATTGAAGGGGTTCAGGAGATCTACCAACAAAATAAAAGGCAATTTCATTTTGTTATTATACAAAATAATGTTGTTGTGTTATGGCTTTTATTCTATATATATCTTGTTATGAATATCTCAACTTTAAGACGAAAAACATGAGACAATTTAAAAAAACATATTTGAATTAAATATTAATTATATAATCATCTTTATTTTATGAAATCCAAAATCTATACTCCAACTACCCTAACTTCTTTCCACTAGAAACAAAGGGGTCTCTCTCAAATAAAATAAATCTTCAGATCAACCTATACTTGACAATTTGCCAACTAGTGTTTTCTAGGATAGAAAAAATCCAGACAATATTCAGAACAATAAAGAAAATATTACATACAAATTTTTGGAAAGATATTGAAAATGGATCGAACATCTATAGATTAAAGATCTATGGATCAAAATCTTTCCAAATTTTTTTCCAGTTTTTCCTTTTTTCATTCTTATACAAACTTTAAAATCTATATTTTTTAAATATTTTGGGGAGTCTTTCTTTTATTTCAATTTTTTCTTGCTCTTTTTTTTTATTTTCTTTTTCTTCCTTATTTTTTACTTCTAGTTCTTTTTCTTTTGTTTTTTGAATTTTTTAATCATTTAACTATCTTCATTTCCTTTTAATCATAGTCCTTTTTATTTAAGATCTATTCTGATTTATCCGGAAAAGCTGGATAATTAACGTAATTCTGGACACTTACGTTTCATAAAAAATCAGTTTTTCAAGTTTTATTCCATAAGTCTTTTAAATAAAACTGGTTTTACTTTACCTGTATGAATGAGCATGGTCTTTCTGAAAGAGAGGTATTTTCCTATCTGGAAAATGCAAAGTCAGAAGATACGGACTATTATCGGGTTTTAAGTTCAATGTGTACTCACCCTCATAAGATCGCGGTTGAAGCTCACAGGCTCTTTATTGAGGCAAATCTGGGCGATCTAGGGCTTTTTGCCGGAGCCCACAGGCTTGAGCAGGAGGTTGTCAGAATGCTTGGGGAACTTCTTCATGCTCCTTCAATTGATTTTCCCTCCAGAGACTCATGCAAAAGTTCTGTTTGCGGCTACCTTACTACAGGAGGCACGGAGTCCAATATTCAGGCTGTAAGGGGAATGAAAAATCTGGTAACATCAGGAAGGAAAGGACTTAAAAAAGGACTTAAAGGGACACCAAACATTGTAATTCCAGAATCGGCTCATTTTTCTTTTGATAAGGTTGCCGATATGATGGGCATAGAGGTCAGAAGGGCTTCTCTTGATTCTGAGTTCAGGGTGAATCTGGCTTCTGTTGAGAAACTAATAAACGCAAACAGCATAGGACTCGTAGGCATAGCAGGGAATACTGAATTTGGCCAGATTGATCCTATTGACAAACTCTCGGAAATAGCTCTTGAGAATGAGCTTTTTCTGCATGTTGATGCGGCTTTTGGAGGCTTCGTAATTCCTTTCCTCGAAAAACCGCAGCCTTTTGATTTCAAAGTGCCAGGAGTTACTTCCATTGCAATAGACCCTCATAAGATGGGTCTCTCCACAATTCCTTCAGGTGCTTTGCTTTTCAGATCTCCTTCTTTCCTGGATTCTCTTAAGGTAAATACTCCATACCTTACCACAAAGTCCCAGTTCACACTTACAGGTACACGAAGTGGAGCGTCAGCTGCCGCTACCTGCGCAGTCATGAAATATCTCGGTAACGAAGGCTACAGGAAAAATGTGCAATACTGCATGCAGCTTACATCTAAAATGGTTGAAGGAGCTCGAAAAATCGGTTTCGAGCCATTGATCGAACCTGTAATGAATGTGATCGCTCTAAAAGTTCCAAATTCCGATCTTGTTAGAGAACAACTTCTCAATAGGTTCGGCTGGAATGTCTCAATTACTCGCACTCCAAGAACCCTTCGTCTTGTCCTGATGCCTCACAATCGTCCAGAAGATATCGAATTATTCTTACAGGATCTTAAAAAAGTTACAGCGGAGATTTAAGCTATTAAGAGAGACCCAAAATTATCAAGCACAATTTCAAAGTTACAAACAGAAACTCAAAACTATTAAACCTAAAATATTAAACCCAAAAATATCAAACTTAATATTATTATTTTAAAATCATTATTTTTACATTGGTCATTTTCTTATTGTCCCTTATCTTATTGTCCCTTATCTTATTGTCCCTTATCTTATTGTCCCTTTATCCTATTTTATGCAACAACTCAAAATATTATGTAAGTATTATCAAAGAGTTGCTTCTCCAGACTATTTTTATCGACTTGAGGATATTTTATATACGAAATCTGTCTATTAATTACCATTAACACCATTAATAGATTTACTACAATCACTCACAGATTCGAGTATTCAATGCAAAAATAATTATACTATTTAAAATAATATAATACATGCTCTAATCTTTACAACTTCTATCTCTTGAATAGGTTAATTGTATATACCTATCAAGTATTTGTGTTTATTATACGCTAAAAAGGGGGTATTTATTTTATGAAATCTGCAATAAAAATCGGAAGCGCACTGGGCATACCTATAAAACTGCACATCACTTTTCTTTTGATACTTCCAATTTTTGCATATATCTTTGCAATCAATCCATATCCTTATGGGTTTCAGGGAGTTGAGCCAGCTTCGACAAGATACGCGCTTTCAACCCTGACTGCAATTCTGCTTTTCGCATCGATTCTTTTGCATGAACTTGCACATTCATACCTGGCAAAGCGATATGGAGTTAATATTGAGAGTATTACGCTCTTCCTTTTCGGAGGAGTGTCTTCAATGGAAGAGATGCCAAGAGATCCCGGACAGGAAGCAAAGATGGCTTTTGCAGGACCTTTAACGAGCCTGATCATAGGTGCTGTCTGTCTGCTAATATATGGAAATATGACTTCATTAGACCCTGCTTTCTCTGAAAATCCTATTTATCTGACAATCTGGATTCTTGGAGTTATGAATATAATTCTTGCAATTTTCAATCTATTACCCGCATTCCCAATGGACGGAGGCAGAGTACTCCGTTCCTTCTATGCAAGAAGAATGTCTTATGTTAAAGCCACGCAGAGTGCAGCTGCCGTAGGCAAGTTTTTTGCCATTCTTATGGCGATTTTCGGAATCCTTATAGGAAACCTCTGGTTTCCTTTGATTGCGCTCTTCATATACGTTGGTGCATCCGAAGAGGAACGCTCCACTCAGGCGTCCGTTACTCTGGAAAACGTTCTGGTAAAAGACATAATGACGAAAGACGTAGTTTCAGTACCCTCTACCATGAATGTTGAAGATCTCGTTCATTTCATGTTTGAGAAAAAGCATATGGGTTATCCTGTAGTAGATGATGGCGACCTGAAAGGAATTGTAACTTTTACCGATATCCAGCGCGTTTCCACTCTTGACCGACCTGTTATGCGAGTCTCAGATATTATGACCAGAGATGTAATATCTGTTCCTTCTAATGCACAGGCAAGTGATGTCCTCAAACTGGTTACGTCCAAAAACATAGGAAGGGTTCTGGTAATTGATAATGGGTCTCTTGTAGGAGTACTTTCCAGAACAGACCTGGTTCGGACACTTAGACTCAGGTCGGAATAACTAACCAGATCAGAATAATAAGATTGAACCAATAAGATAGAACTAGAATAATAAACAAGCTAAAATGCTAACTATATATTTATATAATTATATGTTTATTACTTTGTTTATTATTCTACTTACTATTCTATTCATGATCTGCTTACGTTGCTGATAAACTTTTTATGCCTGTTTGTAATCTGGTTACTCTAAACATACAATTCAATTTATTGGATTATGGTTAATACCTTAAAGTATTTTTTACCTTTAAAATATAATTTAATACTTTTTAAATATAATCTAATATTCCAGATGTAAGTTTGGTATTAGGCAATATAATTCAACTATTTAATGGTATGGCATAAATTGTCTCATATTCATATCCATATATGTTAGTATGCATAGATTGATTATGTATGAATTGGCTCCATATATGTTAGTATGCATAGATTGATTATGTATAAATTGGCTTTTACAGATCAGTAGTTACAGATCAGTTATATAACATGTGCAACTTATTTAACGTGTATAATTTAATTATAACATGCAATAAATTACTTGTACGCTAAACTGTTCACTTGATATCTTTAAATCCGCGGCAATAAGTGTTTAAATTCGGAAATATAAAGGATAAAGTAGCGCATCCTGCTGATGAGCTGAAGACAAATAGTATATTCTGAACAACAGCACCACATAGCAGTATAGAGAACGCTCTGCTTCATATGTTTTTATCCGGCACTTCTAATATGCCGCAGCAAAGAGACTGATTATGAATAAATCTGAAACTAGAGGTTCCCAAGATAGGAACCCTGAATACAATTCTCATAGTTCATCTCAGGAGTCAATATACTCTATGGACAAACCTATATCAGAATCCAGGGAAGACAATGTTTCTGTCGGGAAGTTTGAACTTTCCGATTCTTCAATCAATAAGCCAGAGGAAGTCAGGACTTCTGTGCCAGCATCTACATCGGAAGTTGAACAGGTTGATGTAAAGCTTGATACAAATTCCGAGCTTATTTCGGAACCTCTTCCTGATTCAGCTTCGGAACTTTCAATTCCTTCTTCTCAGCCTCAATTTCCTGATGGAAATAATCCTGCTATCGAGTTTCAGCCTTCAAAAGTTGTGCTTATAGGCACGGCACACGTCTCCGAAAAGAGTGTGGCTGAAGTCAGGGATGCTATCAGGAATCTTAAACCTGATATTGTAGCCGTCGAGCTTTGCAGGGCACGTTATGATTCTCTGAAAGGAAACGTCCCGGAGACGAACCAGCTTCCAATAAAGGAAATTCTTACTGAAGGAAAAGTGTATTACTATCTTGTACACTGGTTGCTAGCTTATGTGCAGAAAAAGATCGGCGAAGACATGGGTGTAAAACCCGGTTCCGAAATGATTTCCGCAATCGAAGAAGCAGAAGCTTCTGGAGCCAAAGTGGCTTTAATTGACAGGGACATTCAGGTGACGCTCCAGCGTTTCTGGGGCCGCATGAAATTCCTGGAGAAAGTAAAGATGCTCGGCTCTCTCATAGGCGGCCTCATAGGAATAGGAAGAGGCACCGAAATTGATATCGATCAGATTACTCAGCAGGACGTTGTCACAGCCCTTGTCAGTGAACTCAGAGAATTTGCCCCGACCGCAGCTGAAACTCTCATAGATGAGCGGGACGCATACCTTGCAGGAAGTATTCTCAGGACGGCTGCAGGCGGAAACAAAACTATTGTTGCAGTGATTGGTGCAGGGCATAAGCCTGGAGTAATTAACTATCTGAAAAATCCAAAAAGTATTCCACCTCTTAGTACCCTTATGGAAATTCCGAAAAAACGTATTGGACTCGGTAAGGTTGTAGGTTTTGGAATAGTTGGTCTTGCAATTCTGGTTTTTTTACTGCTTATAGCATCGGGAACTCCTCTAAAACTTCTTTTAATAGCTTTCGGATGGTGGTTCCTTATTAACGGGGTTCTGAGTGCAACTGGCGCCCTGCTGGCGGGAGGACACCCTTACTCTGCTCTTACTGCCTTTTTAGTTGCATGGTTAACTTCACTGAACCCTATGATGGCTGCAGGATGGTTTGCAGGTCTGGTAGAAGCAAAACAGCGGAATCCTACCACTGATGACATTAAAGCCCTTGCGGGGATAGAAACTTTCAAAGAAATGTCCAAAAATAGGTTCATGCGGGTTTTGCTTGTAGCTAGTTTTGCCAATATCGGAAGTATGATAGGCACCTTCCTCGGAGCATATGTAATGATGCAGGTTACAGGCCTCGACCCGCATGATCTCCTCAGTTCCGGGTTCAGCGCGCTTGGACTCTGAAACAATTCCATAAAAGTAGTCTCTGGTAATCAGGTAGTCTTTCTACTTTCCAGAACTATTTTTCTGTTTTTACTTTTTATTACTTTTTTAAGACCCCTTCTCTTTTATAGCCTGAATTCTTTTACAAGCTACAACCTTTTTATAACTCATTCTTTTGTAATTCAAATATTTCTTTCCTGAAGAAATTCCTCGTAGTACTTACAATCCACTTCCAGTGAAGGATAAGATGGACGATCACAAGGACTGACATCAGGATTCCAGCTCTACTGTGTATCCAGATCCAGGTAGCTTTTGTTAGCCCCATATATACCAGGTATCTACCCCTTTGAACTCCTGAAGGAATGAAAAAATACATGAAGAAACCTGTGCCTGCAACTCCAAAAAACAGGGTTGTCAGGACAAGGTCTACCAAATAGTTAAATTTTTGTTTGTTCAGGTTTAACTCCTCACTTTTGTTTCTTTGAAAAGGTAATTTGGTCCGGAAAATAAAAAGTTGTTTGAGAAGTATGTGAGAAGATATACAAAATAAAAAAAATGGATTGTGAAAGAATGGATTGTGAATAAAGAATGGATTGTGAATAAAGAATGGATTGTGAATAAAGAATGGATTGTGAATAAAGAAAATGCGAAAAAAGAGAATTTTTGAGCTCAAAGAGCTCGTGAAATTTAAATTCTCAGAAGAGTTCGTGAAGTTTGAACTGATATTTACCCAGTTTGCCGCCGTAATTACCTGCGGAAATTTTCTTGATCCCGGGGACAGTTACCGCAGCTTCTATTCCGGCTTTCATTGCTGCTTTTATGCTTGCTTCATCAAGTCCATTTATAACAATTTCATAAATAGCATTGACATCTGCCGGGACTTCAGTGTTTTCTACCTTGTCCTTTATAGAGGGGCAGAACTTTTCATTTGCAGTAGCTTTCAGGAATTTGTACTTATTAGCTCCGGATTTGGATCCGCTTGCAACAATGCCTCCCGGGAAGGGGGTAATTGTGCCTTCAAGTTCTGCAATTGCATCTACAGCAACCTCGGCTGCAGTCAGGGCGCTCATCTGGGAGTCTCCGAAGATAAAAAAGTTTCCGCCTGCAATTCCGGCTACAGCTCCTATATTGTCTTCGGCCACGAAATCTCCTTCCATGATCGGGACTTTGTATACTCTGCGGCCTGCAACCTGAGCTTCGGACTCCATGCCGTCTCCGAAGAATTTGAGTTTAAAGCCGATATTAAACTGTTTCTCGGAATCAGGCAGTCCATTAAAGACTGCAGTTGTAGGAGCTGTAAGTACACACTGCCCTATTCTCTCAAGCAGCTGTTCCTCAAGAGCTTCATATTTGAAAGTACAGATCTGGATATAAGCTCCAGGTCTTCCGTCAGGAGTTTCACTGGAGCTTGCTAATCTTTCAATTCCAGCTTCTGCAGGGCACATTATAACTGATGTGGCAAAGCCTGTAGCTTCAGTGGCTGCTATATGTGCCCAGCGCTTAGTGGCTGCTGTTATAAGCACTCGTGCAATCTTGATCGGAAACGCTTCTGCATATGTATCTTCAATTTCTACTCCGTTGATTTCCATGAAAATCCCCTGATTTACTTTTCCTTATTAATTGATATGATATCCAGATTTGATATCTACCATAATTAGCATATTCCAGTACAATTTAGTACCAGTTCCAGTACAATTTAGTACCAATTTCAGTAAATCCAATACCAATAAATTCAGTACCAATATTATCCAGCACAGTCTAGACATAATACGTTACTTTCTTTTAGCTTGCTTTAGATAATTTTTAATTATTTATGCTGGTTCTAAGATTCTAATTATTTGTGCTATGCCGGTTGTTCATGTTTGGCTGGACTGTTTATGCCTTACAGAAAAAATCTCATAATCGCAGCTTTACTTAATCTTGGGCATACACTTAAAGTTTTGTGGTACTTTTAATTCTCATTGGTTTAATTAATCGGTTTTAATCGATTAGTTAATGAATCTCTGTTATAGCTAATAGATGTCTATTATAATATTTATATCAAATATATAATTTTTCGGAGAAATGAAATCAAAAAAATTGGAGATTATTTAGAATGAGTCAGGAAATACATAGGAAATACAAGTTTTGGGAGTATATTGGAATAAATCGTAAATAAAGAAGCTATAGTATGTAGAATAAATCAGTAAATAAAAAACTGGACAATACATTAGAATGAATCAAAAAATACGTTATTCGAGCTAAACATAAAATGAATAAAGCTTCTGATATCTTCCATGAGCTTTCCCTTCAATTTTCCTCATTTTTCCCAGACTTTTTATTTTTCCAGAATTCTCATTTCCTAGATTCTTCACTTTCCAGATTCTTCACTTTCCAAGTTTTTAAGTTTTTTAGATTTTTAAATTTCTCAGACTCTTTTAAATGTTCTAAGTTTCCTTTATATACAATCGTTCTCTTGCATTGTAAGGCTTAAAACGTTTCGAGGCAGTTCCCAATAATGTTTCAGCTTTTCCTATCACAAAGAACCCCTCTCTATTCAATGCCTGATGAAAACTAAGCTGTAACTGCTCCTGAATTTCTTTTTTAAAATATATTATGACATTTCGGCAGATTATAAGATCAAAACGGTCTGTATAGGGTTCTGATATCATATCATGCCGTTTAAAACGTACCATGTTTCTTAACTGATCGGAAATCTGATATGTCTCATCACGTTTTACAAAATAGTTTTCTTTTGTACTGATGTCTACATTTTTAAGCACATTTTCACGGTAAATTCCTTTTCGGGCTTTTTCAAGACTTAAATTGTCAATGTCGGTACCTATAATGCTTATTCTGTACCTGTCTAAGTCTTTTCCAAGAACTCTATGTAACAAAATAGCAAGAGAATAGACCTCTTCTCCTGTTGCACAACCCGCACTCCAGATACGGATTGATCTTATAAGCGAATCTGATCTGGATTTTATCAGAAAAGGAATAACTTCTTTTTCAATTACTCTGAAGGTTTCCGGGTTTCGAAAAAACTCACTGACGTTTATGGTAAGGGCTTTAATGAGATAATCATGTTCTTTGGAATCCTTTCTTAGTAGCCTGAGATATTCTGCATAATTCTCTGAATTGGTAGCTCTGACTCGGACATTAACTCTACGCCTGAAATGGGCTTCTTTATACTGTTCACAGTTAAAACCAGTACTTTCAGTAATCACTCTTTTTAATGGTTCAAATTCCGGGTCTTCTTCGAGACTTCTGCTCGCCTTCGCTTTATTTTCTCCGGTCTGTATTTCAGTTTTATTTAGCTTCATTCACTTTTTTTCATCTCCATTCATAAGATTTCAGATTATGGAGTTAACGTCAAGGATTAAAATGACATTCCCATCTCCCATGATCGTTGCTCCTGCGAACCCCCGAGTTTTTTCTAACAGCCTGCTTTTGAAGTTTTTTATAATTACTTCCTGCTTTCCAAGCAGTGCATCTACAACAAGCCCTATATATTGTCCGGATTTTTCAACTATAATAACAACCAGGCTTTCTTCTTTCTGGGCAGCAGGCAATTGAAACAATTTACGCAATCTCAGCAGAGGAAGTGCTTTTTCATTTATGAAAATAATCTCTTCATTCCTGATGTACCGGACTTCTTCTTTCCTGATTGAAATACTTTTTACTATACTGGTAAAAGGAATCGCATATCTTTCCATTCCGACCTTTACAAGCATAGCTTGATAAAGAGCGATTGTTATAGGCAGTCTAAATTCAAACTTTGAGCCAAATCCGAGTTTTGATTCTACTTTTACGGAACCGCCAAGACGTTCGATTCGGTTCTTTACAATATCCATTCCGACTCCTCTGCCTGAAAGATCCGTAATCACACTGGCAGTACTGAACCCTGGTTCAAAGATTAGCTGTATTGATTCTCTTTCCGAAAACTGTTCAGCTTCTTCCCTTGAAATGAGTCCTTTCTTCAGTGCAGTTTTCCGGATCTCCTCTGTATCCATTCCTCTTCCATCATCTTCTATTTCAATAAGAACGTAGTTTTGCTGCCTTGAAGCTGTGATCATTATAGTGCCGGTTTTCTCTTTCCCGAGTTCAACGCGCTTTTCGGGAGTCTCTATTCCATGGTCCACTGCATTTCTTAACAGGTGCACCAGAGGGTCTCCAATCTCCTCCATAATAGCCCTATCGAGCTTGATTTCTTTTCCCCTTATTATAAAGTCAATTTTCTTATTTTGTGCTCTTGAAAGATCCCTTATCATTCTTGGATACATATTGGTTATATGATCCAGAGGAACCATTCTTATTTCTAATACTTCTTCCTGAAGTTCTCTGGTCAGCTTCTGATAATCGGAGAGTGCAAACTCCAGATCTTTTGATTTCGCTTCTCCTGTAAGCTCTTTTACTCTGCTTCTATTGATTACGAGTTCGCCAACAAGATTCATCAGTTTATCTAGTTGTTCCGTGCTAATCCTTGAACTCTGTATCTTTGGACCTTGTATTTTTAAGCCCTGTGTCTTTGAGCTCTGTGCCTTTGAACTCTGCATTATTGAGCCTTGCATCTCTTTTACTCTGAAACCCAGCTCATAATAAGTAAAGCTTTCATTTTCTTTTCGTTCTTCATTTATGCTTTCGGATTCCTTTTCTTTTTCTCCTTTCTCCTTTCTTTCTTCTCCTTTCTCCTTTCTTTCTTCTCCTTTCTCCTTTCTTTCTTCTTTTTTCTCCTCTCTTCTTTCTCTTTCTTCCTTTCCCTCCTTTTCCTCCTCTTTTTTCCTCTCCTCTCTCTCTTTTCTTTCCTCTCTCTCCTTTTTCTCCTCTCTTCTACTTTCTTCTTTCTCTCTTCTTTCCTCTTCCTCTTTTTCGAATCTTTCTTTTCCTTCTTCTTCTCTCCTCTTTTTATTTGTAGAAAAGGTATTGGATTCATTTTTTCGAGGGATATCTTCTGAAGGAGCATTTATATTTCTGAGAGTTTTCAGAATCTTTTCGGCATCAGGATAGGAATTATTACCTTCATTTACATCGTTTTTTCTCTCTTCTATTTTTTCTATTTTGTTTTCCAGGCCTGTGCAAACATTGTCAACAAGTCCTTCCAGAGAGTCCAAACATTCTAAAAGAATATCAATTAAAAAAGAATCAAGGGTTAGCTTTCCTGTACGGAATCTATCAATCAGGCTTTCCATCTCATGTGTTAGTTCGACAATTTGCTTGAATCCCATGGTTGCAGCCATGCCTTTGAAAGTATGAGCTGCACGGAATAGTACATTTATCTGTTCCGCGTTTTCAGGATCCTGTTCAAGCGATAGCAGGGAATCACTCATTTCCTTAATGTTTTTTTCAGATTCGGACCTGAAAATGCCCGTATATTTTGACATATCCATGATTTTGCCTGCCTTTTATAGTCCTGAAAATTGCCTGAATTTCCGGTGAATAAGAAATTATTAGATTATTCTACTTTAAACTTCATTCAGTTGTTTTCATAAGTTTGTTCAATCATTCTGATACAATCATTCTGATAATTTCTTCAGCCATTTTATCCGGGAGCACGATATCTGCCAGGTTTTGTCTTACAATCTCTCCAGGCATTCCATATACCACAAATGAACTTTGGGCTTCTAGCGATTATTTTGCCTCTCATCTTTTTAATCTCTTCAGCTCCATCCGCTCTGTCGTAGTACATTCCGGTAAGAATAAGAGAAATAACTCTGGAACCGTAAATCGGGGCAACTGATCTGAAAAGAACATTTGCTGAAGGTCTGGATCCCAATTCTTTAGGGCCACAAGATAAATGCACTGCCTTTCCTTCAAGGCCGTTTACTTTATTTCGTATAATTTCCATGTGGTAATTACCCGAAGCTATGGAGCTATAAGCACAGTTCCTTCTTCCACTCTATCTCCTTCCTGTGCCTCTTTTACTCTGAGAACTGACTTTTTATCAAGTTCTTTAGAGAGATGCTGTAAAACCTGAAGGCATGTGCTGTACTACAAGAACTCTCTTTTTTCTCACTTTTTCCCTGGTTTCAGGGCTCCAAACCTCGCATACGCTCCAGGTTTTTTAAGTTAGCTTTTGAGGCTGTCCTGATTTTTCTGCAAATTTTCTCTGCCATCTCAGGCATGTTCTGACTGAGAATACCTGAGGGTTTTTCGATTACTTCCACTGCTCCATACTCAAAAGCTGTAAGGGTAATCTCTTCAGCTCTTTCCCCCAGAGCCGACATTATAATAACAGGAGTTGGACATTCTTTCATAATATGGTTAAGAGTCTTAAGGCCGTCAAGAACAGGCATTATGTTATCCAGAAGTACTACGTCAGGCCTAAGTTTCTTGACTTTTTCAAGACCTTCCTTCCCGTTGACTGCAGTTCCGATAACACTGATCTTTGGATCCCGGTTCAGAATGTCGGAAAGAACTTTGCGAATCAAAGCAGAATCGTCTACTATGGCGCGGATAATCATCTACAAGCACTTTTTGTTGAATTGTTTTACTTAAAATCCATTTAAATCTATTTTTATTTGACTTATCCGATTCATTTTGTCTTAACTGGAGGTCAGGTTAATTTATTCACACTCAAATGTTATCCATCAATATGATACCAGTAACTTGATTACGATAACATTAACTTGATATTGACATCAGTAACTTGATATTGAATTAGTACGTGATACCGATAACCAATCATTTAGTTCTGGACTTGCTGCCCGATTTTGTTAATTAGGTTCAGCAATTTTTTTAATTACATCCAGCATGCCATCAGGCTCAAAAGGTTTTATTATGAAACCCATGGCACCTATTTTAATAGACTCGGTTATCAGAGCCTGCTGCCCAAGAGAAGAACACATTACTACTTTCGCATCAGGGTCCATTAAAAGAAGTTTTTGCAACGCCTCTTTGCCATCCATATCTGGCATTATTATATCCATTAATACAAGGTCAGGTTTTACCTCAAGGTATGTCTGAATTGCTTCTTCTCCGTCCCCTACCTCAGCAACTACCTCGTGTCCGTGCTTTAGAAGGATGTCTCTGATTATCATTCGCATAAATTCGGCATCGTCCACGATCATAACTCTTGCCATTTACATACCTTCCTTATTTTTATTGGATTTAAATGTCTTTTATGGCAGTATTGCCTTCTATTTTAAATCAAAAGCTTTTTAGAGCTGTTCTGGCCTCATTAATCTTTTGAAAATCCTTAGATTCAGAGTAATCGTATAACCATGCCAGGTTTGTAGTTTTGTTTCTTTTCTTTTAGCCTCTGGTATTGTGATATTAACCGAAGATTATATAGCAACCGAAGGTCATGTTGAAACAGTTATTGAAAAATTCATATAGATGATTATCGAAAAATTCCTTTTGAGATGGTTATTGAAAAACTTTTATTGAGATAATTACTGAAGAATTTCGCTGAAACTGAAAGTAAAGAAATTCTAGCGAAGGTACACTTAAGGTTAGTGTAATTGGTTAACGCAAGTTTTCTTGCTCACGCTAGTCTTTCTTGTTAAAGTGAAAAAGTATATGCAAGATCAGCTATATTAAACTTTTTTAATTATCTTTAACAAATTGTGTAAAAGCTTGTCTTAATTTTGGCATTCTTGCAGGTTAACAAATGTTCCTAAAAATTTATTAATTATTAAAAAAATTTTCTTTAAGTCTATCAAAGTACGCCACTAACCAGGATGGATGCAAAAGGCTTGAAGATTTTTATTTTCGCATAAATTTTCGTATAATATATACAATTTAATTTTCCTCAAAATATATAAACAAAGTAAATATTCATCTCTTATTTATATATTAAATTAATAATATAAATCTTAATAAATAACTTTATATCAGACGGGAATTTATTATCTTTACTAAGTCGGTAAATTTACTGCTATCGATATATTGTTAAGTAAAGGATCAACACTGGGAACTGAATGTCTTCTTTTTGTCACTAAACTCACTCTATTTGGTGTTAAGATTTAGTTGTACGTGTTTGAACGCTAGCCTGCAAATTCCAACCGATCTGCCTTTAAATCTTACGCATTGTACCCTGAAATGCTAACATAGAGGAAATTTGTGTATGATAAAAAACTTAGAAATTATAGAATAGAATTTTTACCAGCGGAGTAAGATAGTTTATTCAGATAATTAGGATATCATATCCTTAAGCCGTTTATCTGTTCCAGATTATAAAATCGTTTCCAAAAGTATCTCCTCTAAGAACGACATCTTTGAAAGAATCCCTTAAGAACGACATCTCTGAAAGAATCTCGTTCAAAGAACTCTCGAGTAAGTACAGGAGCTGATCAAATGCCTGAAATCCTGATAGTTGAGGATAACCTGCTTAATCTTGTTATTGAAGCTGATCTTCTGAAATCCTGCGGATATGATCCGAAGAAGGCAAAAAACGGCTTTGAGGCTCTGGAAGTTCTCAACAAGGTCAAAGTTGATCTTGTATTGATGGATATGGAACTTCCAAAAATGCATGGTCTTGAACTGCTTCAGCGAATAAAGTGCAACCCTGATACACAAAACATAAAAGTGGTCGCTGTCACAGGACATTGCGATCCTGAAAGTAAACAGAAATTTCTTAAAGCCGGTTGTCACGCTATCCTTTCCAAACCCATAAATTTTGATAGTTTCGGATCTCAAATCAAAGAGTTTCTGAAAGTACCCAATTCTCTTCATTGAGTTTTCCTGAGTAATGTTTCCTGAAGGAGTATTCACTATGGATGCAAAATTTTTGGTTCTCCTAATATTTGAGGTTCTTACTCTTTTAAGGAATCAAAAAATTTATGAATTCTTAAATAATCTATATTAAATACCGGTTGGGAAATCTGGATAAAAACCTTTATGTCGTTTATATTTTTCTGTCCCTCGACAGGTATTGCCTGTGGATTATATTAGGCTGCAAAATAGAAAGAGCTAAAGAGACTAAGAAACTGGAAGCACGGGTGAAATAGATGTATAAAAGCACAAAAATAGGGCATGTGGTGATAGGATTTGCCCTACTCCTGGTTTTGATCTTTTTTGTGGGATATACGGGTTATCAAGGTATGAACGAAGTCGAGAAAAAGAGCCGGGCTATCCAGAATATGACTTTTATCATGAATAACATGCAGGAAGCTCTGCAAGCTGAGGAAAGTTACATTATTCACGGCGATCCTGCTCACAAAGAAGAGGTTTATTATTATCTTGATCAAGTGCCCACGCAGGCAGCAATATCCAAAGAAATATACATAGGCTACCTGGACCCCGTGAACCGCGACAGAATGGATCTCGTTCTCGCATCTTCCAGCGATTTTCGGAAAGCTTTTGACAAATACATCGAAGCTGATAAAGAACAGGCAGATGTAAAAGATAAACTGGCTATAGATAGTGAGGCTCTAGTAACAAATGCAGATGAGCTTTCTAAAAATCAAATGACTCAGTACAGGGAGGAATTTGAGGCCGGATATCCAAATGAAACTCTCGAGAGAAAATTCTCCAACGCCGAAAGTGCTCAGAGGATTATTGTATTGACGATGAAAGCCAGAAACGAGTATCAAAACTATGCCATGAATCCTGGCCAGCAGTATGCAGATAACTTCGATACGTTTATGGAAGATGTCATTGAACTTTCCACAGACTTAAACGGGCGAATGGAAAGACCTGAGAATATTGCCGCAGGAAAGGAAATACTTACAAGTGCAGAGAATTTCCAGGCTGATTTTGAGCAGTTTAAGGTTCTTGAAGAAAGAAAAATGATTGAAGAGAAAAATATGACAGCTATAGCTTCACAGGTTGGAGAGGTAGCTGCAGCTGCCAGTGCTGATCAGAAAGGCAAACTGGATACGCTGATTGTGAACTCCATAAACAAGATCTTTCTGGTAAGCTTCCTTTCAATGCTTATTGGCGCTTTACTTGTTTTTGTGATTCTGAACATTTACAGAAAACCCATCTACGAATTGCTTGAAGCTGCTGATATGGTTTCGGAAGGAAACCTTAATGTTGATATTAAAGGTTCATCGAGAAGTGAGATTTTCCAGCTCTCAGAGGCCTTTAAAGCAATGGTTGAAAACCTGTGCAACCTGATCAAAGAAATTCAGGACGGTTCATTGCACCTTGCCACACTCTCGGAAGAAATGTCTGCCTCTTCAGAAGAAGTAGCATCTGCATCAAGAAGAATTTCAGAAACCGCAGCTGAAATCTCTAACGGAGCAGAGATGCAGAGCACAAAAATCGTTGATATAACTCATGCAATGCAGGATATGACCCATAACATCCAGGAAGTTGCGGATAATACCCAGAAAGTTTCTAAGAGTACAAATCTGGTGAATGACACTGTTCACAATATCGGAAGTGTTTCCCGAGATGTCCTTTTAAAGATGGACCTTATCCGTTCTTCCGTTGATGAGACTGAAAATGTTATCAAGGAACTCGACTCGAAGTCTCAACAAATCAATGAAATTATAACTCTGATAACCAGAATCGCAGACCAGACCAATATGCTTGCATTGAATGCCGCAATTGAAGCCGCACGGGCAGGTGAACATGGCAGAGGTTTCTCTGTTGTAGCCGATGAGGTCCGCAAACTTGCCGAAGAGTCCGGAACTGCAGCTAAAAATATTTCCAGGCTAATCGATGAAATCAGGGAAAGTATCAGCGACACAGTGGAAAGCATAGAGGCAAGTAAAAAGAATGTGAAGAACGGCTCGATATCAGTCAGTGAAGAGGTCGAGATGGTTACCGGGATTGTCTCAACAATCAATGAAATCACAAATATGATAGAAGATGTTGCAGCTGCTACAGAAGAGCAGTCAGCGTCCATTGAAGAAATTACCTCTACACTGGAAGATATATCCTCTATATCGGAACAGTCCGCTACGGGGACTCAGGAAACTGCCGCAGCCCTGGAAGAACAGAGCGCCTCAATGTCTGAACTTGCCAGCATGGCAAATGATCTCTCTTTGCTTGGGGAAAAGATGAAAAAAGCTACTGAAAAATTCAGGCTTGGCAATTCAAAAGGAGAGTTAGAAAGTATTTCTACTTGAATATGGCTGCTTGAAATCCTTAAATTGGTCCTGAGGAATTAAGATGTTTGAGGAAAGACAAGAAGAGAGAGGTTCATCGTCCTTCGAAGAATCGTTTCAACTCGTAGTTTTTGAATTGTCAGGAGAAGAATTTGGGGTCGATATCATGCAGGTCTCCGAAATCATGCCGCTTTCAAAAATCACCCGGGTTCCTCAGGCTCCGGAATGTGTAAGGGGATTAATTAACCTGCGAGGAAAAATCATCGTAGTAATAGATCTCAATCGGCGCCTTGGTTTCAACTCCAGAGAAAATGACAGCCTGTCCAGAATTATTATAGTAGAAGTTAGAGATACAACAATCGGAATGCTTGTGAATTCCGTAAGTGGGATATTGAAATTATCCCTTTCTTCTATTGAACCAACTCCAGACATGATTAAATCAAAGATTAATTCGAAATACTTTAATGGAGTCGGAAAAATAGGGGGCAGGCTTCTTATTCTCCTGAACCTTGCAAGAGTGCTTGGAGAAGAAGAGATTGATGAACTGGATCAGCTATCTTCTTCCACTTCATCTCCTTCTTTTGAACAGCTTCCTGAGGAAAAAGTTTGAAAACTCAAGAAAATGTCTGAAAGATTATGAGTAAGATCTGAATAATGAAAATTTTTTATTGACAATAAATCATTGTTGTTTATACTTTCAAAAGAGTGAAACATATGCATCCTGTCATTATTTTCCTTTTTGCCCTTGTAACCATACTGCTTTTTACAGCAAAACTCAGGTTGCACCCTTTCCTTGGCCTTATTCTTGTGTCTCTTCTTACAGGGGTGCTCGCAGGAGAACTCATGCTTATATCGAAGCAATAACACAGGGACTGGGAAGCGTCTTCTCTCGTTTTGCTATTATTATCACCAGTGGAAGTATTATCGGGCTTCTGCTCCAGAAGACCGGGGGAATGTCTTTAATAGCTTCTGACATCATGCGCTTTTTCAAAAATCCTTTGCTTGCCCTGAGCCTTCTTGGTTTCCTTTTTTCCGTGCCAACAATGTGCTATATCCTTGCTTATGTAATTTTTATCCCGATAGCAAAAGAACTGTCTTCCAGGCTCAATTACCCCTCCATTTCCACTGCAACCGCACTTGCACTCGGTGCTGTTGCCTCATTTAATCTGGTATACCCTTCCCCTGTGATTATATCGGCAGCAGAAGAGCTTTCAGCATATAAGGATACGCTTATTATTCTAGGATTTCTTATTGCTGTTCCCACTTCTACTGCAGGATATCTCTATGCCAGGAAATTAGAAAAGATTGAAACTACCAGAATTTTTAAAAATAACAGTCAGGGGAAGTTTCAAATGGGATTTCCAGAAACAGGATTTATAGAAGTTGCAGAAACTTCACAACAGAGTGGGGCAGGAGTAATACAGAGAAAGGCTGTTGAAACTAAGGTTGTTGAAGCTAAGGCTGTTGAAGCTAGGGTTGTTGAAGCTGAGGCTGTCAGAGCTGAAGGTATTGAAGTGAAGAAAAATGATAAGGTACAGATAGAAGACACAGTGAAAAGTAGAGAAACCGGAAAACCAGGCAGATTTGAAGCTTATGCTCCGATCTTTCTTCCTTTACTTCTCCTTTCTTCCTTTGCTTCTCATTCTGTTTCAGGCTGGCTTTGAGCACCCTCACCCTTTATTTGCTTTTCTGGGAAACCCTAATGTCGCATTGCTTATAGGGGTCCTTCTTTCTATTTTTTTCCAGCAGAACGCTGGGATTTGGAATGGTTAGAACCCTGGTCGAAAAAGCCGTAAGGAGAAGTGGTGTTGTCCTGTTCGACCTGTGCGGGGGAGGAGCTATTGGGGCAACTCTTGCCATGACAGGGGCAGGGGAAGCCCTTGACAGGCTTTTCCTGCAGCTTAGTCTTCCTCATATCCTTGTGCCATTTCTTGTTGCAGCAGCTCTTCAAACTGTGCAGGGGTCAAGGGTCGTAACAATGCTTGTTGCACCATCTCTTTTACTTCCTCTGGTTCCGGAACTCGGGCTTCCTCCGGAAATTCTGATCCTTGCAATGGCCTCAGGTACTTTCCTGATTTCACACGTCAATGATCCATTCTTCTGGATTTTTGGAGAACTTGCAGAACTTAAACCCTCCGAGGTTTTCAGGTCAAATACTCTCTTGGAGGCATTCTGATGGGTGTGGTAAGTTTTCTGCTGGTCTCTGGAGTTTATGTTTTCTTCTACTGAGTTATCAATTCGTTTTCTCGTATTACCGGCTTTTTTTCCATAGAATGTACTGGTTTCTCATTACGGTTTTTTCCAATTTTGGTATACTACAAACATTGGTTTTTGTATGTGCTCCAAATATCAGCTTTCAATTTGGAATATGACAAACAATAAATACCAGTTTTTTATATTTCTCTACATGAACGAGAAGAATTATCCTGAGTTTACAGGCCTTGAACTCTCTCCTAGGAAGGTAGATTACCTCAAATTTATTTTCGAGAAAAAAGGCACTGTGAAAACTACTGAGATTTCCTCCTGTCTGCAGGTAGATCCTTCAACAACAAGCAAGACATTAAACGAACTGGCAAATGCTGGCTATCTGAACCATATTCCATATAGGGGTGTGGATCTGACTGATCTGGGAAAAGCTTATGCAGAGTTCCTTGTCCGAAGACACAGGATTTTGAGTCTTCTCTTTACTCACTACGGCCTCTCGACAGAGGAAGCATGTGCCGAAGTTTCTCGTTTTGAAGCTTTTGTTTCCAGGGATGCGGTAAACAAAATTTGCAACTCAATGGGCCATCCAATGGTCGGTGTATGCGGAGAAATAAGCCACGAGAAATGCTTCCACGAGGAACATTATCATTAATCTCCTGCATGATTTAGAGCTGAACGATACCTTTAATCCAGTTTTGAGATGAATTTGGAGTTATACCAAACAATTTCATAAATTGACTTTATTTTTGGATATATGTCAAACTTATCTTACTCATATTAGAAGTATTCAGTCCCTTCCAGAAGTGAAACCGGTTGAAACAACGAAGTAAAAGTGAGAATGAAAATGAGAGAAAATGAAAAACAGGAGCTTAACTATGAAACTAAAAATTATAACTGTATTATTACTTTTGATTGTTGGTCTTAGCATTTTTGTTAGCGGTTGTACAGATTCCGGAGACTTAGGGAATAATGAGAGTACAGGGCAGGAAGCTGAAATGTCAGAAACTGACGAGCCAATACTGGTTGCTGTAAGCGTTGTTCCTCAGGCTGAGTTCGTAGAAAAAGTCGGAGGAGATAAAGTAAGTACCGTTGTCATAATTCCTCCGGGGGCAGATCCCCATACATATGAACTTTCTCCAAAAGAAGTCCAGGAAATTAGCAAAGCCGGTATGTTCGTGACAGTTGGTGTCGGCATGCCTTTCGAAGATGTCTGGATTGACAGATTCGAGACAATGAATAGTGGTACTCTTATTGTAAATTGTTCCGAAGGGTTAGAATTGAGAGAGCTTGAGGAACATCATCATGAAGAAGAGGAAGAAGAACACGATGAACACGAAGAACTGGACCCGCATATCTGGACATCACCTGCAAACGCAAAGATAATGGTTGAAGAAATTTATGAAGGACTTGTAGAACTCGATCCAGAAAATGAAGCTTACTATGCCCAGAATAGAGATGCTTACCTTGAAGAGCTGGATGCTCTGGATGCAAGGATCAGGGAAAAGCTGGAAGGGAGAGAAGGAAGTAATTTCATGGTTTACCATCCTTCCTGGGGCTATTTTGCCGCGGAATACGGGCTTAATATGATTTCCGTTGAAATTGAAGGAAAAGAGCCAAGTGCTCAGGATCTGACAAATCTCGTGGATCTTGCAAAGGAAAAGAATGTCAAAGTTATCTTTGTCCAGTCTCAGTTCAGCACACGGAGTGCGGAGGTTTTAGCTCAGGAAATTGGAGGCGAAGTTGTGGCTGTTGATCCTCTTGCAAAGAATTATATTGAAAACATGGATAATGTATCCGACATTTTTGCCAGAAATCTTGTGTAAAATAAGTTATCAGGTTCTATATCTAAATATAAAAAGAACATAATTCGGGGTAAGATAAAAACGATATTCTGAAGGAAGGGTAATGGAGAAGGTTATAGAGCTAGAGGATGTCTGGGTCCGCTACGGAAACCAGACAGTCCTTGAGGCCGTGAATCTGGAATTAAAAGAGCCTAACGGGCTTCTCGGGATAATTGGACCTAATGGTGGAGGAAAAACCACATTCCTCAAAGTGCTCCTCGGACTCCTGAAGCCATATAAAGGTAGCGTGAAAATTTTTGGAAAGCCTCCGGAAAAAAGCAGAGACCTTGTAGGGTACGTTCCTCAGTACAGACGCTTTGATTTTGATTTCCCTATCAGTGTCTGGGAAGTGGTACTTACAGGCAGGATGAGCCATACAGGTTTTCTGAAAAAATACAGTGAGGAAGACAAAAAAGCTGCTGAAGAAGCTCTGAAAACAGTAGAGATGTTCCAGCTTAAAGATAGACAGATAGGACAGCTCTCGGGTGGGCAGAGGCAGAGGGTTTTTATTGCTCGGGCTCTTGCCACAAATCCTAAACTCCTGCTCCTTGATGAGCCTAACTCCGGGCTTGATCCTCATATGCAGGATGAACTCTACCGGCTCCTGAATAGGCTCAAGCGGGAAATGGCAATTATTATGGTCACTCACGACCTCAGTGCAGTTTCTGTCTATGTGGACAGGATAGCCTGCCTGAACCGCACGCTCCACTATCATAACTCGAAAGAAATCCCGGTTGAGGACCTGGAAGCCACCTATCAGTGCCCTGTCGAACTGATTGCTCATGGAGTGCCCCACAGAGTGCTGGAGAGGCATAAAGGGAGTTCCTGAAGATCAAGGATTAGGTTCGAAAAACAGTCTCTCAAGGAGAAATGAAAAATGTTTGATCTTCTTCAATATACTTTTATCCAGAACGCCCTTATAGCTGCAATCCTTGCAAGTGTTGCCTGTGGAATAATAGGTTCCTATGTTGTTGTCAAAAAGATTGTTTTCATAAGTGGAGGAATTGCTCATGCTTCTTTCGGAGGTGTAGGACTTGGGTACTACCTAGGGATCAATCCGATGTATGGGGTTATTCCATTCAGCCTGTTATCAGCACTTGTTATGGGTACCGTAAGCAAGAAATCAAAAATTCCGGAAGACAGTGCAATAGGCATACTCTGGTCTCTCGGAATGGCTCTTGGAGTTATTTTTGTCTACCTTACTCCCGGGTATGCCCCGGATCTGATGACTTATCTTTTCGGAAACATTCTTACGGTTCCCCGCTTGGATCTTTACCTGATGCTGGCCCTTGATATCATCATAGTGGGTGCAGTCTATTTATTCTATAAGGAATTCCTTGCTTTATGTTTTGACGAAGAGTTCACAACTGTACAGGGCGTTCCTACCGAAAAACTTTACCTTTTCCTGCTCTGTATTATTGCCCTTACAATTGTAGTCCTTATCAAAGTCGTGGGCATTATCCTTGTGATAGCTCTTCTAACAATTCCTGCCTCTCTAAGCCGCAAATTTACCCATAATCTGAAGCGAATGATGCTTATCTCAACCGCCTTCGGGATCGTGATAAGTGTCGCAGGAATAGGTCTTTCTTATGCTCTGGACGTTCCGTCGGGAGCAACTATTATTCTGGTATTAAGCCTCGTATACGGGGTTGTAGCTATCGGGATGGATATGCTCGAAGACAGACGTGCTTTGAAGAGCTAAAAACGTGTAGATAGAAACGCGTAGATAGGTTTGAAAGACTTAAAATTTCTTTTGAGCCTATAGGTACCCTCATCACGAGCATCTCTGGTTAGCAGTTTAACTCGCTACTATAACTCGAAAAGCTCGAAAACTAATTTTAGACCAAAAACTGATTTCTTTCGGAATTCAATAACATATTTGTCCCTAATATAAAGGCTCAAATATATATTCTAGCATTACTCAATATATAATACATTTAAACAAGTTTCTGGCAGAAACAAATGCAAGTTTCTGTAAAATTATATTTTGTCAGTTTTATTAAGACATAATTTTATATATAGTAAAATGCAAGAAGCCTATCGTTAAATCAAGTTTATTTTATATGACTTCAGGATTATGGCTGCAAGATCAGCGTCTCTGGAGTGAATTAGTGGTGGAAAAACGGAAATCAAAAACAGAGTTCAAAAACGGAGTTCAAAAAACGAAATCCAAAAATAAAATCCAAAAATGGAGTCCAAAACTCCACGTTAAACGCCGCAAAGCCACTTCTAGTGGGGAAGTGATGCGCTTGCAACAGGTTAAGTTAGTCTGCACAGGGCAGATATCACTTGGATGCACTTCAACTGACACTTATGCCGTCTCTATAGTACCAGTGGGAGTATCCTAAAGCCACCTCAAAAGGAAAAGACTAGTTCTGCAAGTATTAATCGGAAACAGTCAACCCAATATTAAGAATATAAGTATAAAATAAAAACGTCATACCAGGGTGATAAAATGGACCGTGAGACAACCCGGGATCAAAATATAGAAGAAAACGAGACTTTTAACGGCGAAAACCTCAACCTTCCGGATATCCCTCTTCCGGAAACAGATAATGTGCTGTATTCAATCCTAAACTCCTTAAATCAGAATATCGCAGACTTTTACACGTTTGTGAAATTCAACAGCTACCTCTCTGAAGATCACCTCAATGTTGAGCTGCTTAAAAGGAGCATGGGTATCCACAGAGATTTTACAGCACTCTTCCTGCACACCAGAGAAGAACTTGTATATACCTATCCGGAATTCATAGAAAAGATAGAAAAGCTGCTGTTTAAAGGGGAAGTCGGTACTGACTGTATAAAATACACACAGAAAGTATGCAGATCAATAAGCGATTATAAGATTGCCCTGCACAGAGAGGGTTATTTGCCAGATCTCAGAAGACAGCTGCCCTTAGTCGATATTTAACCCTCAGGCGCAGCTTATTTTTATTCCATTTTTATTCTTTTTTATCCTATTTCTTTTATACAGTCTTTTTTTCTGATATCTAATGCTTTATAAAACCTAAGTTCTGTTCATGAAATTCAAGTTTTGTAAAACAAGTTTTATAATTGAAGTTTTGTCAAGTCCAATTTTTATAACTGAAGTCAATCAAAACCTAAAGCTTTTTGAGGGCCAAAAAAAATCGTTAAAGAACTCTAAAAGGTATGAAAATTTCTTAGGTACAAAAATCTCTTAGGTATGAAACGCTCTTCAGTATTTAATTTTTGTCTTTAACTTTATGGATAATTTGCAGTACCTCTGAAAATTTATATTCAATTTTCAGTACATACGTAGCCTTATATTTATGAAAAGATATTTGGCGTGCAAGGCATCTGTGAAAAACGGCCGCCTAAAAAACGATATATTTGAAAAACGGTAATTTAAAAAACGATATATTTGAAAAACAGTGACTTAAAAACGGTATTTGAAAAACAATGTCTTAAAAACATACTCGAAAAACGAAATATCTAAAAACGACATAAAAAGGAAACTTCGAACAATAGTATTAAAAACGGCGTTTAAAAACTGTATTTACTAAACAGATGCCTATCCTATTCAATTTTAGATCTTTTCAAAGTATAATTTATCTCAGTATCTTTGTCTCTCTTTTTGTTTTATGATCTAAGTCTTCCAGTTTCAGATCTTTATCTTTTTCATCTAAGTTTTTTTATCTAGTTTTTCATCTAAGTCTTCACTTTGTATTTTTGTCGCAATCATGTTAAGTCTCAAAATTGAAAAAAGATTACTAACTAAAAATAGGATATAAAAATAAAAAAGTAAAACTTCAGTTTTTACTGAAGTCCGTAGTATTTTATATTCCAGTCAGCCATTGCCTGGATTTTCTTGATTTCTTCTTCGCCGCCTTCCATTGTGAAGAGGTGTTTGAAGCGTTTCTGAACTCTCAGGTAATCCTCGACTGGTTTTGGGTCCTTGACCTTTCTGACCTGTGTGATTTCTCCGTTTTCCATTTCGTACATTGGCCAGAGGCAGGTTTCGACTGCTAGTTTGGCAACTTCCAGGGTCTTGGATGTGTCAAAGCCCCAGCCTGTTGTACAGGGTGCATGGGCATGGACGTAAGTCGGGCCCACTATTTCTGTGGCTTTCTTAACTTTACGCATCATGTCTCTCGGGTAGCCTATTGAGGTTGTGGCTACATACGGAGAACCGTGGGCTGCCATAATAGCAGGCATGTCCTTTTTGGGGCGCGGGTTTCCAAAGGAAACTTTTCCGGCCGGACTTGTTGTGGTGCTGGCGTCGAATGGAGTCCCGCTACTGCGCTGAATTCCAGTGTTCATGTAGGCTTCGTTGTCCATACACACATAGGTGAAGTCGTGGCCGCGCTCAAAGGCACCTGAAAGAGCACCGATTCCTATGTCCATAGTAGAGCCATCGCCTCCTATTGATACGACCTTGGTGTCATTCTTTTTGCCAAGGGCTTTTAAGGCAGCTTCTACACCTGAAGCCACTGCGCCTGCGTTTTCAAAGAGGGAGTGGATCCACGGGACCTGCCAGGAAGAATTCGGGAAAGGAGTGGACATCACCTCAAGGCAGCCTGTAGGGTTAACCACAATACAATTTGGGCCTGCGCCCATGAGTGTGAACTTTGCAGCAAAGGCGTCACAACAGCCTGCACAGCCGCTGTGCCCGGAAGCAATATATGTTTTAGGTGCAGCTTTACTCATAGCAACTCCTCCCTGAGATCCAGGAATCGGCTTTCAACCGTGATTCCGGATTTTGCAGCTTTCTTTGTCTCCTCAATAACCTTTACTATGCTCTCTGCACGGATATCACGGCCTCCGTGTCCAACAGTGTAACCCATTATAGGTACGCGGATTTTGCTGTTGTAGAGGCAGGACTTTGTTTCGGTAAAGAGAGCTCCTTCGTTTGTACCTATTGAGATGTTCTTGTCAAGCACGACAACTGCATGAGCGTTCTTAACAGCTTTGCGGACCTGCTCGACCGGGAAAGGCCTGAAGGACCTGACCTTCAAGACGCCGATTTTTTCTCCTTTTGCCCTGTACTGGTCAACAACATCCTTAACAGTTCCGAGAATAGAGCCCATGGACATGACTATAATTTCAGCGTCATCGAGTTTGTACCCGTCAACAAGCCCTCCATGGAACCTGCCAAAGACTTCTTCGAATTCCTTTGCGACAGCTTCGATCTTCGGAAGAGCTTTCTGCATTGCCTGTTCCTGCAGGTACCTGAATTCTTCATAGGTATCCGGGGCTGCAAAAGCTCCGAAGGTCTTGGGATCTTCAGGATCAAGGACATTTTCAGGCTGGAAAGATGGGAGGAAATTGTCTGTCAGTTCCTGTTCAAGCAGGACAACAGGCTCGTAAACGTGAGACAGGATAAAACCGTCCATACAGACCATACCTGGCATCATGACCTCACTATCTTCTGCAATCTTGTAGAGCTGGGGAAGAGTATCAGAAGCTTCCTGAACGTCTTCTACATAGAGCTGAATCCAGCCTGTGTCTCTCTGGGAAATTGAGTCCTGGTGGTCATTCCATATATTGATTGGAGCTCCAACTGCCCTGTTTGCCACAGTCATTATAATCGGGAGCCTCATTCCTGAAGCGTTAAAAAGCGCCTCATGCATGAGCAGAAGTCCTTGCGAAGTAGTGGCTGAATAGGTTCTTGCGCCTACTGCAGATGCTCCTATCAGGGCAGAGATTGCCGAGAATTCCGATTCTACGTTAATGTACTCACAGTTGGGGATTTCTCCATCTGCCATGAACTGAGACAGGTCTTCAACGATATGTGTCTGAGGAGTAATCGGGTAGGCTGAGATTACGTTTGGACGGCAGATTTTTGCAGCATGGGCCACAGCGTAGGAGCCTTCCACTACCACCATTTTTCCCTTATATGCCGGGTCAATCATTATTTCTCCTCCAGGATCATTTCAATTGCATCTGCAGGACATTCGTTTGCACAGATGCCGCAACCTTTGCAGTAATCATAATCATACTCAAAAAAGCCGTCTTCTCTTGGCTTGACAGACATGTCAGGGCACACAATCTCACAGATTCCGCACTTGGTGCACTTTTCATAAATATAGACAGGACGGAAATTTCTCCAGCCACCGGTTTTGTTTTTAAGGGTTGAACCGGGCTTACATGTTCTGCAGCGTGAAATGTTTAAACCGTTCTTTTCCTCATCGGTTTTCAGGACTTCCGGACGAATCTTGCGGTCCTGTTCGGTTTCAGAGCTCATTCTTCCTCTCCCCTGATCAGTTGATAGGCTTTCTGAATTGCCTGTGCATTTTTTTCTCCGACTTTTCCGGCAAAACGAGCCCTTATGGCTTTCTGGATGGACTCCACATTAATCTCTCCGGTTGCGCCAGCAAAAGCTCCAAGGAGGACAGTGTTAACGATGGGGATGCCCATAACGTCCATTGCCACCTTTGTAGCGTCCACGGTCATAACCCTGGCTTTTGTGTTAAGTTTCAGGCTTTCCGGCTTTTCTGTGGTGTTAACTATGATGATTCCGTCATCTTTTATTCCGCTTGCAACATTAACAGTTTCAAGCAGAGTGGCATCCTGGACAATAACGTAATCCGGGGCGTAGATCTGACTTCGGAGTCTGATTGGACTATCACTGATTCTGGTGAATGCCTGCACAGGGGCGCCTCTTCGCTCGACCCCAAAAGCGGGGAAGGCCTGGCTGAACTTTCCATCTTCAAAAGCTGCAACGGAAAGCATTTCAGCCGCAGTAACAGAACCCTGGCCTCCTCGACCGTGTATTCTGATTTCCTTCATCTGGATTCTCCTTCTTATGCGGTTTTAAAGTTTCAAGTTTTAATTCAGGTTTTTCTACCGTTTTTCTAAGACTTCTCTGTTCTCGGCAGTCTGTATGGCATACTTATAATTTAGTTGTCGGCATACTGCTGGTAATTAAGTTACTGTTAAATCGAGTTAACCTGAAGTTAATCCCTATATAAATTCTTGCCAGTTTAGAGACTCAGTACCTACCCTTGTACGATTCTTTATCTGGCTTTTTCTTCAGACACCATAAGTTCCAGAGAGATTAAAGGTAGCTCAAGAATATGGACGGCAGAATTGTCAACCTGAAAGTATTCATAATTATTGGATCGTAATTATTTTGAGTGTAATATATTTTCAATTATATGTTTACGCCGTTTGGTGCCTGATAGTTCATGGATAATAGTGTAGATTATTATTAGTTTTTCGGTGAAAGTCGAGAAATTATTTATAAATACTTCTAATCCAAAATTATTTTTTAAATGTTTTATAATTATTATTTTCAGGTTAACATGCCCATAGCCTACGATTTTTACTGGCACTGACGTAAACAAAGTTGACCTCTAAAAAAATAAAACACTTTAGTGTTTTTCCTGGCAGAAACTCCTTAACAGTTCAGTTATAGCTCTTCCATCTTCCAAACCATTAATTTTTTCTCTTACCTGCCGCGAGCCACGCAGCCCTTTGGTAAACCAGTGTGCATGCATCCTGAGGTTTATAGATGAAAGCAGGTCGTGTTCCTCAAGGAGGGAAATATAAGTGTCAAAATCTTCAAGCCGCCTGGACTGTTTATCTGTTTCAAGCTTTTCACCGGTTTCCAGGTAGTGTCCGATCCTTTTGAAAATGAAAGGGTTCCCCATTGCTGCGCGCCCTATCATCAATCCGTCACAGTCTGTTAGTTCCAGTGTTCTTTCTGCAGATTCCTCGTCCCTGACATCTCCGTTTGCAATAACAGGAATCGAAAGCTCACTTTTGACAGCTCTTATCCCCGGAATGTTCGAGCTGCCTGAATACATCTGTGTTGCTGTCCTGCCGTGAACGGTCAGAGCTGATGCTCCTGCCTTTTCTATCAGGCGGGCAATCTCAAGGGTTTTTTCCTCCCTTCCGAGGAGGCGAATTTTTGTGCTGACCGGAGTGTTCAGGGAGTCTGTCAGCTCCGAGATTATCATATATACAAGCTCCGGAGAATTAAGAAGAGCAGAACCACATCCGGCTACTGTGATGCATCTCGCGGGACAGCCCATGTTAATATCTATAATTTCAGGCCTGTACTCTTCTTCAATAAAAAGCGCTGCCTGCTTCAGTTTCTCAGGACAGCTCCCTACAAGCTGAACTCCGAAAGGCCTGTCATCTGGAGAGCTCAACCCTTTAATGAAAGACTTCCTACTCTCATTAAGCAGCGCGTCTGCATTGATCATCTCAGTATATGTCAGGTCAGCTCCATACCGCCTGCAAAGCAGCCTGAAAGCCAGATTTGTTACATCTGCCATAGGTGCGAGCAGAAGGTTTCCAGAAAGCTCTGTTTTGCCAATTTTCAGTTTTTTAAGTTTCATGTTTTTATAGTTTAATTAGTTTTTAATCAATTTTTAATCAATTTTTTATAAATTTAATTTATTTTTTAACCAAGTTTTCAATCAATCTTTGTCTTGAGGAAAAGAAATTTGCAGCAAATTTGCAGCAAATTGACAGCAGATACTTAAATCAGAGTAAATACTTGGTTCAGATCTCAATGAAGGGCATGGAATTTGATTGAATTGGATATACGGATCAAGAGATTATACAACTTGAAGCAAATATAACGACTGTTCTATAAATTGGAGAAAAATTTAACTGGCGCTGTATAATTCTAAGGCAACTCAAAGACAACTCAAGGATCTCATGAAAAGAGCAGCCTTATGTACCCGAGATAAGGAATCCTGTACTTTGCAACTCCTATTATCCATTCATCCTTGACAGGTACATAGTAACTTATCTGTCCTTCCTGGTCATAGTGCCTGTTGGTTACAGTGTTATCTCCTTTGGTAATGTATCCCGAATAAGGGGCAACAGGACCATTTTCCCACATAGGCTCTCCTGCTTCCACCCTGTACATTGCTCTATGTATTATAGGAGTTATGCCTTCCTGCCCATAGGGTCGATAGAGTATCACATCTCCATAATCTTCAAAGGTCATATAGCCTGAATCATTCCCTTCTTCATGAGTAACAAGATCAACTCGATCGATGCTTTTGATGAAGACAATATCTCCTACCTGCATATGAGGCTCCATACTTCCGGACTCCACTGCAACCATAGGGGTCCAGAGCCCGAATGCCAGTTTGGAAAGAACCATAAAGGCTATCAGGACAGCTGCTACTGACAGCAAATCCTTTCCAAGGGAGACCAGGAAACTTCCTTCTTCCTGGGTATTGTTTTGTGTATTAGTTTTATTCATAGTAAGCCTTTACTCTCTTTATCTTAGTTTTCTGGTGCTGTTTTTATATTTTAATTATATTTCACTCGGTCTGCATCGCCTTTGTCAGCACTTCATCAGCCATGTAATTTATGCTTTTATATAAGTCTCATTTATGCTTTTGTATAAATCTCGTTATCATTTTTAACTGTACTGGATTTTCCGTTTTATTATATCCTTTTCGGTATACTTGCCTATACGATTTGTTTTTCTCCTATATTAACTTACAATTTATTCACAGGCTATAATATTTTATGGATGATTTCTCAGGAAATAGACTGAAGTTCCACAGAATTCTATAAGCTGTTTAGAAATCTTACTATGTCAATGGGCTGGAAACTATGAAGATTAAGTCTTAACTGAACATAAATTTGAGCATAAGAATATTGGTCTTTTAGTAAAGCTAAATAATTTAATAATACTAAATGAGGGTAAACAAGGCTAAATAAGGCTAAACATAGCTAATAAGGCTAAACATAGCTAATAAGGCTAAATATAGCTATTCTCTCGAGAATTTATAAGAACACTCGATATCAAGGATGACAAACACTTTTAAGCTAATTTTTAGTTGCAGAAAGTAGTTGCAGAAAGTTCTATTAATTATTCAGGGTGCATCATGTTCTAATTAATATCAGAGTACTGCAGGCAGTTAAGAAGAGACATTTAATTGTTAATTCTAAAGTGTAAATGAGTATTGACGGACTAATTTTGGAATAGTCTTCAAGTAATATTATAAAAGTATATGATATAATTATTAGAGTGTTATCAATGATTATATTTTATATTGTGAGTAACTACATTGGTCAGCTACTATAATATACCATCAGTTATGAGGTCATAAAGAATTCTCAACCAATTTTGAGAATGAAAAACATTACTAAAACTATATTATGTTATTTTGCTTGTATCGAATTAGTTTTGTATGTGGTTATTTTTTATATTTTAAATGGGTGTTTGCCTTAAATCTTTTTGATTTTAGGTTAGTGAATGTCAGGCCAAACAGGTTCAACAGATCCTGGCAGTCATGGGCAAAGGTCGAGAAAATCAGGTCGAAATTATGGATGAAATCAATATTGTAAGGGCAGTTATAGAAGAAGGGTATCAGATAAGTCCGCTAGCAGTAGAACTAATTAAATCGAGTAACTCCCCTGACAGTCTTCTAAAATACGTCCTTTCAACTGTTGACGATTGTGTTTTCGTTATTGAACCCGAACATATAGACCTGAAAGGTTTTGAGGCTTCAAGAGCAGTTTCAGAAGTGGCTTCCGGATCATCTTCCGAAATTGTTTCCAGGATGCCTTCAGACAGTGCTTCTTCTCCTGCTTTAAGACCAGTAGATCATGAGATGGCAAGAATTCTTAATCCTCTTTCAAACAATCTTAAGGAAACAGTATTAGTCTCAAGTGTTGAATCTGAACCGGCTTCAACACTTGGTGTCCCGGACAGCAATCCAGAAACAGATTCTGATATTCTATCTTCTCGAGAACCCACTCTTGATTTTATTGCTAATCCTGTTGCTAAATCTGTTGCTGATCCTGTTCCCAATTCTACTAATGAGTCTGGTTCTTCTAGTTTCGTTACTGCTTCAACTGCCAATTCTGCTCGTGGTTCTCTTTCCAGCTCTGTCAAATCATCACTATCTTCAGGAGGTACAGAAAGGCAGGCTTCCTCTTTTTTCGGACAGGCAGGCTCTCCTTCTCTTTCTGCTTCCAACCATGTTTCCAGAACAAACTCCCTCTTCTCAAACCCGGGAAATGCTTTTCCTTCAAGACCCAGAAATGAAGGAATCAGGCATCTTTCAGGCCGCAATCCTGTTACCGTGATTTCCGATATCACAGGTCATTCAACCTGTGTTGGGGAGTACATGCAGTTCGTACAGTATTTCAGGGACAGGTACAGCAGGCTCTCTGAGATCCTTAGAAGCAGGATGAATGCACGCCCTATAGAAAGTTTGAAAAGAAGAAGTTTTCGCCGGGGATCAGATGGGGGCAACGAGGAACTATCGATTATAGGGATGGTTTCAGATATCAGCAGTACAAATAACGGGCACAAAATTCTTTCTCTTGAAGACCCGACAGGCTCTTTTTCAGTGCTTATCCGAAACAGCGACAAAGAACTCTTTGAACTGGCTTCTCGGCTTCTTCTGGACGAGGTTATCGGAGTAACAGGTTCGGTCACGAATGACGGAAATCTTATGATGGCTACAAAGATTCTCCAGCCTGATGTCCCTAATAGCGTCCAGCGCAGGACAGGAAGCCATGGGAAAGCTGTACTCATTTCCGATGTTCATGTGGGCAGCTCCCAGTTTCTGGAAGATGCATGGCTGGACTTTCTGGACTTCTTAAAGGGAGAATCCGACTCGGAAGAGATGCGGGAGGTCGCATCCCAGGTACGTTATCTCGTTGTCGCAGGAGATCTTGTGGACGGAATTGGAATTTATCCCGACCAGGAAATGGAACTCGATATTCTGGATGTCTATGAACAGTACAGGAAAGCAGCAGAGTACTTCAGGGAAGTTCCCGAACACATCCGTGTGATTATAAGTCCAGGAAATCACGATGCTGTACGTCAGGCAGAACCTCAGCCTGCCCTGCCTGAGAGGATCTGCGTGGATTTTCCCGAGAATGTCACCTTTGTAGGTAATCCTGCCCTTGTGGACCTTGACGGCGTCCGAATCCTTATCTATCATGGAAGGTCGATTGACGATCTTGTGGCAAGTGTTCCCGGAGTTTCATATCAGGAGCCTGCAGGTGCAGTTCTTGAGATGCTTAAGCGCAGGCATCTTGCCCCAACTTACGGAAGCAGGGTTTCCATATCACCGGAGAAAAAGGATTATTTTATAATTGATCCCGTTCCTGATATTATTCACACAGGGCACGTTCATACCCTGGGAGTCCAGCGCTATAAAAATGTTCTTTTAGTTAATTCCGGAACATGGCAGGCTCAGACAGAGTTCCAGAAGCGCGTAAACCTGATGCCTGTACCTGCCCGGGTTCCCGTTGTAGATCTTGCCGATTTTGACGTGAAAATTCTGTCATTCGATTAAGAGCCTATCCGAAAAGTCAGTAATGCATATTGAAAAGTCATGACGCTCTTAAAATTATTTTCCGATTCTTATATATACCACAAAGAATTAATATCCGAAAAATGCCGCTTGAAGAAAAAAAAGAAGAAAAGGAAAATTCCAGGGAAAGCCTTTCGGAAGTCCTTGAAGAAAATCGGGATGAAGAGCAGACCCCTATTCCTTTTGATATCCCTGATTTTGAGACCCTCCTTAAAAAGCAGAGCTATGCTCTTGCAGGCCGCCACTCGGCAGTAAAGACCTGCCTCTGGCTCAGAAAAGCCATGAATGACGAAGGTTTCTGTTATAAATCGAAGTTTTATGGCGTCCAGTCCCATCGATGCCTCCAGATGACTCCAACTCTCATGTGCAATCAACGCTGTCTTTTCTGCTGGCGCCCAACAGAGGTTCCGGTCCCTGCTCCCGGAGCATGGGATTCTCCTAAAAAGATAGTAGAAGAAAGCATTACCTGCCAGCGCAAATTGATTACGGGTTTTGGCGGCTCCCCAAGTGCACTCAGGGAGCGATGGCTTGAAGGCAATGAACCGAATAATGTTGCAATCTCTCTGTCTGGAGAACCAACTTTTTATCCTTATCTCCCTGAACTCATTGAGGAATACGAAAAAAGAGGTTTTACTACCTTTCTGGTAACAAATGGAACTGTTCCTTCGATGCTTGCAAAGGTCAATCCCTCACAGTTATATATGAGTCTTGATGCTTCTGATCTCGAAACCTACCTCAGGGTCTGCCAGCCAAAGTCTCCCGCACTCTGGGATAGGATTAACGAATCCCTGGAGATTATGAAAGAAAAATCCTCTCGAACGGTCATTCGGACCACCCTTGTTAAAGGTGAAAATATGTTCAATCCCGAAGGTTACGCCGAGCTGATTAAAAAAGCCTCACCGGATTTTGTAGAAATAAAAGCTTATATGCATCTCGGTTTCTCACGCCTTCGCCTGGACCGCTCTGCCATGCCGTCCCATGAGGAAGTGCTTGAATTCTCAAAAGAACTTGCAAAGCACCTGGGATATGAGATAGCAGATGAGTCTGAAATCAGCCGGGTTGTCCTGCTTTCAAAGGACGGAAGGAAATCTCCTGTAAAAAAGCCTGTCTGCCCGAGTTAATCCTTACTTTCTAACTCTTTTTACCTGATTTTTTATTAATCTTTTTTGGCTTATTCATTTGGGTTAAACCCTTACTGTTTAACTTCTTTTCTATCCTTACTTAGTCCTTACTTATATGATCACTTCTATTTTTTTTCTTGATTTTATCTACCTCTCAGGAAATCAGTTCTCTGAAGACAAGGACTAATATACAGGAAGACTTTTATAGTTGTATGAATATATAAAACAAGTCGGGGATAGAAACAAATATAAACCTAAGTTTCAATTAGGATATGATCCCGTCAGGGGTTAATTTAATTCAAATTAAACAAACTTTTAACTATCACATACAGTTTGAGTAAGATTATGTCTCATATCTAGTGCGATCAAAAGAATGCGAAACCTGGAAGGTTTGCGCAGCATACATGCAGGCTTTAGCGACTGGCTTCGCGGCTTGCTGAGATGCCGGCTTCTGAAAGGTGTATTTCTCACTCTCAGGTTCTTCGTGTTCCAGGCGGTTTTTGTACCCGGATTTCGGGTGAGACAGGAGCTCACTGTGTGATTCGTCCTTATCAAATCCTCCGGTTATCCGTTGTATGCAACCGATATGCTAAACAAGTTTTGTACTGGATAACTAAATTTACTATGAAATCGGATTTGATGGGTTTGATAATTCTTATAGAAAACTTTGACCAGATCCGGAAAGGTACAGAAACTTCAAATTAAACAGTAGATCCAGATTCTCTCACCTTAAATTTGCCAGTTTGAAGATTAGTTTATATCTCAATTTCAAATTTTAAATTCCAAATTTCGAATCTCAAATCTCAAATCTCAAATCTCAAATCTCAGTTTACCACCATTACAGGATTACCAAATCATACTACTCTATTGGGGAATTTTTAAAATGACTGAACATTCTGCACACGAGATGTACGAATTTAAAAAGAAGCTTGAGGGCCTCAGGGATAAAAAAGGAAGGAGCACCGAGCTCATATCCCTTTACATCCCTCCTGACAAGCAAATTTTCGATGTTACAAACCAGTTAAAAGACGAACATGGACAGGCTGCAAACATTAAGTCCAAACTTACGAGAACAAATGTCCAGGGAGCGATCGAGTCTCTACTTTCAAGGCTCAGATACCTGGACAAAGTACCTGAAAACGGGATAGTTTACTTTACGGGAGCCGTGGATATCGGAGCCAATAAGACTAGCATGGAAAGTGAGGTAATTGTCCCTCCCGAACCAATCACTGTCTACAAGTACCACTGTGATTCATCTTTCTATCTTGAGCCTCTTGAAGATATGCTTAAGGACAAGAGCACCTTCGGGCTTCTGGTTCTTGACCGCAGAGAAGCAACTGTAGGGCTTCTGGTGGGAAAGAGAATCCAGCCATTCCGCAATCTGACTTCGACAGTTCCTGGCAAGCAGAGGAAAGGAGGTCAGAGTGCCCATCGTTTCCAGCAGCTCAGGCTCATTGCAATCCACGACTTCTACAAGAGGATAGGAGATGCTGCAAGTGAAGTCTTCATGGCTGTTGATCATAAAGATCTCAAAGGTGTGTTGATAGGGGGTCCCTCTCCGACAAAGGAAGAGTTCTACGCAGGGGAATTCCTGCACCACGAGCTTCAGAAGAAAATCCTCGGATTGTTTGACACGGCATATACAGATGAATCAGGGCTTTCCGAGCTTGTAAATGCTGCAGGAGAAAAACTTCAGGATATTGAGCTTATGAGCCAGAAGAATGCAGTCAGGGATTTCTTCAAGGAACTGATTGCTGACTCGGGTAAGGCAGCTTATGGAGAAGCCCAGGTCAGGGCAAACCTCGAGATCAATGCAGTGGATGTGCTCCTGCTCTCCGAAGACCTGCGGGCAGAAAGGATAACTGCGAACTGCAGTGTCTGCGGATACGAAAACAAATGGACAAGGCGCTGGAAACCCGGAGAGCCTGCCCCCGCAGCCGGTAACTGTCCTAAGTGTGGTTCTTCCCTTGAGGTTACAGACGTTACGGATGTTGTGGATGAATTTTCAGAGCTTGCCGACAAAAGCAATGCAAAGGTAGTTTTCGTGTCCACCGACTTTGATGAGGGTTCCCAGCTCATGAACGCCTTTGGTGGCATAGCTGCAATCCTGCGATACAGTACTGGAGTCTAATTTCGCTCAGGGGCAAAGTCCCCTTTTAGTATCCGGTAATTTTTACCCAATACTTTTTTAATTAAATTGCCCTTTAGATCAGTGGATCAGGAATTGTAAGTCAAAACTATTGGACTAATCAGATCCGTAGATCAATGTTCATCAGGTCAGTAATCAACGTTAACCAGATCAATATATTTAGCATTAATCAAATCAGCGTATCAGAATTTGACAGGTTAAACTATCATATGAGGATTAATTAAGCAATTTCAGTTTTTTACGGGTAATTTAAACAGGTGATTTATCTTGTTCCTGGAACTTAAAGCTCAGGCTACATCAATTTTAAAAGAAGCTATCCGAAAGGTCGGGTTTGAGGTTGAGGATTCCGAACTTCAATTCGAAACCTCCCCTCATGCTGACCTTGCGAGCAGAGCCGCATTCAGGCTTGCAGGCATTCATAAGCAAAATCCAAAAGAGCTGGCATCTCGTATCGTTTCTGCAGTTGAAATTCCTGATGGCTCATATATAGGAAAAGTGAGTGCGGCAGGTCCTTACATCAACTTCTTTGCAGGCAGGCACTACATGGATGGAACAGTGACTGCTGTTCGGGAAAAGAAAGAAAAATTCGGCTGTGGGGCTCCAAAGGACAGAATTCTCCTTGAGCACACCTCAGCAAATCCTAATGGTCCCCTTCATGTAGGACATATCCGCAATTCAATTATTGGAGACACTCTTGCCCGCATCCTCAGACGTGCAGGATACGATGTGGAAGTCCAGTATTATGTTAACGACATGGGCAGACAGATTGCTGTAGTTTCCTGGGCGTGTGAGCGCTTTAAGCTTGACCTTTCTAGGAAGTCCGATGCTGCAATTGCTGACGTATATATAAAAGCCAATGTTGAGCTGGACAAAAATCCCGAATACGTGAAGGAAATCGATGCCCTCATGGAAAAGGTGGAAGCCGGGGATATCAGGACTATTGAGCGTTTTGACAGGGCAGTTTCCCTGGCTGTTGCAGGGATCAAAGAGACCCTGCTTCGCTTGAACGTTGTCCACGATAAGTTCGTAAGTGAGTCCACTTTTCTTAAATCCGGGGCAGTACATGATATTGTCGAACGCATCAAGGCTACTGGCAGGACTGAGACTGACAAAGGAGCCCTTGTGGTTGACCTTTCGGACTATGGGTTTGAAAAGACCCTTGTTATCCAGCGTTCAAACGGCACTTCTCTTTATACAACTCGCGACCTTGCCTACCACGAATGGAAAGCCGAACAGGCAGACCGCATAATCGATATTTTCGGAGCCGATCATAAGCTTATTTCCGGCCAGCTCAGGGCTACCCTGAATGCGATCGGGATTAAAGAGCCTGAAGTCGTAATTTTTGAGTTTGTTTCTCTGCCAGAAGGCTCAATGAGCACCCGCCGCGGGCAGTTCATAAGCGCAGATGACCTATTTGACAGGGTTACTGAGGCTGCCTTTGAACAGGTCGAAACCCGCCGCCCTGAAACATCATACGAATTCAAAAAGCAGGTCGCAGAAACAGTAGGACTTGGTGCAGTTCGCTATGATATAGTTAGGGTTTCCCCTGAAAAATCCACGGTCTTCAACTGGAAAGAAGCCCTTGATTTTGAGAAGCAGGGTGCCCCTTACATCCAGTACTCACACGCTCGCGCCTGCAGTATCCTTGAGAAAGCAAAAGAGGAGGCAGCCTGGAATCCTGAAGAATCGATTAATCCTTCTCTCCTTGTCGAGGACAGTGAAATCGATCTTATCAAGAAGATGGCAATGTTTGACAGCATAATTGATCTTGGAGCCCGTGAACTCAAGCCTCATATCCTTGCAATCTATGCCCGTGAACTTGCCGATGCCTTCAACCAGTTCTACCGCTTCGTCCCTGTCATCGCAGCTGAGGACGAAAAAGTCAGGGCTGCAAGGCTTGCCCTTGTGGACTGTGCAAGAATTGTCCTTGCAAACTCACTTGATACCTTGGGAATAGGTGCCCCTGAATCAATGTAAAAAGAATGCGGGAAACGAAAGTAATTGAGAGAGGACAGGAATAAGAAATAAAGAGAAAAAAACAGATAAGAAATAAAGAGAAAAAAACAGATACACTCTTTTTTCCTTTCTTTTCTTTCTTTTAATTTCTTATTTTTAACTCATTATCTTGATTTATTATCTTGATTTATTATCTTGATTTATTATCTTAATCCATACCTTGATTTGCTATTTTGATTTCCCTTTAGAAAACTAATATATACTGGCAGTAGCAAAATTTTGTATATAAGGCCTTCTAGAAAAATATAAAAATCTTTCATAGCAAACTGATATTACTCTACAAATCATCATTGCAGAGATAAGTATGATCACGATAAACGAAGCTTTCCGGACATTCTTAAGTGAACAGGAAGCCTCTTTAAAACCCGATGCCTTCCTGGACTGTGAAGATGTGATTCTTCTTTACGAAGAATTCCTTGAACTCAATGCTGAGGACTACCTGTCAGAAGAAGATAGGGCTCTTTGTTCCACCCGTCCCGAACGTGAAAACAAGAACTACTTTGATGTTTGTAATCCCGACCAACTTAGCCCTGCAGGAGTCAAGGATTTCCTTGATGACTATGTGGTTGAGGTAGGAGGAGGTAAAAAATTTATCGGGACAGCTGCAAAGGTTCTGGACTCCTTTTTTGAGTGGACACTGGAAAAGGGTTACATTGAAGAGAAGGCTTTTGAGGCAAATAAAGAAGTGCTTGCGAAGTATAAGAAAAGATATTAAGTTTCCAAGAATGGGGAAATCTTTGTTTAATTTGCGCTCTACCGCTTTCCTTTCTCTACTTTCTTTTCTCTATTTTCCTTTTCCTATACTCTAACACTTTATTACATCTAATATCTTCCTCAACGGTTAGTGTTTGCTTTAAACTTTTGCTTCCACTTCTTACACTGACTGAATACCTGTAATATTTTATTAGAGGGGGCTTATATTTTATTAGAGGGGGCTTATATTTTATTAGAGGGGGCTTTCTTGAAAATATTACATGACCCTATATCAACCAATTAACCAATTAAAGAGGTCTTTTTGCCGGAGAAACAGCAGGCTTAAGAACCGTCTTGCTTCTGGATGAATAAGTTTCTCCCTTGATGCCTGCCAGATATTCCAGAGAACTTACTCCGTTCAATGTCAGAGGGTATTTCTCTTTGTTTCTGTACTCAAGAATAGTTTTTAATAACGGATATTCCTCAATGTTTTCGTTGTCATATCTGGAAACTTTGATTAGAAGTCTTGAGATAAGAGGGTTTTCAAAGTACCTTCCCCACACAGGGTTATTCACTTTTTCATCATAGTAGCTGTGAGAGAATGTCCTGTAATAAAGAAGCTTTTCATATCTTGAGCGCTTTTCAAGAGTCTTGAGGTTCAGGAAATCGGTAGTGCAATCAATTCTTTTAAGTATCTCCAGCTCTCCTGAAAACAGGCAGTCTCTGGCGTATTTTTTGTAAAGGTTCCGGTTTATCCTGTGTTCTATTGGGACTCTTAAAAAGAACTCCATCAATTCAGCGTCCCATAACGGGATTCTCCATTCGTATCCAAAAAACTCATAGACTCTGACCGAATTGATAATAAATTTTGCCTGCCTTTCATTAGAATCAAAATATTCCAGTGCACTTGCAAGTGTTTCATTGTCTTTAATTTCAAGTCCTGATGTTGATTTGCTTATCCTCTGCTTGAAGATCTTTTCGAGCTCCTGCCCATAAGGCCATCCCCATAGGTTATAATGTTTTTTCAGACAGGCTGCCAGATAGGCTTCTGAATCGAAATTCGTTGAATTGTCGAGGCAGTATTCGGGTATATCGCAGCCATATCCTGTGTGCCCTGGGACGAATACTGAGTTTTCCGGAATCTTCCCCTGGATCTTTAGCTCTTTTACAGCCGGAAAGTCCTGCATGTGCGGGAGAGACGATAGGTTTCCAGCCCATATCCTGAACAAGTCAGCTTCTTTTGAATTATAATATTCGCGCCATTTTTTCGCTGTGGATTCTACGAAAATCCACTCATATCCGAGAGCTTCTGCCACATTTTTGCTTATCTCTGACTCCCGGCTGCCTTTTCTTCCGTAACTCATACATATAACATCATTGACTCCAAGTCTCTTCAGCATTGCAACAATGATGCGCGAATCAAGCCCGCCGCTTAGAGGAACAACAAGCTTCTTTCCCTGCTTGCTGGTGCTTTTTATGAGCCTTGAGAAGGTGTTTACAAAAGTTTGATCAAGCATTTCAATTAATCTGATTTCAGGCAGTTCGTAATTATTTCTATGTAAAAATTTAAAATAGAAACAGGACTTTAGACGTTTTTCATTTTTTTGATAAATTAAAAATTCCCCGTTTCTTACCTGCTTTATGTTGTCAAAAAGGGTCTCGTTACCTGTTACGTAACCTGCAACCATGAACTCTGCTGCATTTTCCTCATTCAGATGCTGATTAATTTTATCTTTTAAATAGTAGGCACTGTCTGATATAGTAATGCTGTTTTTTGTTTTTATGTAAAACAAAGGAATGCTTCTTGTTTTATCAACAGCACAAAGTATAATGTTTTTAGTCTCGGCAACAAATGCAAACTCCCCGTTTAGTTTCTCAAGAAAGTCTCCGGTTTCTTTTTCTTTACCCTGCCCTTCTTTACAAATTAATGGGAATATCAACTCAGCAAACTTTTCCGAATTCAGATGTTTGTTCTCGAAAAACACATTTCCTTTTAGATAACATCTGGCTCCCTTGAGTTTTATTTCCTTCCAGGGATAATACTCATTAAGCAGCCTTATTTCACTTCTCATAATTCCTGCCCCCCAAAATTTCTGGTTGAAGACATAATTCTGGTTGAATTTTGAGGATTATTTCAACAACATCAGGGAAGGACTGAAAGTGTGAAATCCTGATCTGGTCTATTCTTAGTTCTGGATTAGATACGGATCTGGACTTTGTTTTCAGACCTATTCTGGACCTCATCTATGGTTTCAATCTCTGGAAAATCTAACTTCAGGAAAAACTCATTTTCTGGAAGATTTTTTTCTTTAGTCTATTTTTCAGAATCGATCTCAGAGTCACTTGTATTTTTTCCTATGAGATTACCTGTCTTTGAGGAAACAGCAAATGCTCTATTTTAAACCAGTTCGGATCCTGTTTGGCTATTTACCCCCAATCAAGCCTTGGTTAAATCCCCTTTAATTGCTGCCTCTTTCTACCACGAAAAACGTTTCAGGATGTAAGCTCCCAAAACTTTTTTGTACTATACTATTCATTATAAGATATTTAATACCTTAAATTTTTTTCTGTACTTTCTGAGTTAATAATTTATATTCATATTGAAAATTTTTATAACCTTTTCTTTTTAATTTATTATCCGGAGCAATTCAAATACTTATAATACTCGATCAGTCTTACATACCAGATATGCAGGAGATCACTTTTATTGATGGAGGCAGCCTTCCCACTCCTGAAGGTCTCACAAGGGAATGGGTTAAAGCTGCAGCTGAAAGCCGGGCAGAAGACGAAAAACTCTTTTCCATGGTAAGGAAGGCTTTTCAGAGAAAAATTGATGTTGGAGTAGATGTTCCAACTTATCCTCAGTTTCGGGATATGATCGGGCAGTTTCTGGACATTATCAGGGATGAAAAGAACTGCTATGAGCCTTATGTGGTAAAAGAAGAGAACGCAAAAATACTTGAACTGGAGATAATTGATGAGGTTGCAAAACACTATAGAGAAAAGACAGGAGAAACTCTGGAGGTAAGAGTTTGTGTTGCCGGTCCTACGGATCTATATCTTCAGGCTTTCGGGACAACTGCTTTTGCTGATGCATATCACATCATGGCTCTTGATATCGAGAATTTCATAAAACAGGCGTTTAAAGCTGCGAAAAACTTTAAAATCAGGGTTATAGCTCTGGATGAACCAAGCCTCGGGATGAACGATAGAATTCAGTTCTCTGACTCCGACATTATCTCTGCCCTTACTCTGGCTTCTACACACGCTCGAAAACAGGGAGTGGATGTGGAGATTCATCTTCACTCACCATTAAAATATAAACTTGTTTGTGAAACCCCGATTAATGTTATCGGGTTTGAGTACGCTGCAACTCCCTCATACATAGATCTAATGGATAAAAAAATCCTGGAGGACTCGAACACTTACATAAGGCTTGGGGTCTCTCGGACTGATATTTCCAGCCTCATAGGCATGGTTAACGAAACCTATGGAGTCAATGCCTGGAAAGAAAAAGAATACATGCAAAAGATCGTCACTGAAATGGAAACCCCTGATCTCATACAAAAAAGGCTTGAAAAAGCTTATTCCATTCTAGGGGACCGTATAAAATATGCAAGTCCGGACTGCGGGCTGGCATTCTGGCCTGACCAGGAACTTGCTTTCAAGCTGCTTGAAAATACGGCAAAAGGAATCAACGCGTTTAATGCAGAGATGAAAAACCGGGAGTAACTCAAGAAAAAAGATAGATTGTTTCTCTTTGAGAAAATGCTCTCTGGCATTTTCATCTGCTATTTTATAATTTTACTGTCTTTCCAATAATGATAAATTCTTACAGGTCTACTAGAGAGCATGCAAGAAATCATCTTTGACGATATAGGAAGCTATCCTCTCCCTGAGGGAGTTAGCAGGGAATGGGTCCAGAATGCCTTTAAAACGAGAGCAGAAGATGAGAAACTCTTTACTGTTATCAATGATGCCTTTCAGCAGAAAATCGATGCAGGTGTAGAAGTCCCTACTTATCCTCAGTATCAGGACATGAACGAACAGTTCCTGAAGGTTATCCGGGATTCTAACTGCACAGACGGTCCCTTCGATGTAAAACTGGAGTGCGCAAGGATTGAAGAGCTTGAGGCTATAGAAACGGTTGCTAAAGCCTATAAAGAGAAATTCGGGGAAACTTTGAAAGTCCGGATCTGCGTAACCGGTCCAACCGAACTTTACCTTAAAGAGTTCGGAGGCACGCGATATACGGACATATATTCTCTTTTTGCAAAAAGCATAAACAAGTTCGTCAGGAACTCGATGAGATCTGCAAAACATTTTAAGATAGCAACGGTTTCAATTGACGAGCCAAGCATAGGGTTGAACCCTGAACTTGCATTTGACGAGAACGACATAATCTCTGCCCTTACAGAGGCCTCCAGATCAGCTAGCAAGTGGGGAGCTGATGTGGAGATACATCTTCATTCCGCTCTCTATTATAATCTTGCCTGCGAGACCCCCACAATCAATGTGATAGGTATGGAATCTGCGGGTACTCCTTCCTATCTGGAGCTCATCGACAAAAAAGTACTCGAAGACACTGATTCATTCCTGAGGCTGGGAATTGCAAGAACGGATATCTATTCCCTGGCAGGAATTCTTAATGAGAGATACTGTACCAATATCTGGAAAGACCAGCAGTATCTTCCTGAAATCGTTTCGCAGCTGGAAACCCCTGATGTGATTACAAAAAGGTTGAAACTGGCTTACAGACGTTTTGGCAGCCTGGTAAAATACGTGGGTCCTGATTGCGGTCTGGGCTCCTGGCCTAACCAGAGGATAGCTTTTATCCTGCTTTCAAATGTTGCGCAGGGTATCAGGAATTTCAGGGAAAATCTCTAATCCTGAAAACCTCTCTTTTTGACAATTCAGCCAGAAATGCCAGAAGATTAAGGAATATCGGAAAATTATCTAATCATGTTCATTTGTCTTCTGAATCTCCCAGTCAGGTCAGCTCTCACTTTCTTTTCCAGTAGAAACTCTGCTTGACTTTGAAAATCTGCTAAAATTAGCCTACTGATGCTCAATACACAGTAGAAATAAAGGGGTGGTCTTTTCCAGCAATTTTCCGGTCGAATAAAATGTTCTGGCTGAATAAGATATTTAGCTGAATAAGGCTTCTGGTCAAGTTCTTATTCTATTCATGTTTTTCTTATTCTATTCATGTTTTTACAATTTTTTGCTGTAAGTTTATGAAATTTGTTCATGAGCGCATCAGTAGTTTACTCATTAAGTCTTCCGTGTCTTCTATCTATTTCGTCCATCATATCCAGCATTTTACGAATAGAAGTTCGGATGGCATCTGACTGGCTGACGAACTTTTTATTATCTCCCACATGTTTATTGAGGTCATCCAGGAGTTCCTGAGGGATTTCAACACTTACTTTTGGCATCAGGGCTGCACTCCATTTTTTTCTTCTTTTTATTTTTATTTTTGTCTTTCCTGATTGATAACTTCTTCCTTCAGCTTAAGTTTATCTCTTGTTTATCTCTTAGATTGATCAGCTTTTTAGCGAACTTTTTGGTCTCTTTACATGATAGAGGTTCTTGGACAGCTTCTCTTTAGTAGCTGAAGTTTCAGAGATCTCTTAGAAAGGTACAATTTGCAGGGAAACACAATGCTCAGGATATCATACATCGAATCATAAATCATAGGTTTCCAGTCTCATGTACTTCTTAAGATTTCAAAACACTCTTTAGTCAGGTTATTCAATTCATTTAGACTGAATAGAAAAGCCAGAAAGGATTTGGATAAAAGTGTCGAGATAACTTCCAAAAAGAACGATGAAAAAGAGATTTATGAAAATTGCTAAAAAAATATGATATAGCGGGCCCGAAGGGATTTGAACCCCCGGCCTATGGATTAAGAGTCCATCGCTCTGCCTGACTAAGCTACGGGCCCACGCATTGTTGTTCTTATTTAATGAGCGACTCTCAGAATGTATGTTCAAATATTTATAGATTACGCCCATGGGGGTACTCCTCATAGTTCTTCAGAACATGAATGCTGGATTTTTTTCTATATTCATCTAAATCTTCGGGATAACTTTAATTTTATGTTAAGGAACTTCTTTTTATTGTAAGCCATAGTTTTATTATGGATAATTTTATTTTGTATATTAATTATTAATAATCTATCATTACTTATCCTGTTTTTGAAGTAAGATCCCTGAACTCCGGAAATCAGATTTCAGGTAGTTTCCTAACTTCTTTATTTTTCTTTTTTTAAAATGAATTAAAGCAAAACGTTATATACAAGCGGATATGAGTATGACCAATTAATTGACTTATCCGAAGCTCTATTGGGGATTAGTTCACCGTAATAGATTAAGTAGAATGTGTACTTCCTAAATTTGGTTTTTCAAGTTTGGCCTTTAAGTACTGTTTTTACTCTTTTCTGTTCTATAGATGGAGCTTTCATAAGCTGATTAATAGAAGTCAAAGGAATGAATCTAATGTTTAGAGATGAACGTACTTCTGTGCCCGTTGAAGAGGGCGAAACTTACGACGTAACTATTCAGGATATTGCTCGCCAGGGAGACGGCATTGCCCGTATCGAAGGCTTTGTGGTTTTTGTCCCGAATACCAGTGTAGGCGACGAAGTCCAGATTAAGGTCGAAAGGGTACTTCCGAAATTTGCATTTGCAAGCGTTGTTGAGTAAGTTTGGGTTGAGAAAGTTAATTACTTCAAGTTTTGTTAAATTAATTAAAGGAATGGTTTTTCATGTTCAGAGAAGAAAGTCGCCCAGTCCCTGTCGAAGAGGGTGAAGTCTACGATGTTACAATTCAGGACATTGCTCGCCAGGGAGATGGCATTGCTCGTATTGAGGGTTTTGTAGTCTTTGTCCCTAACACCAGTGTTGGCGACGAAGTTCAGATTAAGGTCGAAAGGGTTCTTCCTAAGTTTGCATTTGCAAGTGTTGTCGAGTAACTCGGCAAGGGTATTAAACTAAATACTAGAGATTTAACTAAAGTAAATTAAAGGAATGGTTTTCATGTTCAGAGAAGAAAGTCGCTCAGTCCCTGTCGAAGAGGGCGAAGTTTACGATGTTACAATTCAGGATATTGCTCGCCAGGGAGATGGCATTGCTCGCATAGAAGGCTTTGTAATCTTTGTCCCGGGCACCAAGGTCGGCGATGAAGTTCGCATTAAAGTCGAAAGAGTACTCCCGAAATTTGCATTTGCAAGCGTTGTCGAGTAAGTTTGAATTGAGAAAATCACCTGGTTATACTAAGTTTTAACCTGATTAAAGGAATGGTTTTCATGTTCAGAGAAGAAAGTCGCTCTGTTCCTGTTGAAGAAGGCGAAGTCTATGACGTTACGATTCAGGACATCGCTCGTCAGGGAGATGGCATTGCTCGTATAGAGGGCTTTGTAATCTTTGTTCCAGGCACCAAAGTAGGCGATGAGGTAAGGATTAAAATCGAAAGGGTACTTCCCAAATACGGTTTTGCCAGCCTTGTTGAGTAAACAGGACAACTTAAAATAAGAAAGCAGGCTGAAAAATGAGTTATTTACAATTTTTCAGTCTTTTCACTCTTAATTTTAGAATCTAACTAATTTCCGGCTTCGAGAATATGCCGGAATCTCTTTTTCTCGTCAGTTTCTTTTTCTCGTTAGTTTCTTTTTCTCGTCAGTCCCTTTTTCTGATCTGATTTTTCTCAGTACGTAAACAATCTTTTGCCAGGATTCTCATTAAGTCTTCTGATATTGAACACTCGATGATATTATATAATAGATGTTCAATCATACTTTGGAACCCAATTGGCAAAGTTTTTACATACGCCATAAAAACAAATTGTTTGCGGCTCTCCTCTATCGATAGCCGGGGACACTAACCGGAGTGATTTCCAATGATATGCTTTATCAAGTACCACCCCCGGTCCAATACTTTCGTGATTGAAAAAAGGACCTTTCTGGAAGAAGACCTTGTACTGGACGGCAATGTTATTGTCGGTCAGGAAGTGAAGTTCTGGAAAAGTCTTACAGTATCTGGCAGGCTTGAGCTCGGGAAAGGTTCGATTGTTAAGGGCAATGTGAAAGCCGGAAGTGCCCTGATCTGTGCAGCAGCAAAAGTTCTGGGTAATATAGAAACAGTTTCCGAGCTTGTACTCCTTGACGGAGCAAGAGTAAATGTTGCAGCGTGTGAAGGGGACATCCGGGTAAGGCCTGGCTGCTTTCTCGGTTCAGTAAAAGCAGGAGGAACTCTTGAGCTTGTAGGAAAGGTTGCTGTGAAAAGAGTAGAGCCGTTGACAAAAGTAATTATTCGGGCCGAAAAATAATTTCCGGCTCGCTAGAGACTCATTTTGAGTTTTTTTTCAATCGTTTACCTGCCGAATCTTTCCTCTTCCAGAAGTTTGAGAACGCGATCCCTTAAGCGATTTACTTCCGGACTGGTACGGCTTCGCGGACGGGGCAATTCCACTTTTACGATTTCCTTTATCCTTCCCGGTCTTGAAGTCATAACCACTATCCTGTCAGAGAGGACTACAGCTTCATCCACGCTGTGCGTTACAAAAAGGAATGTCACGTGTTTTTGTTCCCATATCTTCAAGACTTCATCCTGAAGCACATTTCGAGTCTGAGCATCAAGAGCTCCAAAGGGTTCGTCCATAAGGAGGACCTCAGGCTCATTAGCAAGGGCTCTTGCAATAGCTGCTCTTTGCTGCATACCTCCTGAAAGCTCATGAGGGTAACTGTTTTTGAACTGCTTCAGACCCACAAGTTCCAGATACTTTTCCACCTGCCTCCGGGCTTCACTCTTTTTAACTCCTTGCATCTCCAGCCCAAATGTGATGTTATCAATAACAGTTCTCCAGGGGAAAAGAGAATACTGCTGAAAAACCATACCTCTTTTAGGATCAGGGCCCGTTATAGGAACTCCATTAAGTGTTATTTCTCCTGAAGTCAGAGTTTCAAGCCCTGCAGTTATTCGAAGCAGCGTTGTCTTTCCGCAACCTGAAGGTCCTAGGAGGCAGATAAACTCTCCATCCTGTATATCAAAACTTACATTATGTAGAGCTTCGGTCCCGGACTCATCTCCATTTTTGGCGAAGATACGCGATACGTTTTTTATACTTACTCTACCCATTTTATACCACAGTCCCTGACTTCCATCTGAGCAGTTTTTCATCCACGTAATATCTGAAAAAACGGTCTATAAAAAGACCCAGGAAACCCAGGAGAAGCATATATACAAGCACAAAATCCATTCTGTGCAGGTAGTAATTATGCCAGATCTGGTACCCAAGCCCCCTGTTACTGACCCCAAACATTTCTGCAGCTACAAGACACATCCAGCCTACACCCATTGCAATCCTGATTCCTGCAGCAATTGAAGGCATGGCTGAAGGGATCGCAACAGAGCGGATAAGGTCTACGTTTCGGGTACAGCCGAGAACTTTTGCTGCTTCAACATAAACTCTTGGGACATTTTTGAAACCTGTATAAGTATTGATGATTATAGGAAAGATCATTCCGACAAACACAACAAAACCCGCAGACCTGTGAGTAAGCCCGAACCATACTATTGCAAAAGGGATCCAGGCAAGAGGAGGAATCGGGCGCAAAATCTCTATTATAGGATCGATTGCCCTATTTGCCGCTTTGAACCACCCCATGGCTATTCCGAGAGGGATTCCCAGCATAAGCGCGGCCGCAATACCAATCGAAAAGTGAAGTAAACTTGTCAGGGTATCCGTATAAATTAGCCCGTTTTTAACTATCACGGAAAAAGAGATTACCACATCATAAAAACTTGGCAGAAGCAATTTATTCTGTACGATCCTATCTGCTGCAAGCTGCCATATAGCAATCACGAATATAAGAGATAATGCTTCAACGCCTTTTTCTTCGATTGTTTTTATGAAATTAATTTTCATGGCTAATTAAAAGGATTCTTAGTTTTTTATCTTTCCGGCAGTTACTCGTTTATAGAATAAATGGAGTTCAAACTGTCCCTTCCAATAACCGGACAGCTGAACATGCCTTAAATATTTATTTCCATATTCTTTTTTTATTCTTCGTTTATAGCTGCTTCATAGAAGCTTGTGTCAAATATTTCTTCTTCTGTCAGAGGTTTCTGGATATATCCAAGGTCTGACTGGATTTTTGCATATTCAACAGTTGAATTCTCAATTATTGCAGGATCTGTAATCCATTCTCCATCCCATTCCTCAATAGACGTCCTTATAACTTCTACGTTCTCTGTGGTCTTGTTTGAGTAAATCTGGGCGGCTTCTTCCGGATTTGCCAGGTTGTACTCGGTTGCTTTAATGTGGGTTTTTACAATCTGCTCCACAAGTTCCGGGTGCTCTCTGATAAGTTCTCCACTCACCAGAAGTACACAGCATGCATGATTAGGACTCATCTCTCCGGACTGTACAATGGTACGCCCGTTACCATCATTTTCGATAATAGTAGGGGAAGGGTGAGGCAGGAAGACCGCATCTACCTGTTTGGCTGAAATAGCAGTAACAGCATCTCCTGGAGTCATTCCAAGGATTGTCACGTCTTTTTCCGGGTCAAGTCCGTTCTCTCTGAGCCAGTCTCTGAGCAGGGTGTCCTGAATTGTTGCTGTTGGGAAGGTAGCGATTTTAAGCCCTCTCAGGTCTTCAGGACTTTCATACTCATACTCAGGCCTGAGGACAAGACTTGAACCATTAATCTGTACAGGTTCAACGATCTTTGCATCAAGACCCTGGCTGAGGGCTGTAATAGCGGGGGCTGCTCCAACATAGGCTACGTCCAGGTCTCCGGCCATCATAGCCTGCATTTCGGGAGCGCCTGTTGGGAACTGGTATTCGTTTATTTTTGTAATCCCATAGGGTGCAAGATCTTCCTGCCACCATCCTTTTTCATAGGCGGTCATATATGCAATCTGGTGTGTACTCGGCTGGTAGCCAATGTTTAATTCGGTGATTTCATCTCCACTATCAGCACAACCCGATGCGAAGATAGATGTGACCAACAGTAAAACAAGGATAAGTATGCTTGATTTTCTCAAAACTTCACCTCAATATTGCCTCTTCTAACACTAATAGATCTTACCTGCTAAATAAGGTCTACTGGGATAGGGTTCTCTTCGGGAAAATCCTGTGGATTTTTCGTCTCTTTTTCACTGGCTTTTTACAAATTTACTCAAAAAGCCAACCCACCTCATTCTTTCACTTTTGCCTGAAAGAATAACTCCCACGAAAATAAAGATTAATCTATTACATGTAATGTTCTTTAAAATTTGCTATATATACTTTCTCAAATGCCTTTTTATTATAACCCAAATGTATTAATACTTCAGGAGATATTTCTCATTCAGGAACAAAACTCCTGTAAAACGTAAACCCATCGTATTTATCGAATTTTTTACAGGATCAGAGGTTGAATTTTAATGAACGTTGCAGACAAGGTCATTAAATCCGCATTTGAGTCTGATGAAGTGTTTCAAAAAACACTTTCCGCTGTTATTAAGGAAGACCTTAACCTGACTGCAGTGGATTTTGCAAAAAAGGCGAACATCCCCCCGAGCACCCTCTATAAGATCCTATCGGGTAATCGGGACCCAAACATAAAAACCCTCCGCCAGATAGTAAAAACGATCCGCGATATCAAGGAATCGGATAGTGGAGAATTTATTGCTGTAATTGCAGCTAGATCCGTACTTGACAATATTGTGGAAACAAAGAAAAAGATCGCTGGCAGGCTGGTTACAATAAGGGAATATTCGGCAACGTCAATGGAAGAAGCCATAATAGCAGCCGTCAATGCCGAAAGGGACGGGGCAAAAGCTCTGGTCTGTGCCCCTATAGTGAGCCCAACTGTTGAAAAAATCCTGAACATTCCGGTAACAACTATTATCCCGAAAAGCAGCCTTATAGATGCCATCGAGCTTGCACTTAAGAAGATGGAGTAAAAAATAGTAGACTTGAGTAAAATTTAGTGTTTTAAAAAATAGAAAAGAAACCCGCGTTAAACAAGAAACGCGGGAACTTAAATTTTGTTCTTAAATTAAGACTTTGTTTGAACTTCCTTTTTTTTGGTTTCTGTTGTTTATCTTTTCGAGTTTACCGACTTAATAAGTTCGTCTACCTTAGCCTGTAGAGTTGCTACAGTCCAGCCTCCCTTGGTAAACATATAAGCTATCATGCCGACCAATAACACGATAATACTTAACAGGCCATAAAGCAGCATGGAGGACTTTTCTTTTACAGTATAGGTAGCTTCCTGCCCTCCTACTTTTACCGTATAGGTACCTGGAGTCTCTTCGCTGTGGTCGAAGGTTACTGTTGTACTTTCTCCCACATCAAGGGATATCTGCTGGGAATCAACCGAGCTTTCGTTCACAAATAATTCCACATTATATTCCCCTGCAGCATTACCCGTATTTTCGGCATTAATAGTGATCTTCGCTTCTTTTCCGGCCCTGACCTCTATAGGGCTGATTAGCAGGTTGGAGAACTCAAAGATAGCTTCATAATCTTTTACATTGACCTCAACGCTCTTGTCAAGGAAGCCCTCTGCAGTTGCACTGATCTTGATTTTACCGACTTCCTCAGCTTTATATGTGATCTTTCCGTCGGAATCGGTTTTCCCAAGAGCTTTGCTGTCGACTGAGATATTTACATCTTCAATCGGGTCTCCTCCGACTGTTTTTAAGGCTTCTATTGTGATCGTGTCTCCCACATACACTGTTTCAGGAGAAACGTTAAGGCTCATTTTCTCTTTCGGAGGAATAACTTTCATGTTCTTGTTTGCTGTAGTGTACCCTTCTTTCTCTGCAGTAACCTTGAAAGTTCCTTCCTTATCGGCAGTGTACTCAACGATACCATCGGCGTTGGTTTTACCCACGCTGGTTGCGTTGACCTTTACATTGACGCCCTCAATCGAATTATTACCTGCAATCACTTTGATATCGAAAGTGTCACTTATAATGATCTCATCAGGCAGGTTTATCTTGAGCTCTCTGCTTTCTCCACTTGCGGTTTCGACTTCAACGAATGGATAGAACCTGAGAGTGTTGGAATCCGCTGTCTTGAACTTGACGTCGCCCATAATATCAATGGTTTTGTCTTTGCCAAGCCCGATATCATCGTCATTCTTCATTGTGATGCCATTTTCTGAGGCGCTGGTGATCTCCATCTCATCGTAGTTATCTCCATTATTAATCTCGATATACTTATCCGAGATCTGGAAAATTCCCTGTGTGAAGACAGCAGAGGTCTCTGTGCCTGCAAAAACCGTGCCGAAATGGACAATGATTATAGGTATGTCTTCTGCTTCTCCAAGATCGCCTTCATAGATGTAGTCATGATTCGAGGTGATGAACTCATCATCCACTATCTTTCCGTCCTTTTCAAGCTGTACCCATACGGTATCTCCGTTAACGTTTACTTCCAGGATGTTCAGAGAATAGCCTTCCTCAAGTGTAAGGGCTTCACCTGAGTAAAAGGACACTTTGTCATCGCTGTCAGTAAGGACTTCGGATAGGATATTCTCCGAAAGAAGGCTTACGTCATCGATCTCTCCATTAACGGTGTCATCGGGATATCCTGCAAAGTATTTCTTTGCCATGAAACCGACAACTGTGAAATTGCCCCATGCTTTATGTTCAAACTGGACAGGTTGGGGTTCGGACCTGTAGACCAGCTTTCCTGAGGGAATTTCCTTGCCATCCTCATCCAGTTCTTCAATTGTCAGATTCTCGGTTCCTATTCCCTCATCTATGCTATAATAAAAGCCTTCAAAGTTGTAAGGCGTCCATGTTGGGAGAGATTTATCAATATTTTCATCATAGACGGTTCCGCGCAGTTCATAGACTCCTTCCTCGGAGGTATCAAGGATCGGGGCAAAGCGCAGTTTGCTGTCATCGGCTACCTGAATCTGTATCTTGCCCATAAGGTCGATTGTGTCACCTTTGTCAAGGCTTATGTCGTCCTCATTCTTCATTTTTATTTCATCGCCGCTGAGGGAAGTTACTTCCATTTCCCCGAAAGAATCTCCTCCTTCAAGTTCCAGATAGGTGTCTGAGACCTGGAAAATGCCCTGTATGTAGACAGCAGAGGTTTCCTGGCCCGCAAAAACCGTACCGAAGTGGACAATGATTATGGGTACGTCTTCAGCTTCTCCGATATCGGTTTCATAGACGTAGTCTTCATTCGAGGAGATGAAACCATCATCTACCACATTTCCGTCCTTCTCAAGCTGGACCCATACGGTATCCCCATTAACATTTACTTCCACAATATTCAGGGCATATCCGTCTTCAAGCTCAAAGGAATCTCCTGAATATATGGACTTTTTATCATCGCTGTCTATCAGGATCTTGGCGAGTACACCATCGGATATCAGGCTTACATCGTCAATTCCTTGAACTGTTACGTTATCATCAACGTAACCTGCGAAGTATTTCTCTGCCATGAATCCTATTATCTGGTATGAGCCCCAGCTGCTGTATTCAAACTTAGTTTCGGTAGCTCTTGTGATGTACTCAATATTCCCTTCATCTATCTTTCTGCTTATATCTTTGATAGTCATTTCTTCAGAAGAAACTCCGGTATCAAGGTCATAGAAGAAGCCTGAGTAACTCTGGGCAGTCCATTTGTATGTGGTAGATAACCCAAGATCTTCGTCCCAGATCCTGTTCCCGCTTGAATAATATTTTGACTGGACTGTTATATTCCATGCTTTTGTCAATTTATCATTGTCGGAGTCAGTGACCACTGCGCTAAGATTGTAGGTGCCGGAAGTATCTCCCTTAAATTCATATGAAGCGGAAGTCGTGTTTCCATCTGTTTCTTTCGTTTCGTTCCCGACGATCCATGCTACTGTGATATTCTGGCTGTCTGTAGAGTTGACATAGAAAATCTTGGACTCTCCTTGAGATATCTCAACTTTTTCATCTGAAGGGTTAACATCTACAGACACTTTATTGTCACTTGAGGAAGAACCTACTGTCCATGTCCAGGATTTTGAAACTGTTCCATTAGAGTTCTCTGCTTTCACTTCAATTGTATAATTACCCGCTACTGCAGAACTGTTTGTATATGTGGATGTGGTTACGGAGTTTTCAGTGCCTTGAATCACATTATTGTTAAGATACCAAGTAATATCAGAGGGCTGGTCTACAGTCACATTGAAACTTTTTGAGTCTCCTACATCATTACTAATCTCTGATTGTAAAGGCTCAAACGAAATGATCTTCGGTGCTTCATTCCTTACAGTCCAAGTCCTGCTCCCACCAGTTGAGTGAACAGTGGCTGTGATATTGCATGGAACAGTTTGAACTGTGTGGCTTAGAGCAGATGTGTTCGTTCCAGAATCATATGAAGTTTCTGTTACGGGAGATCCATCAACTGACCAGTCAATTGTTGTTGATTCGTTTGTTCGGATACTGAACGTTTTAAGATCTCCCACTATCCCTGTAACGTTCGAATCCGAGGGCGATACTTCTTCTATACTTGGAGCTGCACTTGCAGTCCCGCAGAATAATATCCCCAGCGCCAGAACCGCTGTAAATATTTGTAGCCAATCTTTTTTCATATTTTATCCTTCTGAACCTTGTGCATAAATTATATAGTCACGAGTTTGATTAGTTTAGCCTGAAGTTTGTCCTATTTATGTGGTAGTGCGAGCTTTGTCAGTCATAGTTTCTTAATTTTTCTCTCACTCCAGGCTCTTGATTTACGGGGGTTACCATTATTCAGGAAAGCTAGTCAGCCGTTTCGGCTTTTAGCTGCTGGTATCCCAGCTGTTTTACAGCTGTCAGCCTGCATTCGGGGGATTCAAGCATAATACCAGTCTCGTACTCTGTGCATTCCCCTATGATAGTCAAGTTACATATATTTTGTACTTTTTTCAGCCGTTTCGGGTCAACTGTAAAGACAAGTTCAAAGTCTCCGCCTGTATAAAGGGCAAATTCGAGCAGTTCCTCAGGACCTGAAGCGAATTCTCTAACTTCCTGGAGAATCGGAAGAGCATCTTCCCAGATTCTGAAGCCCACTTTACTCTGCCTGGAAAGGTCGTAAAGAGACATGGCAAGTCCGTCGCTGGTATCCATCATAGATGTGACTGCACCGGACTCAGCCAGTTGCCGGGATTCCTTTATGCGGGGGATGGGTTCAAAGAGAGCCTTCAGGACAATTTCACTGACCGGCTTTTCCGACTGAATTGCCTTAAGAGCTGCTCCGGCTGACCCTGTATACCCTGTAACACAGACAAGGTCTCCCGGTTTTGCTCCTTTTCTCAGGAGGAGCTTGCTTTTTTTAACTCTTCCCAGGGCTGTTCCTGTAATTGTCAGTTCTGCGTGGGTATCAAGATCGCCTCCGATAACAGCGGTCCCGCAGAACCCGGCGCACGCCTGTATGCCTCTTGCAAGCTCTTCTACAAAAACAATTTCAGTATCTGCCGGCATGCCTATTGCCATAAGAAGGCCTGCGGGCTCTGCGCCCATGGCAGCGATATCGCTCAGGTTTACGGCTGCGGACATCCAGCCCATCTGCCAGGGAGTCATCTCTGCCGGAAAATCCGTTGTCCTGTGCAGCATATCAGTCGTAACAACCAGACAGTCTTCACCTTTCAGGTAAAGGACGGCACAGTCATCGGAACCGGCACCTATAAGGATTCCTTCCTGTCCTTTTTCCTCTCCTTCAGGGGCATTGAAAATCTCAGATAAGCGGGAGATTAAAGCGCGCTCTCCGATTGAAGACACTTTTGTTTCTTTCATAATCATTTTTTAGAAGCAGTTACTTCCGATTTTATTTTTTGTAGATACGTACCATTTTTCCGGGCTAAAATGGACTGAGTCTCTCTCCTTTATTTAATTTTTGTAACCCCGGAGGTTACAAAAAGTTTGGTGACAGGTATAAAGAAGTTTAGAGATTTTTCGATTTCCTGTCAGAGGGCAACGGAATACCAACAGAGATGCTATGGAAAGTGCTCCAGAAGAGCTCTTCTCCTCCGGAACTCAAATCCAAAGCAAGAATTTATCAGGGGTTGAATCAATTTCTTTTTATTCTTCGACATGTATAAGACTTTTGTAAACTTCAAATGAATTTGAACCTAAAATACGTTTTTTTCTGTAAAATCCGTAAGGTAAAATTGATGAAAAAAACGAAAATTGAGTAGATTATAATAGATTTCTGAAAACACAGCACAAAAGGTAAAAACTCTAGAAAAATGCCAGTGAAAGATACAGTAATATTATAACTAAGCTATTTAATAAAGGACCTGTTTACTGGTGAATCTGTTTTGTTGGTGAATCGGTTTAATGGTTAGTTGTATGTGATGGTTAGTTGTATGGCGGCGAAATTATTTAGTGGCGAAACTATTTAGTGATGCCAAGTCGGATCAAATAACTTCTTCACCTTCTTCTTTTGTCCTTATCCTTACTTTTTCCAGGAAACTTTTCGCTATTTCCCCAAGTTCAAAAAGTTCTTCTCTTTCCAGAATTCTGGTTTTCCTGAGATCTTTCTGCAGGCTATGTTCAGGAATTCCTTGCTGCAAAACGTATGTAACCCCTTTATTTTTGACGTGTTTTGAAATCCACGCTGATATCAGGAATATTTCCTTCTCGTTTCCGATGAGGTTTCTGATTACAGTTGTCCGGAGTTCCAGTTCCATGCCGCGGGTGTCTGCAATCTCAATCGTTTTCGTAACAGCTGCAGTAATCTCCTCTGGTGTCCTGGAGGGACGGATATCTGCTACTCTATATGTCTCAAAACCTGCAACCTTTCCATAGAGCTCCGGATTGTCAAGAGGAGCTTTTATGTCAACAAATAACTTGTCAACCAGTTTTCGCTCAACCAGTTCGGCTACTCTTTCAGGGTAACAGCCGTTTGTGTGAACTCCTACCAAAAGCCCGATACTTTTTGCAAACTCTGCAAGGGGAATAATAGCCTCCTGCATAAGGGGCTCCCCTCCTGAAAAAACAACCGCACTTACAAAAGGTTTTGATGTTTTAATCTTCTCTTTCACAAAATCAAGTTCGACAAGACTAGGCCCTTCAAGGTAAGGATGGTTCTGGCAGTAAGGACAGCGAAGAGGGCACCCCCGAAAAAAGATAGTAACAGCAGCCTTACCTGTCCAGTCAAGAGTTGAGATCGGGATAGTTCCTGCATAATTTACTTTCATAGCAGTTACCATTTCCGGTTTATGTTTCCAGTTTATGTTTTCAGTTTATGTTTCCAGTTTGTATTTCCAGTTTATTTATGTAAAAAAGGATTTAAGGGAGCTCACCTGAGTTCCCTTGTGCCGTATCTTTTCCTGTCCTTGAGTTCCTGGCGCTTACCTCTGTTCCAGCCTTCTACGGACTGGAGATATCCTGTAATCCTTGAGAGGTGCTGTACGTGTTCAGACCCACATTTCGGGCAGTTGTCCAGTAGTCCTGCAGCTACATATCCTTCGTCGGTGCATACTGTCATGTCCCTTGTGAAGGCAAAGTAACCAGTCTGTGTGTTCTTTGCTATATGCATGGCAAGCTCCTGCAGACCGTCAGGATCAGGCTTTCCTTCCCCAAGCCAGATATGCATGATATTTCCTCCGTCCACAATCGGGAAGAAAGTGTGCTCGTACTTTATCCTTTCAGGCAGGGAGACATCGGCTCCGGGGGGGATGTGAGTGCCGTTGGTATAATATATTGGCAGATCCCGTGTCTCGTTGAACTCTTTCATTGCGGTTTTCAGATCTCCCTTGATTGTGAGCTGTGCTTTGTCAGCATATTCTCTGTGCAGAAGGTCCGAGACTGCAAAGCGCTGGGCTGTTGTTTCTGCAGGAGTCCTTGCAAGGGCAATTTCCATACCGTTTTCCTTCGAAAGTTTCTGGGCATGCATTTTCATTTCGAACATAGCCCTGATAGCAAGCTTATACGCAGCAGAAGACTCGTGGATCTGGTAACCTGTATGGTACTGGACCATCTCATTGATCCCTACAACTCCAATCGTATATACAAGGCTGTCAAAGTCAACAGCCATTGCTCCTTTTTCCCCGTTGTTAGGGTCCTTGGGACACTGGGCTGCAAAGGGAATCCTGTTCTTCTTGATCAAGCTGTTCATCCATTTTCTTTTGATTTTGAAGACTTCCACACCTTTGTTCATCAGATTCTTAAGTTCGGTGAAAAGCTTCTCATCATCATATTCAGCCCTGTATGCAGCCCTCGGGCAGTTTAAGGACAGAACCATCCACGAGCCCATTGAGAAATGCTTTCCGTCCCTGAAGTGCAGCTTGTCATCGAATTCCTTATCATCGGTAGGGTTTGCAGAGAACTGGTAAGCGCAGCACTGGTAGCATGAAATCCCTTCTCCCGCACCTCTGTACTCGGGAAGCTGGTTGTCAAAGTAAGGAGTCCCGAATTTGGCAGCCAGTTCAAAGGTCAATCTGTAAAGTTCTTTGTAGGTTGGGAGTTCAGGGTGAGATTTGTTAAAGTTCTCGTCTTCTTCCGTGAAGTCGGGTTCTAGAGAAATTTCCGGTTTGGGGAAGCTGAAAGGTTTGCCCCAGGCATCTCCTTCAAGCATGACATCCATAAGGGCCTTGAACCCGAGCCTGACCTCCTTTTCGAATTCTCCATAGGTCCTGAGGGGAGCCTGCTTTCCGTCCCAGACCTTGCCCATGGCAATAACCGGGATATTTCTCCAGAGCTTTGGGACGCCAGGGGAGAGCTGGACCGAGGAAAAGACAGTCTGTCCGCCTCTTGCACACATCATCTGCATCATTTCATAGACGAACATCTGCATGAGCTGTCTGATCTCTACTTCGGACTTTCCCTCCAGATAAGGCGCAATAAAAGTCAGGAAATTGTAAAAGCCCTGTCCTCCTGCAAAATTAGTCTGAGCTGATCCCATTGCCTTCACAGCATGCAGGAAAGCTACTTCGGCATTCTTTGCAGGTTTTGCAACACTTGACTGTGTTCCAACCCCATCAGGCATGAGCCCGTAATAAAAGAAGTATCGAAGGTCCCAGTCCTGGCAAAAAGGTCTTGTGCCCATATATTCGAGGTCATGGATGTGGAAGTCACCGCTCAGGTGAAGGTCTGCAAGCTCTTTTGGCATCAGGAGGAGATTTTGCTCTTTGGACATTTTGTCGGCTTTTCTCTTGTGAGATGTTTCGGCATTATTCAGCTGGTTTGCATTATCGTTTGCCCCGAAGCCATATCCTGAGTCGATTTCATAAGCATCATAAACAGATGCCCCGACTCTTGTCATTATATTTCTCCATTCCACATGCCCTCTGTCAAGCAGAATATTATTTACTATCTCACGGATAAGAGGACCTGAAAGGAATTTAATATTCATTTTTCTGATTATTTTCTCGGCTTCTTTTGCAATATCAACAGCTTCTTCTTTTGTGATTGCAGGCTTGCTGTAGAAGATCTCGCTCAATTTTGTTTCTTTCAAAAGCTGGCTTACAATGATATTCCTGTCCCAGTTAAGAATGAAACCTTCTGTTGTCCTGACTTTGGGGAGGGGGGAGACGGACAGCCCGTCAAGTGTCTTCTGTACGGGCTGATTGTCAGATAACTGGTCATTTTTGGGGAGGGAAGAGATGGAGAGCCCGGTAAGTGCTTTTTGCACTGGCTGGCTATCGGATAATTCATCATCGGTTAAGAAAATCTCGCCTGTCATTTTCTCATCTTCAGTAATCGTTTAATGATTGGATGGAATTTACAAACTTTTTAAGCGGTCTTAAATTTTCAGATGCCTGTGTATGTCATGTTACACAATTTTCATGATTTTTTCAGAGTCTACTTCTTCCCCATGGAAGAGCTCCGCATAGGTCAGGAATTCGTTATTAATCTGTAAAACAGGCGCTGTCACTGTAAATACTCCATTAAAACGCAGCTCGGTCAGGGCCTCTGGCGTAGACATATCTGCTACTTCGAAAGGTACTGAATTTGCTTCCAGGAATTTCTTCAATCTATTGCATTTAGGACAACGTTCGGTTGTGTAAACTATTACTTTTGCCATACTTTGCGCCCCTCTTATCTATGGTACAATATTTCTCTGTATTTTTACTTCGTATTTCGCATGCTTTCGGCATGCATCTTTACTACATTCTATTTTTATTTCCGGTGTGCAGAGAGGGATTGTGCCGGCGCAGAATGCGTCAAAGCAACAAAACAAAACCCTGCACGGGTACCATTCCATAGCCAACCCACTAATTGTATAATAACTCTTCCAAACTAGTCAGCGATTATCGGAACAGGGCATGCAGTTTCTAAAGAGTGCCCTTTAGATATCGTTTTTCACTCCATTGAGTGAAGTTTATCTTTATTTCCAGGTAATTATTCTAAATGCCCGATCTTACTTATAATGGTTTTTCAACCCATGTTTGGATACAGTTACCCTCTTACTTTGTATACAAAGATAGCCGTTTGTTATCAGATCTGATAACAAACGTAGGGGCATCTGTTTTTAAAAAAATGCCTGATTCATGAGAATATTTCCAAGTACGGAAGACTTTATCTGGTGTGGAAGGCACTTTGGTGGATATAGGTACGGATAACATATATATGGCTTTATTCCTTGAAAACATCATAACATATTATCAAAGGATATCCCTCTATATCTCTGCTGCGTAAAAATATGCAATCTGTAGCAAAAGACTGTGATTATAAGTAAAGTGAGTTCCTTCTTATACATCTTCCATGATTCCATTCTGTAAAACGTTTGAATTTTCCGGATTTCATGATTCAGGCCTAAGTTTCAATTCTCCATTTTTTCAACCTTTTTTTATCTTTTTTTCAACATTTTTCTACCCTTTTCAACTCTTCAATCTATGTTTCTTTTTTCTTGCTCCTCCTTTTCTACTCTTTTCTACTTTTCTCTTTCCTCCGTTTCTGCTTTCTTTTACATTTTTCAGCCTTCATGGCTCTTTTTTGAGAAAAAACAAAAAATTACGAAAAAAGCATTATATCATTGATCTTTCATACCTTTCTCAAGTGCAAAAAGAGGTGTCAAGTCATAGAGAAACTATTATCTTCCGGTTGTAAACCCCTTGATGATCTTCTTGGAGGGGGTTTCGAAAGAGGAATCGTAACTCAGGTCTTCGGAGCCGCAGGAACCGGAAAAACAAACATCTGTATCCAGCTTGCAGTGGAATGTGTAAAACAGGGGCAGAAGGTCATTTTCATAGACACGGAAGGGCTTTCTCCTGTTCGTTTCAAGCAGATTGCAGGAGAAAATGCAAAGGAAATAGCCAGGAGTATAATTATTTACGAACCTCTCAGTTTTGAAGAACAGTACTCAGCCGTAAGAGAGGTAGAAAGGATAGCAGGTGAGAACATAGGGCTCGTGATCCTCGATTCTGCAACATCATACTACAGGTTTGAGCTGGAAGACGAGGAGACCGGAATAAAAAGCCGCAGAGAGCTTGCCAATCAGATAGGATTCTTACACGCCCTTGCCCGGAAACATAGTTTTGCCGCAGTTATAACAAATCAGGTATACTCTGATGTTATTGCAGGTGGGGTGCGCCCTCTGGGAGGGAGTTCCCTTGAACATATCTCAAAGACAATCATTCAGCTGGAAAAAACAGGTGAGGGTACAAGGCGCGCCATTCTCTACAAGCATCGTTCCCGTCCTGAAGGCTCAAGTGCAGAATTTACAATTACAGCAGAAGGAATTCGGTAAATAGATAAATTCGCTATTAGATAAAAAAATTGAAATAAGTTAAGTTAAATTTGCAGAAAAACATTTTCTGGTAAAAATGCTTTTTCATAAAAAATATCTTCTTTGGTAGAGAATATCTCAGAACAGAAACAAATATAAAATTCCCAAAATATAAAACTCCCGGATGTTTTCCGGGATCTTATGGATTGAATCTTTTGAGATTAGTTCTTTTTACAGGAATTTTTGCTTTCAGGATTTTCTCCCTTTTTGCTTTAACGCTCTCTGGTGCCGGCTATAAATTCTTCAGTCCTGCGGTATGCCTCATCATCAGGGTACTGGACAGCCGGATGTTTCATGAAGTAAGAAGCCGGGGAGTACAGTACTCCTCCTATCCCTCGGTCAAGAGCAAGTTTGCAGCAGCGAATAGCGTCAATAACTACACCTGCAGAATTAGGGGAGTCTTCCACTGAAAGCCTGAGTTCAATATTCATGGGTACATCCCCAAAGAGCCTGCCTTCCATTCTGAGGAAACAGACCTTGTTATCTTTCTGCCATGCAACATAGTCACTCGGTCCTATGTGGATGTTTTCATCCTCAAGCTTCTGTGAAAGCACGGACTGAACGGCTTCGGTCTTTGATTCACGTTTGGAAGCAAGCCTGCTCCTGTTGAGCATATTGAGGAAATCGGTGTTTCCGCCGGTATTCAGCTGATAGGTTCTGTCGAGCCTTACACCGCGTTTTTCAAACAGGTCAGCAAGGACTCTATGAGTAATCGTTGCCCCAAGCTGGGCTTTTATATCATCGCCTATAATAGGAATATTCTTTTCTTCAAACCGTTTTGCCCATTCCGGATTACTTGCAATAAAAACAGGCATATTGTTGATAAAAGCCACCCCTGCTTCAAGTGCACATCCGGCATAAAAACGGACAGCTTCTTCGGAACCTACAGGGAGGTAATTGAGAAGCATATCTGCGCCCGAATCCTTCAGTTCCTTCACAATATCTGCTTTTGCGGCTTCGGGCTCTTTGCTGACAACAAAAGTATAATTTTCCCCATAGTTCTTCATATGGTCAGAGACTCCGTCAAGCACCCTGCCCATGTTTACTTTCACACCTGTAAGGGGAACATCAGGACAAAAAACCGCCGTGCAGTTCGGGGGAGCAAATATCGCCTCTGAAACGTCTTTACCTACCTTCCTGGCATCAATGTCAAAGGCGGCAACAACTTTGATATCGCCGGGCCTGTATCCCCCGATGTCCATGTGCATAAGCCCTATGGGATCTTTATCTTCGGTTTTATAGTACTCAATGCCCTGTATCAAAGAGCTTGCACAGTTCCCGATTCCTGCAATTGCTATTTTTATTTTTGTCATAAGCGCTTACTCTCCGACGAATACCCTGACTCTCATAAACCACAACTTGATGAAGCAACAGATTTCCAAGACTTCCAAAATTATAGATCCGGAGATTTACGGATTCAAGGTCCCTGAAATTATGAAAGTATAATTCCTGAAATTATTCCTGAAATTACAAATTTTCCTCTATTACAAATTTTCCTCTATCTCAGCTATGGATTTAAAATCTTCTGTTATTTGTACTGTTACTTTATAAATCTATTATATCTAACTTTGCCCCTCTTGAAAGAAATATTGCGTTTATTTATATATATCTAAAACGCATTCTAAAATTTGCTGGCTTGTAGTAAAATAAAATTATTAATCAGACGTCAGGCTTCTGAACAGCTCACTTATAAGTTATTTTTAGGCAAGACAGAGACCTTTATTAATCTAAACTTCTTATTCAAGTTTTTCGGGTTGCTTAATCAGGTTGCTTGATTATAAACTGTTGATCATAAATCTAATCTGTTTATAATAAACTTAACCTGCCGAGTATAATCTGAAGAAAAAGCTCATCCTTCAAAAGGAGGAGTCGAATAGGTTTTTATCGGATGGACGGCTTGAAAAAGAAGTCGGAGAATTTTCCGGCAGAACCTGATGTTTACATCGGAAAGTGATTTAATGAGGACAATTGACTGGAACGAAGAGTCCAATTCTGTGGTACTGGTAGACCAGACCTTACTCCCGCAAGAATACAAAGTAATAGAATGTAAGACCCTGAGCTCCCTCTGTGAGGCTATACAGTCTCTCAGGATAAGGGGCGCACCTGCACTCGGGGCTGCAGGAGGTTTCGGAATTGCCCTGGCAGCTTCCCTTAGCGGGGCGAAAGACATTGAATCCATAACCAGAGATCTCAGGGTTGCGGCTAAAGCTCTCAAATCAACACGCCCTACAGCTGTGAACCTGAGCTGGGGTGTGGACAGGGTCTTAAAAGCAATTTCTGATGCCTTCGATGTTCAGGGTATCCGGGATATTGCCCTTCAGGAAGCCAGAGATATTGCAGAAGAAGATATCGAAACAAATAAGCTGATAGGCAAATTTGGGGCAAAGCTCCTGAAAGATGGAGATACCGTACTTACACACTGCAATGCAGGCAGGTTAGCCTGTGTTGACTGGGGTACAGCCCTCGGAGTTGTGCGTTCGGCTATTGCAGAAGGCAAAGAGATCAAAGTTCTTGCCTGTGAGACAAGGCCTTTAAACCAGGGAAGTAGGATCACTACCTGGGAACTCATGCAGGACAAAATCCCTGTGACCCTTATTGCAGATTCCATGGCTGGCTGGGCAATGCGCCAGGGGCTTGTAAACAGCGTGCTTGTAGGGGCTGACCGGATTACCCAGGATGTTGTTTTTAACAAGATAGGGACTTATACGCACTCTATCCTTGCAAAAGAGCATGAAATCCCCTTTTATGTAGCAGCTCCGATCTCTACTTTCGACTTTAAAGGCTGGGAAGGGAGCACAAAGATTGAAATGCGAAATCCTGATGAACTGCGGTTCACAGGCTGTGAACAGCTTGCCCCGAAAGATGTTGAGGTTTATAACCCTGCCTTTGACGCAACTCCCATGGAGAATGTGACTGCGATGATTACGGAAAGAGGCGTATTTTACCCGCCTATCCTGCTGGATGAGGTTCTCGTTTGAGATCTTCGGCCTCTGATGTATCTCTGACTTTGGCTCTGACTTTTGAGATCCTTAAAGTCAGAGGCTTGTTTTCATTACAGAAATGATTCAAAATTGCTCTGCAGGATTTATATATGAGAACTGTAAATTATATGAAAACTATAAATTATATTATAACTGTCTAAATGAATAGTTCAAATTATAGTAATTTTATTACAGTAAATTTATATCGGAGTTACATTTTTCTAATCTCAAGGCAATATTCTCTCAAGATAATATTTCCATAAACAATTAATAATCACTTTAAAAATAATCCTTGATAGAACTCTCACAGATATCTATAACAAATCTTTAATTATCGCAACTTTCAAGCAAAAACATAATTTAATCAATTAATCAATATCATATACATTCTTAAAGGTGTTTCACTCATGGCTAAAAAATCAGGTTCCGGACTTCAGTCCTCAGCAGGGCTCATGCGCTATTACGAAGCTGACAAAAACGCAATTCATATTCAGCCCAAAATAGTGCTGATAGTAGGCGCCCTTGTAGGCATAGCAGTATTATTCTTAAGTGCTGTAAACGGCTTCTGGCCGTAATTGCATTTTTCTGGCAGGGTTCCCTTGAGCAGGCATAGTTCTGGAAAAAAGAGTTAGTAATATGAAGAGATCTTCTTCAGGAACCAGAACTCCAAAACCTGCAGTTTTTGTCCTGGGTTTTCTTTTTATACTGGTAGGTATCTTCGGGATCCTGTATAATCCTTCCAATTCCCTAACGGAAACTCTTACCTGGAAAGTTTCGGAAGCAGGAATTTTATCCTTTTCAGAGAGAGAAGGATCTGTATTTACAATTCAAAAAATTGAAGATCTTTATTCTCCTGAAAACCCGGATACTCTGAAACTAATATCTTTTGAGAGCAGAGGCGATAAAGTCCAGGCTCTGCTGAGAGTTCCTGCAAACGCTTCCTCTTCCTCTCCCGGAGTAATTTTACTTCCTGGAGCAGGTGTTAGTAAAGAAGGAGAACAGGGACTGGCTGTAGAGCTCTCTAAAATGGGGTATGCAACCCTTACCCTTGACCAGCGCAATCAGGGCTCAATAAACGTTGAAAGGGATCTTGAACTCTTCAGAGCGGACCTTGAACCCGTTGAATACCTTATGGTGTATGACGTCCTTAAAGCCGCAGATGTGCTTGCTTCCCAGCCGGAAATCGACCCGGAAAGGCTTGCAGTTCTGGGGGAAAGCAACGGAGGCAAGTTCGCGATTATCGCCTGTGCCCTTGATCCTTCCCTTAAAGGGGTAATAGGGATAAGTACCTCGGGGTATGGCACTGAAGAGATCGACCCTGCGAGCGTGACAGATTCCGAAGCTTATCGGTTCTACCTTTCAATTGACCCGGACACTTATCTTAATGCCCTGCCGCCTTCAAAATTTGTTATGATCCATTCTTTTAACGATACGATTATCTCTCATGAACTTGCACTCAGGACCTTTGCCATTGCAGAAGAGCCAAAGGCAATGTACAATACTACTGAAGAAACGCACGGATATACGGCTTCCATGCGTCCTTATCTTGAAAAAGAACTTGCGCTAATTCTTTCTTGATTTTACTCAGTATTTTTTACTAGATTTAGTTGATTCAATTTCTTCAAATTCTCTTTTTTATATCCCGATTAAGTTTGCAGAAGAATATTCAATTTACAGAGCTTCTGATTTCTTCTTGAGAATTCTACAAGAGCGAAACGAAGACACTTCAGGTATTTTGTCTCTCAGCAATGAAGATGAGATTCTTGATGCTTCTCTTGACAGGCTTAAGGAAATTGTCAAAAAAGAAAACAAGATATACCTAATTTTTGTTGAGAATTTGCATGAAGTATTCCGGCAACTCGAGCCGAAGGTAACAAAGAATTTCTGGAGAACTTCGAGAAATATGAATCCAGAACAGAAGGGATGACACACCTCACCGGCGGCAGTCCAAGACTTGTAATCTTTTTCTATGAACTGATTGCTAGAGATAATTTTGAAGATCTAGAAAAAGTGTTTTTCAAAATACTGGACGAACACACTCCTTATTATCGAGAAATATTTCAGCTTCTAACAGGTCAGAAGAGGCTAATATTTGATACGATTATATCTTCTGAATCTCCTATGACTCCAAAGCAAATCGCTGAAAAGTCAAGAATTGATGCTTCAACTGTCATAACACAACTTCGAAGACTGGAAAAGGACGGCTATGTTCTTTCAAGACCTGCGGGAAGAGAAACTTTCTATGAAGTGCGTGAGAGACTTTTCCGTCTCTGGAGGGATATGCGGCAGCCTCTTGGAAGAAATAGAATTTCCGTATTTCTAGATTTCTTGAAACTCTGGTATACTTCGGAAGAACAAAAAGAAATCAAAAAAATAACAAGTAATGAATCACTTGAAATTGTAAATACCCTCAAATTGGTTGAAGCTTATTTGTCTCTTGATAAAGTTGTCGAGGCCATCACTGAAATTGAATTAGTAAAGAGCAAAATAGTTGATCAAGAACCTTACTTAATTGAGGAATTTATTAACCTTTGTTGGAAAATTATTTTCAAAGAATTAATAATTAAGAACCTTGGGAGTGGGAAAAAACATATAAACATCGTTTTTGACTTGAAGTCTAGACTTAAAAAAGAAACATTTGAAGCTTCGATGATGAACTTTTTCAAAACAGCGATTGATTCTGGAGAATTCGAAGTCCTCAAAATAGTTATTGATGAAATTATGGAAATTAAGGGTGGTATCTGTCCAGAACTTCTAAAATCTCTGGTAAAAGCGGTTGAAATCATAGAAACAAAGGATGTTCAGAAATATTATAAGTTACAGGTTGAAGAGCGAGAGATTGTGGCTGATATTGTTCAAAAAATTTCTAAATCTGGAGACCTGTTGCTATGAGAATATAAAAAACTATAATGGTATTCTTGGTCAACATACAGTGAAGTAGTAAGCTGCACTAACTTTAATTTGTTTGCCAAAGCTTTTATATTTAAACCTTTATTTTAATTCTCTTAGCTATATTATTTAAATAATTTCAAATTGTTATTCGAATGATGTCAGGGCGAAATATTTCAGGTTTACGGGAACTTCATGGAATAGGTGAGCGAGTAGCCGGCAGGCTTGTCGAGCACTTCGGGAGCGAGGACGCAGCTCTCCAGGCAATCCTTGAAGGGGATATAGCTTCGCTTTCTGAGGTCAACGGGGTCAGCCACACATTTGCCCTTTCCCTTGCCAGAGACGTCAGGGCTCGGGCTGAAGGATGTGCGATTTCCGACTTCCTGAAGACAAAAGAAGCCCTTGATCTGTACTCCCGCCTGCTTGAGCTGATAAAAACCTTTGCTCACACTTCACATGCCAGGGACAAGCTGGACCTTTTTTATCCATTCCCAGCGTCCCGCATGGACCTTATTGAAGAGAGGCGGGCTTTTGTGGCAGAGTATCTGGAACTAGCAGACACTTTCTCTGCGGATACAGAGTTTCTCAATCTTCTTTCAAGGGTTAAAAAACTCAGGCCTGTACCTGGAAACCTGAGAGTAAGAGACAGGATAATTATTTCGGGGGATCGGAAAACTCTGGATGCGGCCAGGGAAAGGTTCCAGGAGTTTCTATCTGTTCAGGCAGTGGAGGACTTTTCCGAGTTCGTAGATCTTGCAAGAGGATACTCAAATGTTATTGTTTTTGATGATACCTATCTCAGTTTTGACCTTCCTGAAGGGATTGAGCCTGAACTTTTCCAGGATCCCTTAAAAGCTGAGTTCTGGCAGATCCTGCCTGAAGTAGAGCTGGCTTTTTTTGCAAAAAATCTGGACTGCATCCTTGCCTGCCTGAACATAGCATCAGCTCTGCGGGCCGGAGGTTTCGGTTTCTTTGAAGAACTTTCAGGCGTTGAGCTTGAAAATCTTAAAACAGCCCTTCTAAAGGTGGGAGAGGACGGAAAACCCATTGAAGGACTTGACTCCGAACTTGACAGGCTTGAAACTGCTTTGAAAAACCTTGACCCTGTACTGACCTCTACCTTAAATGAAGCAAACCAGCGCATGAACCGGACACTCGAAGCCAGTTCTCTTACCCTGAGCGGGCAGGAACTCATCAAGCTTGTAAGCGGGGGAATGGAAATCAAAGATCTGCTCGCAAAAGAACTTCAGAGAGTCTATACGGGTGAGATCGAAGCCGTAAAAGAGGAACTCTCAGAGAAGCTCAACTTCCAGAAACAGGAAAAGCTGATGCTTGATTCCCTCTTTTCCGATGAAATTTCCTATCCCCTCAAAACAGAACAGGCTCAGCTGCAGCTTCTCAGACAAAAACTGAATATGTCCCTTGAGAAATCAAGGCTTTCCCGCAAAAGGGAACTTGCAAAAATTCTCTCAACCTTCCACCAGCGTGTAGAAAGGCTTGTCAGGGAGGTCCTTGACTTTGACCTGGGTTTTTCCATAGCCTGCTTTGCCGCACAGTTCCAGCTGAACATGCCGGCAATTATTTCTGAAGCCGGAATTGGCTTTGAAGCCGGAGAAAATCTTTTTTTGAAAGCCAGGTATGGAGAAATTGACCCTGTAAGTTATTCCGTCGGAAAAACGAGCTTATCTCCTGAAGGTCTGGAAAACAGGGTTGTACTTTTGAGCGGGGTAAACTCCGGTGGGAAAACTTCCCTGCTCGAACTGCTTGCCCAGTGTGTGGTTCTCGGACATATGGGCTTTCCGGTTCCTGCAAGAAAACTTGAACTCGGGCCTGTAGAAGAATTCTATTACTTCGGAAAATCAAAAGGAACTCTTGATGCAGGAGCCTTTGAGACCACTCTCAAACAGTTTTCCGTGCTTTCCGAAACTTCCGGAAAACTTGTGCTTGCCGATGAGCTTGAATCGATTACCGAACCCGGAGCATCAGCCCGGATTATAGCAGGAATTCTTGAATATCTCGCCCGGAGCGAAGAGAGCCTCGGAGTTTTCGTCTCCCATCTTTCGGAGCTGATCCTCGAGAACACCTGGACAGAGATCAGAGTGGATGGAATTGAAGCCGAGGGACTGGACTCCAGCCTTGAACTGATAGTAAACCGAAATCCGGTATACAATCGCGTGGCAAGAAGCACTCCTGAACTGATTGTGGAAAGATTATTGAGGAAGACCACGGGAAAAGAGCAGGAATTTTATGCTCATTTAAAGGATAAATTTAAAAACTAAAGGAAAACCGGCGCTAAAGTATAAGTTTGAGTGCTGAAACACTGATTGAGTGCTGAAACATTGATTGAGTGCTGAAACATTGATTGAGTGCTGAAACATTGATTGAGTGATCAAATATTGATTAAAGGAACAGACGAATTAGTAAGTTATGGATCAAAACTTACAGGAAATTTAAGCTTTTTAAATTATATAAAAAAGCTTACTATCAGGAAAATTTCAAAATTTCTTTTAAAACTTCCTAATCTCTTACACATAGACACTTTCTGCATGTATGGTATTTTCTGTCTATTTTTGGTGGTTTCTTTCTGATAATATCTTGTTATTTTCTTTTTTGTAAATACACTTTATTCTTTTTTTTGTTTATTTTTTTCTGCTTTCTAAGAGATAATATTATAAATCTTTAGTACTATATATTAATAAATAGTAGTGAGTTTGCTAGGATTTCGGACAGTCTTTACATTTCTGTTAATCCAAAAGTCTATATATGGCTTAGTGTCAATGCTTCTCCGATCACTTTATAAGAAGATGTGCTTTACCTTGGACAGGAAACCGAAAACCTCAGCTAGCTAAACGGTATTGGAAGGGTTGATATTCAGTTCAGGAAATATTTTTTCCGAAAGCTGGCTGTTCTGGCTGTCGTCTGATCGCGGGCTATCTTCTTTTCAACCCTGATAATTATACTCGATGAACATACGGTAATTATGTCAAAAAATAAAACAGGCAAAGATCTTATACTCAGATCTTCTGATATTTTTAAGAATGGATCTGAAGAGATAAAGAATCCAGGTCACGCGTGATAGGAATGGAGCGGAACTTCCCAATTCAGTGTGCAGATTTTGATAGGCTAGTTACGGATAGTGTTGAGGGAGTCCGGGTTGAAGTATCAGGCATGCCTGACCTGAGTGACCCGTGCTTTTATGCAGACAGGGAATACAGCTGGCTCCAGTTCAATGACAGAGTACTCGAAGAAGCTCTGGATGCACGAAATCCTTTGCTTGAGAGAGTAAAATTTCTTTCTATTTTCGGGAGCAATCTTGACGAGTTTTTCATGGTCAGGGTCTCTGGAGTTCAGAAACGTATTACAGAAGGGACAAAGGAAGATCGTGTTGATGAACTGGCTCAGGAACAGCTGCAAGTCATCCGGGAAGAACTTCTAAGACAGCTTCCTATTAATGATAACTGCTGGAACGAAGTACTTGAACCTGCTCTCAGGGAAAATGGAATTAAAGTTCTCAACTACTTCGAACTTTCCGGAGAGGATAGAGAAAAACTCAGAGACTATTTCGAAAGAAATATTTTTCCGCTACTTACTCCTCTTGGTTTCGACTCCGGTCATCCTTTCCCGCATATCTCAAATCTCAGTCTCAACCTTGCAGTACTTATTGATGATCTGGACTATGGCGAACGTTTTGCCAGGGTTAAAATCCCTCCTATGTTCTCAAGGCTGATTGTTGTGCCTGAGGAAGGTCAGGAAAAAATAACTTCCAGTTTTGACGAACTAAAAACAGGACGCTTTGTATGGCTTGAACAGTTGATTGCTGCAAACCTCGATCTACTCTTCCCGGGGCAGCGCATTCTGGGAGCTTATCCTTTCAGGATCACGCGAGACGCAGACCTCGGGTTTGATGAAGATGGGGACAAAGACCTCCTGACTGCTGTAAAGCAGAGAGTAGGGAGAAATTACTTCGGACCTGCTGTCAGGCTTGAAACCGATCATACCATGCCCGAGAGGGTTTCTGAGATACTCCTTAAGAACCTGGAATTGACTCCTCCTCTGATGTTCAGGTCAGCTGCGCCTCTGGGCCTCTCAAGCCTTATGAAGCTTGCTCAAATTAACCGCCCTGAACTTAAATACGAACCCTTCGAGCAGAAAAAGCATTCTCGTATGGCTGATAAAGAAAACATTTTTTCAGCCTTAAAAAAGAAAGATATCCTTCTTTATCATCCTTATGACAGTTTTGAATCGGTAACCGATCTGGTGGAAGAATCCGCTGATGACCCTGATGTTCTGGCGATCAAAATGACGCTGTACAGGGTGGATGACAACTCCAGGATTATCCAGGCTCTCATGAAAGCCGCGGATCGGAACAAGCAGGTTGCAGTCCTTGTTGAGCTTAAAGCCCGTTTTGACGAGGAGAACAACATTGGCTGGGCAAAAGAACTTGAGCGCAAAGGGGTTCATGTAGCCTATGGCTTTCCAGGGCGCAAAACCCATGCCAAGATGTGCCTGATCGTTAGAGCTGAAAAAGAAGGCGGCATCAGGTATTATGTGCATATGAGTACTGGAAACTATAATGCTGTTACAGGCAAAATCTATACCGACTTCGGCTATCTGACAAGCGACCCTTTCATAGGCAAGGATATCTCTGACCTTTTCAATGCCCTTACAGGCTACTCAAGGAAAGATCATTACATAAAACTCCTTGCAGCTCCCCAGACTATGAGACATCAAATTCTTGAACGCATCAGGCGCGAGATTGACGTACATGAAAAATTCGGAAATGGACACCTGATCTTCAAGATGAATTCCCTTGTTGACTATCAGTGCATCCGTGAGCTCTACCGGGCTTCACGAGTCGGGGTAAAGATAGATCTTATTGTAAGAGGTATCTGCTGCCTGAGGCCCGGTATTTACGGGTTGAGCGAAAACATCAGAGCAATTTCGATAGTCGGGCGTTTTCTTGAGCACTCAAGAGTATATTACTTCAGGAACGGCGGAAAAGAAGAAATCTTTATGGGAAGCGCCGACCTTATGCCCCGCAACCTTGACAACAGGGTCGAAGTCCTCTTTCCCGTGTCTTCGGATTATATTCCTGTTGTACGCGATGTCATTCTCGGCACCCACCTGAAGGATAACATAAAAGCCCGTCTCCTGCTTCCCAACGGCAGGACTGAAAGGATTTACCCGCAACCCGAAGAAGAAGAACTGGATTCTCAGTTCTGGATGCTTGAGAACAGAGGTAACTGGGATATTAAGACAGAAGAAAGCTGAAGGGAAAAATCTAAACTTTTCTTTTTTCTTTTTTCTTTCCTTTTTCCTTCCTTTTATCAAATACTTATTCTCTTATTTTCTTTATTTTCTCTTTCATTTTTCCTCTTTTTTACCTATTTTTCTTATTTCTTTTTCCACCGGAAGTTTTTATACAACTTTTCAGAGTTTCATATGGGCAGGGTTTTTGAACTTACAATTTTACATATATAGAAAGATACAAATCATTAAAATAAGAGACCGAAAAACAAATCTCAAATAGAATAAAAATGTGAACGGATATTGTGAAGCTTATGAAGCTCTCGAATCCTTCGAGAAAAACGAAAGGCAGGGCTTTCAGGTGGTCATGAATGGAACCCGAGAAAATTTCCGAAGGCAGGGTTGTTGCGTTTATTGATATAGGGACCAACTCGGTCCGGCTTCTTCTGGTCAGGATCAATCCTAACGGGTCTTACCAGCCCCTGACCAAGCAGAAGGAAACGGTGCGGCTTGGAGAAAAGGAGTTTATAGACAGAATTCTGCAGCCAAAAGCTATGGAGCGGGCAACTGTTGTCTGTAAAAAGTTTATGGAGCTTGCAAGGGCTTACAGGGCAGAAGACATCATAGCTGTGGCAACTTCTGCAACACGGGATGCAAGCAATAAAGTCCAGCTTCTTGAAATGATTAAAAAGGAAGCAAACCTTGAGGTTTGCACGATTTCAGGTTCAGAAGAAGCTCGCCTGATCTATCTCGGAGTCTCAAGCGGGCTCAGGCTCGGATACTCAAAAGCCCTTTTTATCGACATAGGTGGAGGAAGTACTGAAGTGTCAGTAGGTGACCAGAACCAGTGCTATTTCCTTCACTCCCTTAACCTCGGGTCAATTCGCCTGACAAACATGTTCCTTCCGGATGAAGCAGGTCCGGTTTCCGACGAACGTTATGAGCAGATCAAAGCATACATCAGGCGCAAGAGTGCGGATATAATTAAAGAGCTTTCCAGGTACACGGTAGGCTGCGCAATTGGAAGTTCGGGGACTATCGAAAATCTTGCAAAAATCGCTTTTGTTTACCTTCATAAGACAGCCCATGAAAGTTTTGAGAAACTTGAGTACGAAGATCTGAAGGAGATAGTCAGGGCAATGTGTGCCATTCCGCTTGAAGAAAGGCGCAAATTCCCAGGGATAAATTCCCAGAGGGCAGATATAATCCTTGCAGGGGCTGCGATCATAGAGACTCTTATGGAGGAGCTCGGACTTTCAGAGATTACTGTCAGCAAACGGGGGCTCAGGGAAGGGCTGCTTGTGGATTATATTTCAAAGAGCGAGTTCTCCTACATGGTCACGCAGATGTCGGTAAGAAAGCGCAGCATTATGCAGCTTGGCCTTGCCTGTAACTTTGACGAGGAACATGCCCATATCGTTACAAGGCTTGCCCTTGAGCTCTTTGACAGCATTCAGGCTCTTGGCATCTATGAATTCAGGGAGAACGAGAGAGAGCTTCTTGAGTACGGCGCAACCCTGCACGACATAGGGACATTCCTCTCATATGATACCCATCAAGCACATGCTTACCATCTTATAAGAGAAAGCAGCCTCCCTGGTTTTCAGCCTGAAGAAATAGAGATTATTGCGAACCTTGCTTATTTCCACAGGAAGATTACCCCTAAAAAGAAACACCCCAACCTTGAGGGACTAAGTAAAGAAGCTGTAAAAAGTATCCGGGTGCTCAGTGCCCTGCTCCGCATTGCTGAAGGGCTTGACCGTACCCATACCGGTATTATATCTCATGTTCGTTTCTATATCGCCTCTACTGAAAGTCTTGTGCTTGAAATGCACGCTCAGAAGGAGTGTCAGCTCGAAATCTGGGAAGTTGAGAAACAAAAAAAATACTTTAAGAAGATTTTCGGTTACTCTCTCCAGTCCAAAGTTCTTATAGAACAGGCTGTGGGAGCTCCTTTAGTTTTTGAAGGAAACATTGAAGTTGAGGAAGTCCCACGGGACTAAAACTCCTTAAAAACTTGAGGTTTCTTCAGAAATAAAATTCCTTCCAAAGTGAAGCCTTTTCAAAAATTGGGTTACCTGGATTTTTTTCAATTTAAACTGCTTCTCAAAAATAACTGAGAATCTGTCAGTGGACCTCATACAGGCTTCTGATCTCACTTTCAATTTCCTTTCTAAACTCGCCTGTCTGGACTTTTTCCCAGGCTTCCGGAAAAGTGTCAAGTAATGTTAAAAGCTCTGCTTCTCTATAGGCGAGGTAAGCTTCAATTCCTTCAGGATTTTCGGTTACTTGTTTTTTTTCATTTGATACCTTTTCACTTCCTGGAAGTTCCCAGGCTCCTGTCTTTAGATAAGCACCCAGCATTTCAGTTGCAACTGCTGCGTCATGAAGGTCTCCAAGGTGGTCCTGCAAAACTTTGAAATCCTTGATCAGACCCTCAACTTCTTTTCCAAGGACACTCTCAAAGAATTCCAGAGTATAACGTAGCCCTTTGGCTGCAATCCTGAGCCTGTGCAGCCTCTCAATAGAAACATAGGGTCCTTCTAACCATTCGGAATAGGCGCTTATATCGGCTAAACGGGCGTAGAGGATAGAAGGAAGGACATCCTTTACCCTGTGCGGTAGAGAATCATGTTTTTCCGTACTTGTGGGTAGAGTCCAGGTTTCCGGAAAGTCCAGAAATTCCGAAAAATCTTTTTTAAAACGGCTGTACTTTTCACTGTCCAGGTAATCAAGCATGTCTTCCCTGGCTTTTTCTCTTTCCTCTTCAAGTGTAAGAAAAAGAGGGTCAAGGTCATGCTCATGCCCTGGTGGCAGGTTTTTCAGGTAAGCTTCTGCTTTCTCCCGGAAAACATCCAGGTCCCGGACTCCGCCCAGTGCACCAAGAGTTCTTCTGAGCCCTTTAAGGTGAGGCTCCACTTTTTCGGATTCAAGGTATTCCCCAAACACTATTGCTGCTGCCCTCATTCTGCGGACCGCGACGCGCATATCGTGCAACTCTTCGATATCTTCTCCTTTTCGAGTCCCTTTTTCATGGGCGAGCATCTGGGAGAACTGATATGCAAAGATTCTGTGCGCAACAAAAGCCATGGAATCTTCCGGACTGACCGTGAATTTCTGGGTTTCTCTTCTTTTCTTCTTCTCTATCCTTTTTTCAATTCTGTCCTCAACTTTCTCCCGAAGTTTTTCCTCTCCTTTTTCTTCATCTTCTTCTACTTTTTCTCTCTTTGTTTTATCTGTGACTCCGGATTCAAGAGATTCCCTGGCCTGAATGAATCGCAACTCAGTGTTGAAGAGATATTCCCAAAGTTCGCTTCTCTTTTCTGCTTTTTTTGCAATTTTTTCTGCATCAAGTTCTGTAAGTTCTATTTCGACGGCTCCGTCAAGCTGCCTGAACCTGCAGGGCAAAGAGCTTTGATTGCCGGTTTCTAATATGCTTGCGATCCGGAGAAAAGCAACAAGAGTAAGAGCTTTGTTCTGAAAAGCAGGAGAAAGATTATTATTCGTCTCTTCAAGCGCAAGGCAAAAGTTTTTCTCACTTTTTGAAGAGTCCTGAAGTTCCGTTATCAGAGCCAGCATCTTCAATTCATTAAGTTTCAGGCCTTTAAGGGGATGTGTGAGGATAATCTCCCTGCTGATCAGTGTTTTTTCTTCTCTGCTGGATACGGTACTCCCGATATTCTGCAGAAGAGCTGCAAGTCCAAGTAGTTCTCTTTCTTTTTTTCCGAGTCCGTGATAAGCAGAAAGCCCGTCAAAAAGAGCAAGAGATCCTGCCATTATATTTTCTGCCTTTTCTCTGCTAATCCCGTAATATTTTAAGAGGGTGTCGGCAGACCATTCTTCGTAACCAATTTCTGTCCAGCTCTTTTCTGGATTCCCTCTTCCGGATTGGAAGTAAAATATGAGATTTTTTTCAGGAGTTTTTTCTTTAGATCTTGTAAAAGGAAAAATAGAAAGCCTTTGTTTTTCAAACCGCGAAAGCAGGGCTTCGATCTCAGGTGCTGGAGTTTTGAGTAGAAGGCTTAGTTCTTCGGGACTACTGCCCCTGTCAAGTAAAAGCAGAATTTTAGCCTGTTTCCCGTAGATATTTTTGTGGTTCGCCAGCTGTGTACAGACAGCTCTTTCTCTCAGATCCAGAAGAGTTTTTTCAGGGAGATTTTCCCTGAAAATACAGGCTCTCTCAAATTTGGAAAAAGGACTCTCTACAAGTCTATAATGACTGTACAAGAAAGCTCGGATGGCCTCAAGGTCATCAACAGTCCCTCCGCTTTTAAGTTCAACCTCAAATTCATTGTATATTTTTTTCCTGCTCTCGCTTTTGAGGTTTACTCTGTCCAGATAGAGGTCAGCTATAGGTTTTTCTTCAAGCTTTAACTGGCGAATTATTCTTTTCTGTTTGAGAGTAATAAACGGAGATAGGTTAAGCCCTGAAGTAAATTCAAAAATCATATTCCTAATCCGGAGGTCGGGGCATTCGAGTACGGAAAGCCCTTCAGGCAGGAAACTGACGTATTCTTCTCTCCTGTGGGTTCCTGCTTTAAAACCTCCCAGACTTTTGATGGTGATCCATTTCCCTTTTTCCCCTGAAGATTTTCTCACTCTCAGGTAGTATCCTGCAGCCATTATGTCTTTATTTTCAGTATCAAGAAAAGTGTCTTCATTTAGCTGGATATGGGCTTCAGAAATCGTATAAGAAGCAATCTTGGAGAGATTTTCAAGTGCTTTAAAATCTGTCTCTTCAGGTACAAGAAATTTAGATTCGATTTCCATGTTTCCCCCTATCCGCTATAAATACCGAACATATTGCGTCTGTTTTTCAAGTATACAGTTACCTTCAAATATGCAGTTAACCTTCAAATATGTGCTCAGAAATTTCTCTCTGTTTTAATTACTCTAATTATTCTTCGATTAATCTTATAATGCTCTTCAAGCAATTTCGTAATACTTTAATCTGTCCTTCAAATATTTTTGGCCATTTTTAATGGCATTTATTTACTCTTTAGTGTTTTCTGTTAACTTTTTAGTTGCTTCTATTTTAATTCTTCTTTTGTTTGTTTTGCCTTCAGTCAATAAATACCCTTTTTATAAATTAAACTTAAATAAAGTTAACAGAACAAATCATAAGTTTCTTTCTTTATCCGGGGTTGGTTGTCAATATTATTGAATTATCGGTCTCATGGGCAGTCTCCCAAAATTACAGGATGCATGTTTAGAAGTAATTCATTATTCGTAAAAATTCAAAAAAGCTAAGATGTAATAAAACATATTTATGAAAAATTTAAACAGAGCAATAGATATATTTACGAAAATTTAACTTATTTATATTAAAATCTGAGATTTGACCTTTTAAAAGCTGTGTTCAAAATGCGGAACTTAAAATGTTTAATTACACTGAATTCAATATCTAATTAGATTGCTTTATAATCAGTTAGACAAGATCAGTCGGATATGTCTTTACAGACCGGCACTCAAAATCAGTATCTGGCAATCACAGGAAATTCAGTGGTGAGAATCCAGCAGTAAAAATGCTAAATTAAAGTACAGCAATCACAAAGGAGCATATTTCCTTGACAGGTAACGATATACTACTCTGGGACGAAACCTTATTTAAGGACCTTTCGGTACTTGAGCCGGATTATCTCCCGGAATACTTTCCTCACAGGGACTCGCAGTTAAATGCGCTCAGGTTTGCACTTAAACCAGCTCTGCGCGGTATGCGTCCTTTAAACTGTTTGCTGGTTGGGCCTCCGGGAACAGGAAAAACAAGTGCAGTTATGAAAACCTTTAGAGAAATCGAAGCCCATGCTCCAGGTATTGTAACTGTGAAGGTTAACTGCCAGATCGATTCAACACGTTTTGCGGTAATGTCCAGGATTTACAGACAGCTTTTTGGAATCTCCCCTCCTAATTCCGGGATTGCTTTCAGGAAACTTTTTGAAACTGTTGTAAATTTCCTGGTTTCTTCGGAGAAAGTTCTGATTGTGGCACTGGACGATCTTAATTATCTGTGCTGTGAAGGTCACGCCAATGAAGTGATGTATTCTCTTCTGAGGGCTCATGAACAATACCCGGGAGCAAAAATCGGGGTAATAGGGATCGTAAATGATGCATCTGATCTTTACTGCCTGGATTCAAGGGTTAACTCGGTTTTTCTGCCTGAAGAAATATCCTTCCCAAGGTATGGGGAGGCAGAGATCTTGGATATCCTTAAGGACAGAGTTAGGTACGGTTTTTACCCGAAAGTAATCTCTGACGAAGTGCTGGGACTTGTCGTCTCTTACGTGGAAAAGACAGGAGATCTCAGGGTTGGGATCGACCTTCTGAGACGTTCGGGTTTCAACGCCGAGCGTAGGGGAAGCCGCATGATTTTATCCGAGGATGCGGAAAAAGCCTACGAAGCTTCCAAACTTCTGCATCTGTGCAGGGGCATAAGCCTCCTTTCGGACTCTGAAAAACAACTGCTTGAACTGATAGCAAGGGCAGATGACGTCAAGGCCGGAGAACTCTACAAATCATTCCACGAACTGACACAGCTCGGATACACTCGCTTTTACGGCATGGTCAACAGGCTTCAGACACTTAACTATGTGGACGCCGACTTTACAGGCAAGGGCAAGCGAGGCAGGACGCGGATAATAAAAACAAAGTATGAAGCTGAAGACATCCTCAACTGTCTTAAAAAAAGTTGAAAAGCGAGTTAATTTGCAAAAACACATTTACTAATTCTTTTATGAATTCTCTTGCGGATTTTTTATAAATTTGTTTATAAGTCCGTTTATAAATTCATTTATAAGGTTCTGACTGCAAAAATAGCCTGTAATTCAAAAACCTGAAAGAATTCTGATTTATTCGAAAAACCTGAAAAGAAGCCTGAGAGAAAAAGAGAAAGTAGATTCACATGGATTTTCCGGTGAGAGTCCGGAAAACAGGCTTTCAGGCTTGAATGTTTTCTGATTGAACTTTAAAAAGGAGCAGTATGGAAACTGCACCTTTTTGGATTCAATCAGTATTCGGTTTTACTTTTGGAGAATTACATCATTCCTGGTGGCATTCCACCCATTCCCGGCATTCCACCCATTCCTGGTGGCATTCCACCCATTTCTTCGGGGCTCGGAGCTGCACGGGTAGAAGCGATGATGTCGTCGATCCTGAGGATCATGACTGCAGACTCTGTAGCTGCGTTGATTACCTGTGTCTTGACTCTGAGGGGTTCGACTACAAAGTTCTCCCACATGTCAACGACCTTGCCTTCGTAAACATTAAGTCCTGCGGTCTTCATTCCTTTTTCGTGCTGGGAGCGGAGCTCCATGAGCATGTCGATCGGGTCGAGACCTGCGTTTTCCGCAAGAGTTCTTGGAATAACTTCGAGAGCTTCAGCGTAAGCTTTGACTGCAAGCTGTTCCCTGCCTTCAAGAGTTGCTGCGTATTCCTGGAGCCTGAGAGCAACTTCAACTTCTGGAGAGCCGCCACCTGCAACGAGCTTTTCGTCTTCGATTGCAACTCCTACTACACGGAGGGCGTCTTCAAGAGCGCTGTCGATGCTGTCAACCACATGTTCTGTGCCACCGCGCAGCAAAATAGTAACAGCTTTCGGGTTGTCGCAGCCTGTGACAAATGTCATGCTGTCGCCGCCAACCTTCTTCTCTTCAACGAGCCTGGCAAAGCCGAGGTCTTCGGGGGTAATCTCGTCGAGGTTGGTGATGAGCTTGCCGCCTGTTGCTCTTGCGAGTTTTTCCATGTCACTCTTCTTGACTCTGCGGACAGCGAAAATGCCTGCTTTTGCAAGGTAGTGCTGGGCAAGGTCTTCAACTCCCTTCTGGCAGAAAACTACGTTTGCACCGCTGTTGATTACCTTCTGGACGATCTTCTTGAGCATCTGTTCTTCCTGGTCAAGGAAGGACTGGAGCTGGTCAGGAGAAGTTATTGAAATTTCTGCGTCCACTTCGGTGTCTTTGAGCTCTATTGCGGTATTCAGGAGTGCGATCTTTGCATCTTTGACCTTTTCAGGCATGTTTGTATGAACTCTTTCCTTGTCAATGATCATGCCCGGAATAAGCTCGGAATCCTCAGTCCTGCCGCCTACTTTCTTGACAACGCTAATATTTTCCTTGTCGACTGTCATCTTGCCGTTTGTGTCTACAACACTTGTAACAGCGTCCACGGAAATCTCGGAAAGGAGTCTCTTGGAGGCTTCTGCACCTTTTCCGGTCATGGCGGTTTCGGCAATGCTGACCAGCAGGTTCCTGTTGGACATATCCACATTCATTGCCAGGGAGTTAAGGACCTCAACAGCTTTTTCAGCTGCCAGCCTGTATCCGGATGCAATAATTGTCGGATGAACTTCCTGTTCGATTAAGTCCTCGGCCTTCTTTAAGAGCTCACCTGCGACTACGGCTGCACTGGTAGTTCCATCTCCCACTTCATCATCCTGGGTCTTGGAAACTTCTACCACCATCTTTGCTGCAGGGTGCTCAATGTCCATCTCTTTGAGAATGGTTGCCCCGTCGTTTGTAATGACCACATCGCCCATTGAGTCCACGAGCATCTTGTCCATACCTTTGGGACCAAGGGTGGTTCTGACTGCTTCTGCTACTGCCTTTGCAGCCATAATGTTGTTGCTCTGGGCATCCCTGCCTCTGGTTCGCTTACTTCCTTCTTTTAAAATGAATATTGGCTGTCCTGCCACGATTTAATCCTCCATTAATGTGAGTTTGGAATAGCTCTGGAATTAAAATCGCATTTTACATGTTTGTACTTCTATATAAACTCATCCCGAAGCTTTCTCCGGAATAAGTGGATTTTTGAGTTTATATTCCATCAAAGAACAGCCTGGATGAACCCGTTTTATATCGGATTTCTTTAACGGAAAAGAACAGTTAAACAGGTAGGAGATCCGATAAAAATTAGGTAATCAGGTAATAAAAATTAGGTAATTGGTATATATTTCTGCACTTAAGTTTCCAGAACAACTTGAGTAAATAATCTGGAAATTATCAGGAATAGTCAGGGAGTAAAAATGGCAAAATAACAATAGAGGATAAAAGAGAAATAAATTCTCTTAATAGAAAAAATTATAATCTAAATTATAAGATTTTATACAAACTATTTCGTTTATTTATAAAATATTTTATCTAAAGTTTTATTTTTTCCTTGTTTTCCATTTGCAATATTGGAGGTAAGTTATGGTATTAAACGTAAACACTTAATCTGTTTAGTTCATTTTTTCTGCAGTTATAAAGAAATCAAAATATCTGCAAAAGATTTTTTTCTTTCTCTATTTTTTTTCTTTCTCTTATTCTACTTTTTGTGATTTCTACAGCTTATCTTTATGTTTCATCTTCATTGAAATAAGTCCAGATTTTGATATGGTTATTTTCTCAAGCTGAAAATTTTTAACCTATTCTTTGTCATGCTAATTATTCCATTATGAATAAAATTTAAAAAGAACGTTTTATATCTGAGTAAATATTATACTATTTATTTGTCCAATCTTTGTAATTTATTTAAATTATTTAATTCGACATGTGTATATCACAACTCCAATAGAAAAATTAATATCTCTTCGAAACATTATAAAAATCTTGGGGGTGCGCCAATGGCAAATATCAGAGGAAAAGTACTGGGAATCGACCTGGGAACCACTAATTCTTGTATGGCGATAATTGAACTTGGTGAGCCCAAGGTCATTACCAATTCCGAAGGAAAAAGGACTACGCCTTCAGTTGTGGGTTTTTCAAAAAAGAATGAGTTACTCGTAGGAGATCTTGCCAAAAGGCAGATGGTTTCTAACCCCGAGAATACCGTTCATTCCATCAAGAGACACATGGGGAAACCCGATTACAGGGTACCACTGAACAATGAGAAATTTACTCCTCACGGAGTTTCCGCAAAGATCCTTCAAAAACTAAAACACGATGCGGAGAAATATTTAGGGGATGCCGTTGAAAAAGCGGTAATAACCGTTCCTGCTTACTTTAACGATTCTCAACGCTTTGCAACAAAAAAAGCAGGTGAACTTGCAGGGCTCGAAGTTCTCAGAGTTATAAACGAACCTACTGCAGCCGCGCTTGCTTATGGTCTGAGGGATGGGATTGATAACCGGAAAATTCTGGTTTATGACCTTGGAGGCGGGACTTTTGATGTCTCCATTCTTAAAATTAAAGGCGGGATCTTCGAAGTGCTCGCTACAAGCGGGGATACCGAACTTGGTGGTGACGATTTCGACAGACGGATCGTTGAACACTTACTTGCCAGGTTCCAGGAAGCTGAGGGTAAAGACCTCTCGGGTATACCTCAGGCAATGCAGCGCATTAGAGAGGCTGCAGAGCGCTGCAAGATTGACCTGTCGACTCTCACAACCGCAAATGTTAATCTGCCCTATGTTTTTGAAAACAAAAACCTGGACATCGATATAACAAGAGAACAGTTCGACGCAATGACTGAAGACCTTGTTAAAAAAACTATCTCAATTATGGAGAAAACCCTGCAGGACGGGAAGCTTCCCCCTGCAGAAATTGATGAAGTCATTTTCGTGGGTGGATCTACCAGGATACCTGCTGTCGTGAGAGCTGTAGAAGAGTTTATGGGAAAAAAAGCTCTTCAGAACATTAATCCTGATGAAGTGGTTGCAATGGGAGCTGCTGTTCAGGCTGGCATTCTCGGAAACGATTACCTTAAATCTCCAAAGGAAGAACTTGACGCAGGTAACGTTGTACTTCTTGATGTAACTTCCCTTACTCTCGGGTTTGAAACCATAGGGGATCTCATGGCACCGATAATTCCAAGGAACACGACAATTCCCACAAGAAACAGTAAAACCTTTACCACACATTACGATAACCAGAAGGTCGTAAGAGGCAAAATCCTTCAGGGGGAGGAAAGGGTTGCATCTAAAAATGTTACTTTAGGAACGCTTGTTCTCGATAATATTCCACCTGCTCCAAAAGGAATTCCACGGATAGAGGTTACTTTCGATATTGATGCTAACGGAATAATACATGCTACAGCTAAAGACCTCGGAACCGGAATTATGAGAAGCGTTACTATAGAAAGGCCCGAGGGCCTCAATGACTAATACTTTGATAAGTAGACTTTCAATAGATTAACGGCTCAATAGATTAACAGTTCAATAGATTAACAGTTCAATAGATTAACAGTTCAATAGAATGTCTCAACATTAGGCTCAGTAATAATACATAGTTTCAAAGGGTGAAAAGCAGTGGACTATTATCAGTTATTCGACATTCCCAGAAGTGCGAGTTCTGAGGAAATCGAAGATAGGTATCATTATTTTGCAAAAAAATATCATCCGGACAGAGCCAAGTCCCCTGATGCCCACGAAAAATTCATAAAAATCAAAGAGGCTTACGAAACCCTCAAAGATCCTCAAAAAAGAAAGGCATATGATATGTCTCTGCCTCCAGAGGAAAAGGTAACGGAAATATCTGTCGCTTCTGATAATTCAAGTATTCAGGGGCCTTCCCAGGACTCTCAGGCTCCGGAAATGCCTGATATGCCGTCGGGTTCCAAATCTCCTTTCAGAACGACCACGATATCTTATGTTTCGTTCAAATCCAGCAATGATCCTCTAAGTACCTGTCAATCAACTTCATCTTCAGAGTCTCCAGCTGTTGACTGGTCAAAATACGTTTTCTCCGGAAAAAGCAAAGATTCTGAGACTGATGACTCTTCAGGTGAGTCAGGCAGGAAAAATGCCGACTGGTCAAGTGTAAAAGTCAGGTATGAAGGGCTGGCAGAAGAAGTTGATGACAGTAAACGCAAAAAAAGCTCTTCAATGAGTTCCTTTTTACTGAAGAGCATTATCTACGCTCTTGTCTTGATCTTACTTCTGGCAACCGTTGCAGTAGTTTCTCCTGAACAACTGGAGGCTATCGGGCTGGAAAGTATAGTAAATGTCCTCAACTAAGTGACAGAAGAAAAGGTCAACACAATAAAAAATAAAATAAGAACAAACTAACATAAAAAAAAGCTAAGAGGCGCATATCCGTACATTGTATCTTATTTTTCTGTTTCGGGGAGCTTTGAAAGCCCTTCCTCTATTTCGTCTATTTTTTCAAAAGCAATCCCAAGAGGAACCTCAAAATCTTTATATCCGCTGTGTTTTCTTGACCCTTTACACCCGAAGGATAAACCCATTCCGTTTTCAAGAGCCAGTACGGTACAGTCTCCACAGATTGAAGCTGCACCCATCGTATCAATTAACGTCCTTTTTCCTACTGAATAGGCGTTTGCCTGGACAATTCTCATGGCTCTTGCGGGTTTAAGGAAAAGGATCAGTACATCAAAACTATTCTTATTAAGGGAGAGAGGCTCAATAACTATCGAGTAAAATTTTCTCTTTAATCTTGGAAGGGATAGGGCTGCTTTTTCTGCAGCCTGTGTATTCCTGTACCTGCCGGACCTGAGATAATATTCGGCAGGGCTCTTTTCAGAAAGCCTCAGGATATAGTCTCCGGGAGAGCAGCTCTGCCCTGAAATCCGGAACCTCTCTCCCATACGGGCTTTTTGCACAAGTTCGCAAAAAAGGAAGCCTGATTTCTCGGGAAATTCTTTCCTTCCTTTCAGGACTACTTCCCCTTCGGGAGCTGTTCCGTTGAATGATACTGCTTTCTGGAATGCCACTGCTTCCCTGAGTTCTTCTTCTGTGCTCCCTTCTATCTCAAAGGTTATACACACAGGCTCTCCGGTTTCCATCAATCTCTTAAGTTTCGGATACCTCAAAAGCGGCACTCCTTTTTTTGCATACAGCTCATTCCTGTTTTTACGGCTTACTTCTATTTTTGCCTCTTGGTTCTGTTTTTACTGTTTATTCACTCAAATTTTACTGTTTATTCACTCAAATTTTACTGTTTACTCACTCAAACTTAGCTTTTACCGAGGTGAAGATTGGGCCCCTGATATCTATCTTTTTATTTTTGCCTGTGATGTACCTCTGGGCAGTAGGACCTATCTTAAGGTTGACCTCAGAGGGGACTTTGACAATCCTGACTCTGACAATATGCTCATCTGCTCCTGACATTGCAGCTTCTTCAATTTCCCTGGCAGCCTGGGCTGCAAAAGCCTCTATGAAGCGGATGCCCGCCCTTGCAGAGTGGTTTTCAAAAGCTTTCTGCCATTTCTTATTGTTCGGTATTCCCAGTATGTCTCCTTGATAGGCAACCACTTCATTGAAAGCAGCGGGTCCGCAGAGCTTTGTATTCTCTTCTGGCTCGATTACGGAAACCTTGACATTTTTCCCGCAAACCTCTCCTTCCCATGCGGGGAACTCGCAGGGGCTTGGCTCCTCTCCGTAGAGTTCGCACTGGGCAACCACAGCAGATGCAATCTCCTGTCCTTCTGGAGTCTCAGGCATTCTGTCTACGAAAACCTGCTTTGCAAGTTCACTGTCCGGCATTTCCCATCCACTATACTGCGGGATCTGCGGGTAAGTCAGGGAGCGGACGTCGGGGGCATCGTGCAGGATCATTGCAAGCCTCTCGACCCCAAGCCCGAGGTTCATTACAGGATAAGAAATGTCATATTCTGAAAGGGCGGTTGGGGAGTAGATGCCAAAAGTTGCAACTTCTATCCAGCCGTCCGAGTACTTTGAATTGGATCCTACCAGCTTCGGATGGAAAGCAAAGACCTCGGTCTGGGTGTCAGGCACATAGTATTTGCTGCGCTTCTCGTCTGGTCTGAAAAGGAACTTTTCGAACCCGAACTGAGAAAGAAGTCCCTCAGCAACTGCTTTTCCATGGTCAACAGTTACATCCTCGTCCATAATCACGCAGGAAGCTGAATAATAGGTCATAAGTCTTGAAGCGTCTTCTTGCTGCTCGCGCCTGAAACAGCGGTCTATTGAGAAGAAATTGAAAGGAGGCTCTTCTCTCTCAAGGAGGGCTCCAAGGGAAATGAACCAGCCGCTAGTCATGTGACTGCGTAGAGTTTTTGTGCTTGCCTGAGGGACAAGCTCTTTGAACTCAGGAAAAACCCTATCAATCATGTCAGCTACAAGAGCATCCGAAACTCCAAGGGATGACGAAATTTCAGGAACCAGGTCATCTCCTTCAACTTTTCCTTTTTTGTAAGCGTGAAGGACTTTCCTGATTTTGTCTATGCCTTCTTCTCCTATGTCGCCCAGGATTTCTGTTATCTGTGCAATGCGTTCGTCAGAAATGCCCACATTGGGCCTGGGAAGGCCTGCAAGGTAGAAACAGCGGTCAAGGACTGCGAGGGCTTCGCTTCCGAACTGCTTATGGACCTCTTTTTCATCAACTATAAGGGGGTTCATCATTTCTTCAAAACCCATACGCAGATAGGCTTCTCTCAGTCTCTGGATTGTATCATAAACAGGATGAGCCTTCCCATATCTCAGATTTGTTCTCGGGTAGCGCTCGTTAAGGGTAGGTATTTTGACCATCTTTTTGCCTTCGTTCCAGGCAAGGTCAAAGTTTTCTTTTGCATCTTTTTTTACTTTCTCTGGATCAAATCTCATGGATATCCTCTTGTACTGATTACTGGAATTCGGATCTATCAGACCCTTAGGGTTTTATCGTTTATATGTATATGTTGATGTCTGGATGCCCAGCAAAATGCACTGGATAACGGGTTTCAGGTAGCTGAGTGCTGAACTGTAATGTAACTTCACTGAATAGTAAACGATTTTAGTGGTTATTGTGGAAATTATTTAGCTCCTTCTTAGCCTAATTCTGTCAGGGCACTGAAGGAGAGAATTGTTAATTGTTTTAAATTTGATTTCTATATGATTATCTTACATCCGAGCTTCTCTAATTATCTACATCTGGATTTTCTTTTACAATCTGGATTCCAGACTTTTCATCGCAAGCTCAAGTTTTTTCTGCTGAATTGAGTTTACCACATCGCCTCTCGTTTTTTCTATCAAGGAGCGGGACACATCAGTCTTTCTTCTGAGCCCGCCTGTAATTGCATCGGGATAGTCAAAGTCCATCAGGACTGCATGGATATTTTCCATGATCCCTAAAAACACTTCGGCTTTCTCAAAGGACTCTCCCCTTATAAGGTCAAGAATGTGCCTTCTGAGCTCGCCTACCACATCGCCAAGCCCGTTAAGGTAAGCAGCATACTCAACTCCCAGCTCATCAGGAGAAGGGAGATTCTGAGTTTTTCCTTCGTCTTTCAGCAGGCTATAGAGGACTGTAACTTCCGAGTATTCTTGTTGCGCATGTTCTACAAATCCTGCATGGTAAATGTCAGCATGCCCCTCAAATCGGGCCTTAAGCTTTTTTAAAGCTTTTCCAGCAGCTTCTATACTGTTACCTGCTTTCTCAAAGTCTTCCCCATGCAGGGCAAAACTTGCTGTCCTGCATTCCCTTACAATTTCTCTTGAGATCTTCAGTCCTTCTTCCCTGATCCTGTCTTTGACCTCAAGATTCTCCCTTATCCGGTTAGAAATTTCTTCCAGCATTACTTTCTTCCCCCCGTAGACCTTTACGTTTATGTTTTACTGGCTTTCTATACCTAGCAGGTCACTCTATTTTTATACGTTTACATGCATTTTTGATTTTTATGCTTTTTTAGGTTTTCATAGATTTATCTCAAAATCTCGCTTTCACTGCATTTCTTTGACTGCAGTTAATATTAAGTTCGATTCAGTGTTGCAGTGTATTATTTCTTATCTTCGCCTTATTTATTGCCTTCACATGCAACTCAGGTTTCTTGTCCTGTATAACTCGAGCTTGAGGCATTTTATATCCTTATCTTTCTTTTTATCTATTTTTTCGTGTATCAACTAATCTATATTAATTCTCCTGTTAAACGTAAAAATCAAGTAAAAATTTGATACGAATTTAAAATCAGACCCGGAAAAAGAGAAGATATCAAGGAAAAATAGGAAAAAATGTTAAGAAAAGATAAAGAAAATGTCAAGAAAAGATAGAAAAAAATAGAAAAAAGATGAAAAAGGTTTTTACCTTGGTTTTTATCTTGTCGGTATCCTTTACTTCCAGTTAATTCCAAAATCCGATGGAGGTGACTATAAAAATTACCGGGTCACTTCCCTTATAGCTCTTTTTTTAGAATCAGGTTAAGTCTGGGATTTTTTTACAGAATCGTCTCAAGAAACGCATCTGAGCTTTTTCCTTTCCGGGAGCTGGTTCGATCTTTTGAGTGCTCTCGGAAAATTTTTTTGAGGGACTAGAAAATTTTTTACAATCTGTGGTTTTACTCATCTACTGGAATTGTTTCGAGCTGGCTTGAAAGATTCCAGATCAGAGTCCTTGTGTGCAGAGGAAGGTTTGGGTCATTGCTTATATCTTCGAGAATGGAGATGCTTGATGCTGCTCTCAGGAAGAGAGGTTCGGATTCGTTGTTCAGGATGTCCATAATTTCATTCACAGAACGCCTGATATTTCTTGGAACTGAAGAGTCACTTGTTATGCTGTCTAGAACTTGAAGACATTGTCGGATAACTTCTGCTGAATCATTTGATGACATTTGAATCACCTTCGCAGTCAATTATGATGTAAAAATTAGAGCTAATAAATTAGTGTAAGACAGGCTTGTTATATAAAATATTATCGGTAATCTTTGTTCCTGATTATTTCAATGCCTTCTCTTCTCGATTCTGCGTATAGAGTTTTTTTCATTGTGGATATTATAAAGGTAGTTTCATATAGAGGGAGCTACAGGAAAAATCTTATAAAATAAGTGAGAATCTGTGCAAAAAGGAAGATTAGGCATATGGATTCTGAGAAAGACAAAAAAGTAAAGCGAATAGCCCGTTTCTTGGAGCTTGGGGGCACAATGCTCGCCGAGCACTGCAAAGTCTGCGGAGCCCCGAAGTTTCGTTACCAGGGCACGGTAATCTGCCCAATCTGTGATGTCAGGGAAGAAGAGGAAGAAGCTCCGGTTCCCGAACCTGCGGCAGAAGTCCAGGCTCCAGAAACCGGACCTTCTACTGAAAGAGACAGACCTTCTTTTGAACCCAGAAAGAAAGTACAGACACGCAGGCAGAAATCCCGGTTCGGGCAAAGAACATCGGAAGCTGAAGAGGAAGAAAGGAAAGCTCTTCCATTTACGAAAGAAGAATCTCCGGAGACCTCTTATGCCTCTTATGAAACAGAAGAGGCAGGAAGGCCAGTTCCTGAAGCTCAGACCGTACCTGCTGCAGTTCGTTCAGGACATACGGAAGCATCCAGGGCTTCTACCAATCAGAAGGACTGTGAAGTGCTGGAAAACCTTCTCTTTAAAAAGATGATCAATATTGCAGCTTCCATGCAGGATGAAAAGAACCCGCGTAGTATCACTGAGCATCTAGAGTTGATCGAAAAAGGGATTGGTCTGATAGAGCGGCTAAATCAAATGTAAAAACTGATGGGCAGATATGAAAACCTGATAGGTATGAAATATAAAGCATAAAGCCTGATAAATAAGAAAGCTCGATAAATAAGAAAGCCCAATAAATACAAAATCTGACAAATAGCCTGACTATGGGAAAATATGACACAAAAAATCTGCCTGTGATCAGGTAATAGGAAATAAAGTCTATAAGAAGACAAAACTCCAGAAAAAAAAGCTTAAATGCAAAATAAAGAGCTAAAGGGAAGATTTTCAGGATAAAATGAGCTATTAAAGTCATATATGAAGGTTTGTTTGAGAAAATAGGATTTGTCTGTTCTTTTTTTCTCTTCAGGAAGTTCAATATGCCCTGACTGGCGGAATTTACCTGTAAAACCTGAACTTCTTTCCGGGAGACTTTGATCTCAATATGTGACCTTTCTCCCCTCATACCTGCGGCATATCTCTCACGATAGTGATTTTGCGACATGAGGCATATTTGACGATTCTTTTTGTATTTTATGCAGGCTTTTTAATTATATTCTTTATATCTATTTGTTATATATTCAAAATCTATTATTATTTCCTATTCTTCCTGATTTTTCATTATAATATCACATTTTTTGGTTACAGGAATCCTTTTTCCTGTGATTGATTTTACAGAAGTCAATATCTAGAGGAGTTGATCTCTTTACCACTAGCTTTTGTTTTTCTCCTTAACTCCGTTAACTTCAATAAGATGATTTTTGAGGAAATTTTTTCTATAATTATTTATCGTTATGTTTTTGCCCTTTATTTTGAAAATCAGCACTTTGAAGCCGAACAGATTTATCATGATTTTTCATAAATTTTTTTTAGGAGTCTTTATATTTTATGACCAGATAAATGTATATTGAGAGGTGATGAAAGCATGCGAGAGATATACAAAGACCTGCTTTCATGTCTGATTACCTTTTTGAGGGTGCTTGGAGCAATGATCCTTCTCTTCCCGTTCGGGTGGATTTTCATTCTCCTCGGTGTGCTGCCTGAGCCAAAATGCACGGTTCACAGGCGGCGTCTCGAAAAAATATTCTGCAACGTCAAAAGGTATTGATAGGACAGGTTTCTTCTCGCGGGAATTCCCTAAGGGAATTCCGTAAAAAACGTTTTTTCCCGGAGCGCACAGGTTGAATCTGTTACTGCAAGCTTTATGTACACGGTTTTCCTCTAACGTTTTGCCTGCTATCCTCCTCATATTATCTGGATTTTCAACCTTAGTCTCCGGGTATGTTTTGTTTTTGAATTCAGCAGTTATCAGGTCTGTACTTAAATTTTCGCTTTTTATAAGATTTTATAAGATCCTGCCTTAAAACAGCTTCTTTTTATAATTTAACCTTTATACGGGCTTTCGAACACTTCTTTAATCCTGGCTGCTGTTTTTGGACCTATTTGCTTTACTTTCTTCAGCTCTTCTGTATCAGCCCGCATAACGGCATCTACCGAGCCAAAATGCGAAAGGAGGTTTTTAGCGGCTTTTGGTCCGATATTAGAGATAGAAGAAATGAGATATTCCTGCTGTTCTGCAAGGGTGCTGGCAGATTTTTTCCCGTGAGGATTGATTTCTCGTTTCTCTTCTGTCTGCTCCCGCTTTGCAAGTATTTTTAAAATAGAAGCAGTCTCTTCTTCATCCCGGGAGTACAGAATGGATACTCCAAAGTCAATAGCAATGGAAACTAAAGAGCCATAAATAGCGTTTGGGTTAATCTGCCTGGAGGTGAAAAGATCTTCCCCTTCAATTATCAGGACAGGTTTTTCATAGACTCTGGAAAGATCAGAAAGCTGGGCAAAAAGGTTTCGTTTCCCGTCTATCAGGGAACTTGCAAAATCATCCGTACGCTTTCTTTCCACTGCAAGACGGTCACTTACGACATAGTCCCCTATTTCGAGAGCTGCAAAGTTGAGTTCCATGCCGAGTCTGTTAAGAACTTTTGCAACTCCGCTTTTTGTTTCCCTGTGATCGATAACTATTCTGAGGAATTCGGCTGATCTTTCTCCTGATGCGGTTCCGAAATCCACAAGGGTTTTTTGCCTTTCTTTTATGTTTGCATCAGTTTTTTCTTTTTCTTCCTTCTTTCCATTTCTATCTGAACTTTTTTCCAGGTTTATCTCTTTATTTTCTCCTCTTTCTTCTCCGTTTTCCCTCGTAGCCGCAAAATTGTTGCTGCCGTTATCCCCAGGTTCGTTCCAATTCTCACTTTCTATTTCATCTCTACTTTCGCTTTCGGTTTCCTGCAATCCTGGCTTTGAATCCGGTTTTGAATCCGAAATAAAGGATAAGCCTTCAAAATCCGAAAGTTCTGCACTTTTCTTTGCAGTTTTTGGACCCAGTACAGCTTCAAGCCCGTGCATACTGTTCAGCATCCTTTTTTCCTTGCTTTTGCTGCTCCAGTAATAAGCCTCATCTCTGGTGCCTTTTGTCACAAGAACAGTCACCCTGCCCTTATGCTGCCTGCCTGTCCTGCCTTTGCGCTGGATGCTCCGGATCTCCGAGGGAACAGGTTCATAAAACAGGACGAGGTCTGTGGCAGGGATATCAAGTCCTTCCTCAGCAACTGATGTGGCTACCAGGACATTATATTCCCCGGCCCTGAACCTGTCCAGGATTTCAACCTGCTGCTTTTGTGTAAGCCCTTTATCCTTATGGCGCGAACCCTGCCCGACAAAACGGACAGGAACAATCCCGGAAACTTCGGAAAGGGCATTAACTACCATTTCAGCGCTGTCCCTGTAATTCGTAAAAACAATTACTCGCGAGTCCGGGTTTCCTTCAAGCTGCTCGCATACTATTCTTCGTGCAAGCGCAAGTTTGGGGTGTTCGACATCGCATTCTTTTACCCTGTAGAGGGTTTTTCGCATATAGAGATCGTCCATCAATCTTTTTGCAGCCTTGCTCGCACTACTGGAAGAGGCTTCAGCGTCCAGTTTCTCCAGGTACTTCCTCAGGGCCTCAAGCCCCTGTGTTTCCACCATTTCCACTGCATGGTTCACCTTCATCATTTCTGCGACCACGGACATGGCAGAAAAGATTGCAGGATCCCCTCCTATTCTTATTTCTCCCTGAAGCTTCTTCTGGAGGAGCAGGAGGTCTTTTTTGGAGACATATTTTCCACTGCCTGCGGAAAAACCCAGATTTCTTACAATCGCAAGCCTGTCATCAAAAATCTTCTCCAGATAGCCCCGGATCTCTGCCATTTCCGCAGGAAGATTGACCTGAACCCATTCGATTTCTTTTTCCTGCACATAAGGGCGAACATCCCTGTCTTTTTCGGTTTTTACGGCTACATTCTGGACATGCAGGGCTTCGCAGACCTCTGAGATTTTCTCATCCGAACTTCCCGGGCTTGCAGTAATTCCGAGAATGTGCGGATTTTTTGCGCTCTCAAAATACTTTTCCGCAATAAAGGTATATGCATAATTTCCGACTGCCCTGTGGGCTTCGTCAAAAGTGATATGGCTTACGTCCTCAAGGCTGATTCTCCTGGTAAGAATATCGTTTTCAATTACCTGCGGAGTAGATATTATCAATTTTCCCTGAGCCCAGAGCCTTTCCCTTTCTGCAGGAGAAATGCTGCCAGTAAAAGCCAGAACCTCTTCTTCAGGAAGAGCCATTACCTTTTTAAAAAAAGCTGCATGCTGCTCAACAAGGGGTTTTGTAGGGGAGAGAATAAGGGCTTTTCCCCCGAAGCGCTGGAGCCTGGAAGCAATCACAAAAAGGGCTATAATAGTCTTACCGAGCCCAGTAGGAAGAACAACAAGGCTTGGACCTTCAAGGGCTTTTCCTGCCAGATTCAGCTGGTAGAGTCTCTGCTCAACGGTATCGGGCTTTATCAGCGGATGCCTCATGAACACCGGCTTCTCGGGAAAAAGACTTTCGCTCATTTTGATTCAGGGGGTTGTAGGGCAATTTTATTTTTAATGGTTAATTTACTTTACGGGATTATGGAGTTGTTATATTACATGATTATTTTTACTTTACTAAGTTGTTATTACTAAGTTGTTATTACTAAGTTATTACTAAGTTATTATAAAAGCAATAAAAAAATTAAAAGGTTTTGCTGCAGGTTCTTCAGCCCGCAGCTCAGAAACCCGGTAGTATCCTTAATTTCTTCAATTCAGAAATTAAAGGGCTTGCCTGCGGATTCGAAGTTTCTGCCCCTGTAGATCAACTCATAGAGCACGTTTTCTATTCCGTCGATTGGGGCTCTTATCTGGCGCATGGAGTCCCTGTCCCTGATTGTAACAGTTCCGTCCTGAAGAGTGTCATAGTCAACGGTAACTGAGTAGGGAGTCCCTATTTCGTCATTTCTCCTGTAGCGGCGCCCGATAGTCCCTGAATCGTCATAATTGACAAGCAGGTTCTTCTCCCTGAGTTTTGCAACTATCTCTTTTGCCGGGTCTGCAAGCTCTTTCCTGGTGAGGAGCGGGAGAACTGCCACCTGAACAGGGGCGACTGCACTTGAGAAGTGCATCACAAGGCGTGCTTCTTCTTCGCCTTCCACTTCACTTTCATCCTTTACTGCTTCAGGTCTTTTTTCTGCCTTTTCTACGCCTTCTGCTGCTTCCGCACCTTTAAGTCCGGACTCTGCTGCCTTCTGAGCAACATTCTCTTCATCAAAGGCATGCTCCATGACTCCGTAGAAGATCCTGTCTATTCCGTAGGAAGGCTCAATAACGTGAGGGATAACATTTTCCCCGCTGACCTTTACGGTCTCTTCGGCAAAGTCCACTACATCCGAGCTGACAGTCAGTTCTTCTCCATCCACGGTGACTTTGATCTGGTCCTTTGAGAGCTCTTCTTCCGAAAGCTGTTTCAAGGCATCTGCAACGGCTTTTGCTTTGCCCTTGAAGAGGGGACCAAGTTTGGCCATGTTCGGCTTTACAACAAAGCGGGTCACCATTTTAGGCTCGTCATACTCAACGTAAACGTAAAGGTCAGTTTTACTGACTCTTGCATGGGCTTTGAGGTCGTAGTCCGTCCTGTCGGCAATTCCCACGATTTCAACCCAGCCGAAGCGCTCTGTTTCGATCTCTGCGTCCCAGCAGTCAATTGCATAATGTGCCATTTCATCTGTCAGGTGCTGCCTGAACCTGAGTTTTGCAGGATCCATCCCTACTTTTGTCAGGAACTCATTGGTAAGTGCAATATTGTAGCCCAGGACCTCATGGGCAATGATTCCGCTCTTCACAGCTTCCCGTACAGTCATCCTGATAGATTCGCCTTTTTTCTGTGCCTCCTGTGAATAGAGAACAAGTTCCTTATCTGCAAAGCGCTCGAAATTGGGGTGTTTCTTGTTCCTCGGGTCAACAAAGATCTCACATTCGGCCTGCGTGAACTCCCTGAGCCTGATTACACCCTGCCTTGGTGCAATCTCGTTTCTGTAAGACTTGCCTATCTGCACAGCCCCGAAAGGCAGCTTATCCCTGTAGAACCTGGACAGCCTCTGGAAGTCCACAAACATCCCCTGAGCCGTTTCAGGCCTGAGGTACCCCTGCCTTCCGGTCCCTGGCCCGATTGTGGTCTTGAACATCAGGTTAAACTCGTAGGCTTCCCCGAATTCTCCACCGCACTCTGGGCATCTGATTTCGTTTTCCCTTATGACCCTGGTAAGGTCTTCTGCGCTCAGTGTCCCTGCAGCTTCAGTTACATCTTCTACAAGGTGGTCAGCTCGGAAAGCTTCTTTACAGTTCATACACTCACAAAGTGGGTCAGAAAAGCCTCCAACGTGCCCGGATGCGATAAAGACTTCTTCAATCCCTATGGTCGGGCACTCGATCTCCATATGCCCTTCCTGGATAACATAAAATTCTCTCCAGATCTGCTCTATGCGCCTCTTCAGCGTGCTCCCGAGAGGTCCGTAATCATAAAATCCGCGGCTTCCGCCATACAGCTCAAATGAGTTCCACAAAAAGCCGCGGCGCTTTGCCAGCTCGAATACTTTTTCGTATTTATCCATTTTATAAATCCTCGTGACATTGATTGGGGGATATCGGGTAATCGTGAATTTTTGATTTGTTAGAAATAATAGATGGATAAAGGGTATCATTATATTAAATTTGCACTGCTCTGAGGTGAGGGGGTTAAAAGATAGAAATTGATAGTTGGCAGTGAGGTTGGTCACTTTATACTAATCAAGCATGCTTTAGGTGGGGACTTTTAAGAATTACCTAGCTTAAGTAAGTTAATGCAAAACCTGAACCTTAAACTTGAACTCAGAAATCGAAATTCTCTAGGACTAACATTAAATTAAAGTATTGAAAATCCTTAAATGAATATTAGATGAATAGTTCTTCTCCTATCTATCAAAAAAGCCTTCAGGATTTGAAATCCCTTATTATTGAAACTTTTAAAGAAGAAGATGTTATTGTGATACTTTTTGGTTCCAGGGCAAGGGGAGATTATAGTTAAGAGATTTGAATATTTATTTGACATTTTCTGGAAGTTTATCAAGGATTACCTTCGAGTTAGGGAGGGTATCGAGTGTACTTCTCCAAAGTCATGTTTCAGAGAAGCATTCAAAGCAGGTATCCTTTCGGAAGAAGAGACAGTGAAAACTCTTGAAATGACCGATGATAGAAATCTCAGTACTCACACCTACGACGAAGAGGCTGTGGAGGAGATCTATCAACAGATAAAGGATTACTGGTATCTGATGGATAAAGTCTGTCGGCGGATTGTCGAAAGAGCGGAGACATAGGGTTAATAATTCCTTTTTTGGACTTACCTTTAATCTAATACCGTTTTGATCCTGGCGTCCGCAAGTGAAATCCAAAAATGAAGTTATGAATAATAACTGTATAATTTATTTGAACTTCATTTTACCAAGTTTATAACGAAGTGTTAGCTGTTTTTTTCCATTTTGCTTTCCATAATAGCGCAATTCCTAAAATAGTAAGAATTAGCATTTGCCAGTTTTGTGAAAGCGGACCTAAACCAGCCGTCCCTTCAATGGAATCACGAACTTCATCAAATGCGGCATGGTAAACGGTCGATACGGCTAAACTTTGCGTGCTTGACCAGATGTAGGCAAATACAACTGCATGCATAACTGTCGGTATCAAACTGACAAGCATAACAAGCGATACTGAAACAAGAGGATTGCCGGCTATCTGCGTTCCCATTACAACTATAACTGGCAGGTGCCAGACCCAGGTGATAAAGCCGTGCAGAAGCAGTGCATAGCGGGTCGTGTATCGGGCGAATAAACGAGGCAATAAATATCCACGCCAACCGAATTCTTCCCCAAAAGCCGGAATGAGTGTGATTGTAAAACTAAATAAAAACTCAGCCAGAATGGTTGTGGTGCTTACGTCTTGAGGAGCTTCATAAATTCCCAGTAGCTGTTCAATAACTCTCGGGAAAGCCCATAAAAATAACGCAAGTCCAAAAGCGTATAAATAATGCCTGGGTTTGCCCCATTGCCAGCCGGCATTTTCAAACCCATCCCTGAACACAAACTTGCCGGCAATATAAGTGCCGACACCAACCATGATCATTGATACTAAAAGGAGGGGCTTAAAAGCTTCTCCTAAAAATGGGTAGGCAATCTGAAAAGGCCATGAAAGTGCAATGATAATTAGCAAATAGACTTTTAGCGAAAAAGGGCGACCAGAAATTTCGTTTTTCATAAAAATAATAATTTAAATTGTGATATATACTTTTTTAAAACTTATCTCTACACCAGTTGATAGCCAATATGGGTGTGCATTTCCGAATCTTTGCGCTCGCGTCATGCTGAGGCGCGGGGAAAAGACAGGTTTGGGACAGCTACTGATATTGCCCTGTTTTTCAATTCTTCTTGTTGTTATACCCTGCGGCCTTTTCGAGACAAATATTTTAAAGATTGAAGCAGAGTACTGATTATGGATGCTATCTCGACTTTGAAGGAGAACGAGAAACTTATCCGCCAAAAATTTGGGGTCAAAAAAATCGGCCTTTTCGGATCTTTTGCGAGAGGAGAAGAAAAAGAAGATAGTGTAGTGACCTCGACGTACTCGTAGTGTTTGAGGAAGGACAGAAAACCTTTGACAATTACATGGATTTAAATTCTATCTGGAAGACTTATTCGGTCAGGAAATTGACCTCGTTACTGAAAAAGCTCTCAAGCCACAACTGAAGGACATTATTATGAAGGAAGTTGTGTATGCCTGAGAGATCTGCGCTCAGGTCTTATTTGCATGACAAATTCAGGTTAGAAATAAACATCCGATACTGGCTTCTTTTCTCGATCCTGGGTTTTTAAGCTCTGTTCTATTTTAGTATGCTTCGTTCCTTTGCCATCAAAATTCAGCTTCCTTTTTTTGCTTCATGGTCAAAAAGTTAATTGAAGGGCCTGTAAATTATTCATGTACTCATATAAAATTCTCTTATACAGGCTCAACAAGTTTTAATATGACAAGCTTCTAAAGCTAGAGTCGGTGGGGTAAAATATGGCATTTTCAATATGGAGATGCCTCTTCAAGACTACGTCGGATAGTGTATGCTATGCAGGACGTCTTCAAACAGAAGGCTCCTTTGAGACTACGTTGGATAAAAAAATATCTCGCACAGGGCATTTTCAAACAGGGAATGCTTTGAGTTAACGTCTGATAGAATACATTATCAGTGGGGTTACGATAAAATGTTAGCAAAGAGTTTACATGAAATTATAAAAACCGTATTAGAAAAGAAAAGTTTACAACCGGAAACGATTATGGAGATCGGGGAATGGCTTCATAGTCTGGAGTTTCTAACAATGAAGGTGATAATGTTTTCTTTAAGTGTTTATCACCTGTATGAATACACAGTTAAACATATGCTTTAAAATTAAAAACACACTTTAAAACTGCAGATAATAAAATTCTGCAGGTTTGCCTCCTTTCGAATTTGAATTGAAAACAACCTCTACAGAAAAAAGACTATTCCGGACTGAGCTGAGGAAAGCCCGATGAAATACCAATGGTCAGTTAAACGGACAGGCTCTTACTGATTCTGGTATCGCAGGACTTACACAGCTTAACTATACCTGTGTGTAATTGGAAACTGCAAGTCTGAGGCCCCAAAAGTTAAAACAAAATGCTTTTTCAGTGCTCAGGCTTGTCAGATTCCGTTCACAATTGTGTAAGTTTTACCCATGGAAAAGAGGTTTTGTTTCAATCCTGGACTCAAAACACCTGAAGCTGGAATAATCCACGTAGGGTGGCTCAAACATCTTTCTTTAATACCCCGCCTATTTCAAAAATCCTCAGGTTAAAAAGTGAATAGGAATCAAAATGACCGGTCAATAGCTAGAAAAGGAGGCACTATCAGATCAAAAAAACCAGGGCCCAGCATATGCTGAACAAACAGCCCTGTGTTTTATCCTTTGCTTCGGCATTTCTGCCGTTGTATTTTTTTCTAAATTTAATCTTATGTTCCTGTTATCTCTTGTTTAATTTCCAGGTTTTTTTCTACTCATGCTTTTATTTCTTAATTTCTCCTTTTATTTTTTGCCTTTCCTTTTATGGCTCAGATAGGAACGACTGTCCTTCCGTATGCATCATTAAGCACTTCAGCAAGGCCGGTATATAGGGCTGAAAGACCCAAGATAAGCCCTACATAACCAGCTATGACGAGCAGGCCTGTGTTTCCTGTGGCGTTTACAACAGCCAGCAGCATAAACAGCAGGAAAAGGGTCACAAATACAAACATTATAGCTTTACTGCCCAGCTTCAGAGTTGCTATCAGCATAACGAAGGTGTAAACTCCCCAGAGGAAGAGGTAGGCTGCAAGTGATAAAGGCTCAGGACCTTCAATCCACCCAAGTGAAGGCATAAGTATCAATCCTGCAAGGGAGAACCAGAAAAGCCCGAACGCACAGAATGCCGTGCCTCCGAAAACACTTCCCTTCTTCCATGCCATAATGCCTGCAAAGACCTGAGCAAAACCTCCAAGAAAAATTGCCATGGATACAATCATTGAGTCCACAGGGTAAAGTCCTATATAGCTGAGGCTAAGGAGGACTGCCGAAAGGCCGAGGCCGGTAAATCCCAATGGTGAAGGGTTTGCAGTCCTGTCTCTTACGTGTACATGTGTTATTACTTCCTGTGCTTCTACCATCAATACCACTCCCCGAATTTCTCCGGATTTTAGCCATTTAACTGAAATCTTTCACTCTTTCCGATTTGTTGATTTATAATAACTATTACAGTTATAAAATTTTCAATTACCAGTAACATTGGAAATTCTGGTAAAGATTCTTTAATCTATGATTAAGAAAAACAAAATTACACGGGATAATACCCTTTTCCCATTTTCATTTTGAGATTTCAGGATTTATTCTCACCCCCGTTAAACATTTTTTTTATTAATATATATTGCCCATAATATATTATTTTTGTTTCTATAATTATCTTTGAATGAAAATCGGATCTGGAAAACATTTACCTGCAATACAAAGGTTAAAATCAGTGCAGCCTTTCCATAAATTTTAAATTATTCGGCAACTTATGGGAAAGCTGATGGTCCCAAAAATTCTTGTTACAAATGATGACGGTGTTTACTCTACAGGCCTGAAAGCCGCCTTTGACAGCGTTTCGGATCTTGGGGAAGTTACAATTTCGGCTCCTGCTGTCCAGCAGAGTGGAGTAGGGCGTTCGATTTCTATCTTTGAGCCCCTCCGGATCACAAAGACTGATGTAGGGGGCATACCTGCTTATTCGGTGGGTGGCACTCCCACGGACTCCGTAATTCTTGGCATTTTCACAATTCTCAAGGAAATGCCTGACCTGGTGCTCTCGGGATTTAATATTGGAGAAAACATAAGCACGGATACGATCACTACCTCAGGGACCATCGGAGGAGCCCTTGAAGCTGCAAGCTATGGAGTTCCGGCAATTGCCGCTTCCATGCAGGTGCTTGATGAGGGACAGAAATTCGATGACCCCAGGGATTATCATAGAGAGCGCTTCGAAGCAGGGATAAAAGTAGTTAACAGAATTGCCCGAAACGTGCTGAGGCATGGCATGCCGGAAAATGTGGATCTCCTGAATATCAACATTCCTTACCATGCCGAAGAGGACACCCCGGTAGAAATAACCCGCCTTGCCCGGAAGGTCTTTAAAACCGACGTTGAAGAACGTCGCGATCCCAGGGGCAGGCCTTATTACTGGATTGCAGGTGATCTTATCCGCGAAGAAGAAGAAGGGACCGACGTGCACGCTATTATGCAGAAGGGGCATGTATCAATAACTCCGATCTCCCTTGATTCAACTGCAAGAATCGAGTTTTCTGATATCGAAAAATACCTTTGAAAACAGTAAAGTTAATCTATGTGTTTTAACTAAAAAAAGAGAATAGAATCTGTACCAGGTAAACCTGTTTTTCTTTTTTATTTCAGAAAAAACTCTTAAATTTCTTTTTTCTTTCCTTACTTTGCTTCATCCTGTTCTATACGAATAGAAATTTCTTTCCAGTCGCTATCAATTGTGTGAAGAGTCTCAACCATTGCCTTAATAACGTTTCCTACTATTGTCTGGACAAACTCATTCATCGGGATTTTCCTGCCGTCTACCAGAAGTTCAATTTTCATTTTTTTCTCCTCGTTGCATTTTTTGGTTCTTTTACTTCAATTATTTCCCTTTTTTACCTTTTTCTACTCTATTTCTCAGTTGCTTTATTTTTACTTCTTTTTATATACTTTTCCTGCCTCCTTTTCTTTTCTAATTCTTCAATTCCTATAATTGGAGTATAGTAAGGTCTCCTCCGACTTACTGCGAGCCTGAGAAGTTTTTCGATCTCTTCGGGGGTCTTTGCTTCTCTTGCATCAACAAGGTTATCGTGTACAAGCAGGCAGGGCTTAAGCTTTCCATCGGCTGTGATTCTGAGCCTGCTGCAGTTAGCACAGAACTCAGAATTGTCCATTGGCCGCACAAACTCCACTTCCACGCCATTGATAATGTACTTTTTTCTGTGATGCAGGTGCCTGACTCTGACCTCGCTAGCTCTTTCTTCAAGGCTTTTTTCAAGGGCTTTTGAGTCAATGGTATATTTTGAAAGCTCAGGAGCAATGTTCATGAGCTCTATAAGCTGCAGGATGACTTTTCCTTTATAAGGACGGGTGAAATCCATCATGTCATCGATTTCGTTGTCGTTTATGCCTTTCAGGAGCACCATATTGAGCTTTACGGGAGTCAATCCGGCTTCAACTGCACTGTCGATTCCTTTGATAACTTTCTCAAGCGTGCCCGGCGGAGCTCCTGTAATCTTGCCGTACTTCTCGGAATTAAGAGTATCCAGGCTCACGTTTACCCTGTCCAGCCCCGCAGCTTTAAGGGTCTTTGCACGCTTTTCGAGCATAATACCGTTTGTAGTTGCAGAAACTTCTTTTAGAGGTGGGAGACAGGCAAGGATATCTTCAAAGTCTTTCCTGAAAAGCGGTTCTCCTCCGGAAAATTTTATCTTACTCACTCCGAATTTCGCTGCTTCCCGAACAATTCCACAGATCAGTTCCGGGCTCATCTCGTGCCCGACTGGGCCACAGGAACAGCAGTCTGCCCCCTCGTTGTGACAGTACATGCAGGAAAGGTTACACCTGTCAGTAATGGATATCCGAAGCCCGGTTACCTTTCGCCCGTAAGGGTCAACCAGGATTTTTTCTTCTTTTTCTTCCCTAAGCAGGGAACTTTTCCCTGAATTGTTGTCCTTCATATTTCCCCTGCGTATTTATATTATGGAGGTAATAATATTTTTTGGTAGAGTCCTGACCCGGTTATCTGGAATAATCAAAAGCGTCAGGACTAAAAAGAATATCTGCTAGCGATATGTTTCATCTACTATAATACCTAATTGCAGCTAATATATATCGGTAGCGCATATTATTTCGGAGAGTCGAGAAAGAAAAGTTTTAAAGTTTGATTTTTTGTTCTCTCTGCCTTTAAATTACTTTAAGCTTACTTATTCAATCCTGATTTTTAAAATTAGGCTTGTTTTAAAATCACATCTAATTTTAAACTGCACATCTAATTTACGCGAATAAGCACTGAACAAATGTGCGCAAATACGCTGTGTACGTGAACAACTGGTTTTTCCGGTAAACGGTTGCTGTTCTCCTTAACAGCCGAATTGATATATATTAATCTATACAATAGTTACCAAATGACAAAAGGAATACTTATCGCAGGAACCCACAGTGGAGTTGGAAAAACCACAGTCTCCATGGGTATCATGGCTGCCTTAAAGCACAGGCAGCTTAAAGTTCAGCCTTACAAGGTAGGACCGGATTACATTGACCCTTCCCACCATACAGCCATCTGCGGGCGTTCGTCCAGAAATCTGGATACCTATATGATGGGTACGGAAGGTGTCAGGCAGACAGTTGCCCGTACTTCTGCAGATGCTGACATTGCTGTTGTTGAAGGGGTAATGGGTCTCTTTGACGGAATTGATTCTACGGAAATTGCAAGTTCGGCACACGTAGCAAAAACTCTGGACATTCCGGTGATTCTGGTAATCAATGTCCACGGCATGTCCAGAAGTGCCGCAGCCCTCCTGAAAGGCTATTCCGAGTTCGATCCGGAAATCAGGGTTGCAGGCGTGATCCTGAACCAGGTAGGCAGCCCACGCCATGTAGAACTTGTAGTGAATTCGCTCCCTGGCAATATTCCTGTTGTCGGCACGATTCCCCGAAGGAAAGAAATTGAGGTCCCTTCAAGGCACCTGGGGCTCTACATGGCGCATGAAAAGGACTACAACACTGCGGAAATGGCAGCCTTTATCGAAGAAAACGTTGACCTTGATGCAGTGCTTGAACTTGCCGAGCCCTGTTCGGTTCCAGAAACTGAAGTAATCCAGAGTCTGGGAACGGATCTAAAGATAGGAGTTGCCTGGGATCCTGCTTTCTGTTTCTACTACCGGGATATGTTTGATTCATTCGGAGACAACGGAGCAGAAGTGGTATTTTTCAGCCCAATGGAAGGAGAAGTTCCTGATGTGGACGGAATTTACCTTGGAGGCGGCTACCCTGAGCTTTATGCAGAAGTTCTTGAAAACTCGGAGACCACCCGGAAATTGAAAGGGCTTGCGGCTGACGGCCTGCCTATTTACGCAGAATGCGGCGGTCTTCTCTATCTCTGCGGAACTTACGAGGTCGATGACAGGACCTATAAACTGGCTGATGTTGTGCCTGCAAATACGCGCATGACTAACCGGTTGAAAGCTCTCGGGTATACCGAAGCCCGTCCCCTTGACAAAAACTTCTCTTCCCGCAATATCAGGGGTCATGAGTTCCATTATTCCCTTACTGAATGCGACCGTGATGCCAGGTTTGCATACGAAATGATTCGCGGAAAAGGTATACAGGATGGTTTTGACGGTCTTATCGAGCACAACACCCTTGCAGGGTATATGCACTCCCATCCTGCAAGTTTCCCTGTAGATAAGTTCGTGGGAAAATGCAGGGAATACAAAAGAAGGTAAAGTTCAAGCTTCGATAAAGTTTCAGAACTCAGGTAGGTAAAGGTTCGGATTTTGGTAAAAATTTAAGAGCTTAGGCAATTGCCTGTGAGACAGGCAATTTTTTAGTTTTCATAGTTTTAGTTTTTGTATTGAAACATACCTCTGCCGAACTTTCTTTTTTGAAAACAGGAGAACAGTTGAAGCAGATATAAGAAAGATAAAGTTCCGTTTTCGAATCTCTCTTTTACTGATGTGTCATCATAATCTTCTAATTGGTTGAAATACTTGAAATTCAGATCTTTAAAGACAACAACATTTGCGTTAAAGTGCGGTCCAGCCGCCGTCAACTGTAATTATCTGGCCTGTAATATATCTTGATGCATCGGATGCAAGGTAAACAACTGTTGTATCCAGATCTCCAGACTGTCCTGCACGTCCCATGGGGCACATAAATTCGATAATTTTTGCAAATTTCGGGTCAGCGACAACTCCTTCTGCCATTCCGAGAGCAAAATAACCGGGTCCGATTGCGTTGACAGTAATGCCTTCTTTTGCCCACTCAGTTGCCAGAGACTTGGTGAGCATTAAAACTCCGCCCTTTGTTGAGCAATAAGCTGTAACCGGCAGTCTTTTCATTGACACTGTTGAGTGGATAGATCCGATGTTAATGATTCTTCCGTATTTTTGCTTTAACATTACTTTTCCGACTTCGCGGGCAAAGAAATAGACACCGTTCAGATTGGTATCAATCATTGTGCGCCACATTTCATCAGTTGTTTTGTCTGCAGCATCAACAAGTCCAAGACCGGCATTGTTTACAAGGATATCAATTCTGCCGAAGTCTTTTTCTGTTTGCTCCACAGCATTTTTAATCTGTTCTGTTTTCATCACATCACATACGTAATATCGGCAGGTTACTCCAAGTTCTTCAATTCTCTTCTGTACTTCCTTTTATTTTTCCTCACAACGTGCAACTAAAGCAATATTTGCACCCTGATTTGCCAGAGCTCTGGCAAAATCTACTCCAAGACCTGAAGAAGCACCTGTTACAATAGCAACTCTTTCCGTTAAATCAAACAGATTTTTCATTTCCTGTTTCTCCTTATTTTTTCATAAATTTTGTAGTAATCCAGTGATTTTAAATGTTTGTATGTTGGACTGTATGATAACTCATCGAATTTGACACTTTCAGCTTGCTAGGCTGAGATTAATAAATACCAAAGTAATTTTTAGGAACAGAAGTAAAGAACAGAAATAATAATACCGAAACGAACACTCAAAGGATTAATCGGGAAGGTTTATTATCGCTATATAAACAATAATTTGGGACAATGAATTATATCCAGTATCGTGCTCACCACAAAAGGAGGGAATAGAATGAAGTTTATATGTCCGCTTATTGTTGTCAACAATATGGAAATTTCCAGGAACTTTTACGAAAAAGTTCTTAATCAAAAAATACAGTATGATTTTGGCGAAAACATATCATTTGAAGGCGGCTTTGCAATACATCTAAAATCGCATTTTTCAGATCTAATAAGCGTAAATAAGAATAACATTATTCAAAAATCAAATAATTCTGAATTGTATTTTGAAGAGGAAGATTTAGATAGCTTCCTTCAAAAGCTGAAAGGTATGGATTCCATTGAATATGTACATAAATTAAAAGAACAGCCCTGGGGACAGCGGGTTATCAGATTTTACGACCCTGATATGCATATCGTTGAAGTTGGAGAACCCATGGAAAGTGTAGTAAAAAGGCTCTTAAATGAAGGACTATCGGTTGAAGAAACCTCAAAACGTACTTTAATGCCAGAGGAATTTGTCAGGCAGTTTTCATGAGCGGCCAATTGTGAACAGCCAATGGCTGGCATCCCTACAATTTTACTATCATTTTTTTTGTTATTTCTCTTTACTTCTCTTTCACTTCTCTTTTATTTCCCTTTCATCTCCCTTTTCCTTTCCATCATTCTTTTCATCTCCTTTTCCCTTTCCATCATTCTTTTCATTTTCCTTTTCTTTTCCCTCTGCCTGTTCTCTCTCCTTATTTTTTATGAATACTTTTTTCTCATAGTACCCAAGAGGGTGGCTGATTTTCTCGCAGAGCCTGTCTTTTCCTATGCAGTTGCCGTAAGTCCTCATAGTGTCGCAGGCTGGGGGTTTGTACGTATTGCCTGTAGCGCCTGCAATATGCTCTATCTGATAGAGAGTTTTTTCTGCATCAAAATCAGGAGAAATATTGAAAAGGTTCAGGATTTCATCCACTGACATGCCCACATTGAGCAGGAAAGAAGTCATCGCAAAACGCATAGAATGGGCAAGGTTCATCCCTCCCTGTACGTTTGCAAGCGCATGGGCAATACAGGGAGGGAAGAGTTCGGGCTCAACAGCTCCAAAGTCCGTAGACCCGAATTTCTTTTTCTGGACCTCGAACTGCTCCTTTATCTCGGCAACGTAGGGAGAACAGAAACTGGAGACTTCGGGAGGGATTTCCGGGATAGGGAAGGACTGTTCAATCCTTTCCCTGACCGCTTCTTCAAGAAGCCTTGCAAACTCTTCTTTTGTGATTTTTATTTTGCCTGCCCTGAGCTGGCGGTTTGTCAGTTTCCAGGAGGGGTCTTTCAGGGAATTTGAAAACCGGATATAGTCCGTGAAATGCATGCTGAAATAGGAGTCCTGAAAATCTGCAAGAATTTCAAAACCTTCTCCGAATTCGAGCAAAAAATTCGGGGTTTCATTTCTTAAAAAAGTATGAGCAGCCTTGGCTTCTGCCAGAGCATAGCGCCTGGTGAAGAGCTGATCGTCAACGCAGGCAACCAGCATTCTTGCAAAAGGATAGGAAAGGAGTTCTGATAACACCTGGGCTTCCCCTGATACAGGGGATTTTTTAATTTCTCCTTCCAGAGCCTCTTTTACCCTTTCTATCCCCCTGGCTCTTGCAGCCCTGTAAGCCCTCGAATTGAGCAGGCTTTCTAAGGAAATTCCCAGGTTTCCAACGTGGGCAGATGCTTCTGAAGTAAATGGGTAATATGCAAGTTTTTCTGCCTGCATGCCACCTTAGTCCGACTCAATTCTCGGGGCCAGAAGGTAAGAGATTCTTCCTGCGCCGTTCGCAATTTCAAAGTCAATCAGGATGGGGAAGTCTCTTCCAAGTGAGAGAGTAACCTCACTTACCTTGTTTGTTGGCTTGACAATATCTGTCAGGTAGTCCAGGGAGAAGAGGGAACAAGCTTCACCTGCTTTAAGGTCTATTAACTGGTCTCTGCCCATTTCCAGCCGGACCTGATCGGTATCGCCCTTTGCTTCCATATAGAAAGTATCGCCGGAAACTCCCATAAGCATGTGATCGCTTATTTTTTCTGCAGCTTTTACGGCACGTCTGAGGTCTGCACCGTTCATGACAACTTTGGCAGGCAGTTCAAGCTGGGGAACTCTGGGTTCTGCACGGATTGTTGAAGGATCAAGAAGAGAAAGTGTATAGGACAGCCCTCCTACATCAATCAGGAGTTTATTGCTTCCTTCTTCAAGCTGCATCCGGACTGTATCGCTCCTGTCCGCAATTCCCAGAAGGTCGGTAATCTTATTCAGGTCGATTCCTATTTCGCACTCATCAGCGCTGTACTCGTCAAAAGCCGATGATCCAAGTTCAAAAATTCCCATAGCAACGTTGGCAGGATCAACCGCCTTTACTGAAATACCTTCGGGTTTAATTTTGAATCTGACCTCATCTACAATTACAGCCAGTGCGGCAATCGCGTCTTTCAGAAGCTCTGCATTAATTGCTGCCTTGAACATGATTCTTCTCCATCAAATAAATTAAGCCTTAAACTCCTTATCTATCCCTGGATATATAAATTTCCTTACAATTTGGAACAATTTATCCTTTTGAGGAAAGTTTTTGAATCGGAATAGGTAACCACATCTGAAATCGAGCTAAACTATTAGATTCAAAGTCCGGGCAACTATATAAATCTTGGTCAGAAAATCAGGAAGCTTCAGGCTCTGCCTGAGATACTAAAGAAATTCTGACCTGAGAATCCGTTATTCAGAAATACATTCTTCTGAGTTATATTTCCAGAAGTACGTTTTTAAGAAGGGCCCGGAAGGAAAAAGTGTGGAATTTAGTCGTATTCTCTCCAGGTGAACCCGCATTTCGTACACTTGAGGAAACGCGTTTCGGACTCATCTGCAGACCTGAGCTGTCTGAGCCACCAAGCTGCTGTGTTGTTCCCACACTCAGGGCACTTTACACTCGTTGTTGGCAGGCCTGAGGTCTGTTCACCTTCGAGTACCACTACTTCGTGATCGTCAATTTTGGCTTTGGAGACGAAATTCTTTGCATTATTTTCAATCGGTATTATGTTCCCACACTTTCTGCACTGGTAATTACCGTCTTTAGGAAACATCATACTTTTGCATTTGGTACAGAATTGCATTAATATCACTTTTTGCATCGTTTATCATTTTATTATGATCAAAAGCCAGATCAGGAATCGAATCAAACTCAAAAAGTTCAACAGCATCAGCGTCAGAACCTGATTTTAAATATCCTTCTCCTTTAGCAAGGTAGCACACGGAGACTGTGTGCCTCCTGGGGTCACGTTCAGGGTCGGAATAGACACCGATAAGTTTGATAATCTCTACAGAAAGGCCTGTTTCTTCAAAAGCTTCCCTGGAAGCTGCTTCTTCTGTACTTTCTCCGATTTCGACGAAGCCGCCAGGAAGGGCAAATTTTCCTTCAAAGGGAGGGTTTTTTCTCCTCACCAGAACAAGCTTGTTTTTAAAGAGAATTACAGTGTCAACAGTTAGGCTGGGGGTAGTATGTTTCATAAAAGCCTTCGCAGTTCACTTTTCGTGAGATATTTTTTCCTCTACTAACCTCGTTCCTGATTAGCTTTTTCTGGCAAAGTGCCAGGGAGAATAATATATTAGTATTGTACATATTGTAGAAACTCGTCATCATATTTCAATTATTCTTCTCAATTTTTTTAATCTTTTTAATTCTATTTTGAGTTATTCCTAGGTTTTCTGTTCTATGAGTCGAGTCTCATCAAGTAAAAGAGTCACTTACACAATAGCCTTTATTAAAGATTTCTCTTTTATAGATAACCAAAAAGCTCTTCACGTATTTTTTGAACTTTGAGTCCAGATAGTTTTTCCTGTAAATAAAAATGTTTTATATTCCGCTATTTTTCTATAATAGAAATCTGTTATTTATCTACAGGCCCTTAACATGCGGGCTCTTAACATTACCAAACGCCTGACTGCAGAAGTCCGGGCAGGTATTTATATATCTAGAGTTAGGTCACATGCCGTAGCCCATACTCGGTATCATCTATCGATATCATCACGCTATATTACCGGAGATGCGTTCTCTGGTGTTATCTTTCAGGTACATGTCTACCAGTGTCCCAATGTATCATTTGGGAACAACTCATTAGATGACTGTAAATTCGATATATCAGAAAAGTAAAATCCATAACCTTTGAGTTCCTTAATATTTATTGATGTGAAAACTTTAAGTTCTTTGTAGAACTTTATGGAAATCTATAAATTATTTTAGGGAACTTCATATTCTACTTCCTGGAAACTTCAGAACTTGCTCGAGATTTTCCGATATCATTGGAAAACATAGAATATTGAATAACTTTATCCCGGGCAAAAAGGTGCGTGAAAAATGATAGAAAGTGTACTCTGGCTCGCAGTCGGGTTAATGATTGCGTCATCCGTCATCCCCAGAACTTCGAGAGTTCGTAAACTTATAGGGGGAATAGGATGGGGTCTGTTTTCCATTCACTGGGGATACCAGCCTCTCCACTACATCGAGACTCAGGATTATGCCAATGTGGTCCTTACGCTTGTATTTGCCTTTTTCTGCTTACTTGTGGCATATATCATGCTCCGCGAGTATAAAGAGGGTCTCCTAGTTCTAAAAAACAATAGAGAAATAATGCACTCGACATTCTCAGCTCAGACTGAGGAAAACTCCCTTGACATAACTTCAATGCTTACAAGTGCAAGTGCGCTTGGAGCTCTTGTTTACTTCCCATTTGCAAATTTCTCTCCTCTGAACACCTGGATTATAGGGAACGTTACCTCCCAGGTTACCTGGGTTCTCCAGTATTTCGGGGTCCCTGCATACATGAAATCCTGGAATACGATAACTCTTAACGGATATACGGTCGAGATCATCCTGGGCTGTACCGCAATTGAAAGCATTGCTCTTTTTGTGGGGCTGATAGGTGCGGTCAGAGCTCCTCTTAACCGTCTGGTTCCGGCTTTCATTGTATCCGTGCCCGTGATTTATGTGCTCAACCTTATAAGGGATATTTTTGTGGTTGTAGCTTATGGGGAACAGTGGTTTGGAGCGGACAGTTTCATTATTGCCCATAATTATATTGCAAAGGCAGGGTCAGGAATAGCCCTCTTCTTAATTTCATATGCTGTACTCAAGATTCTGCCTGAGCTACTGACGATGATTGATGGTCTCTGGGTCATACTCTCCGAAGAATTGAAATATCTTCTGCATAGATTTGCTGGGGACTGAGATTAATGATTGCAAAAGGATCTGAACCCTGGCTTTTTACAGCTGCGTCTGTAACCGCCCTGTTTGCAATTCTTTCCTGGGCGACGGATAGTTTAACCTTCCTTAATCATATGGCTCATATGGGGATGGCATTAACTTTTGCTATGGTTATTTTTTTCAGAGACCCCGAAAGAAAAGTAGAAGTTTCTGATGATTACATGATCTCTCCTGCCGATGGCACGATTATCGATATCAGGGGCAGGAAAATTTGTATTTTTATGTTTCTCCAGAATGTACATGTTAACAGAGCTCCGATTTCCGGAAAAATCAGGGAGATAGTCTACAAAAAAGGTGGTTATCTTCCTGCTTTTTGTAAGGACTCGGAAAGGAATGAAAGAAATGAGTTTATTATCCACAGCAAGTACGGGGATGTAAGGGTCACACAGATTGCAGGCACCATTGCCCGCAGGATTGTCACATACTCAAGTGTGAATGATATTGTAGAGCAGGGACAGCGTATTGGTATGATCCGCTTTGGATCAAGAGTTGATGTAACGATTCCTCATAATTTTGACATTAAGGTTCAAAAAGGGGAGAGAGTGCTTGCAGGCAAGACAATTATAGCAACAATAAATAATGACAGGAACTTTTGAATATGAACGTATTTCAGATGTTAAGACTCCCGGACCTGGTCTCTCTTTTGAACCTGATTTGCGGGATTGGCTCCATTGCAGTAGCTGCCCAGAGTGACTCTTTTGGCTTTGCTCTAATCTTACTTCTGCTTGCGGCAATTGCAGATGGGGCAGATGGATACATTGCCCGTCGATTTAAAGGGGGAGAACTTGGGGAGCAACTTGACTCCCTGGCAGATGCAGTCTCTTTTGGGGTTGCTCCTGCTCTTCTCATATTCCTCGAATTCGGAGCAAAAGAGCCTATTGTTGGAATATTTTCAGGCTTTTATGCTGTCTGTGGCGTACTCAGGCTCGCCCGTTTCAATTCTACTATATCTGTCCCGAAGGCAGGATTTGAAGGGCTTCCTATTACCGCAGGCTGCATAATGCTTGTTACATACCTTTTGCTCGGGGAAAACTTTGTGATAGTAGATGTTCTGCTTGCTCTGACTCTTGCCCTCTCTATACTTATGGTGAGCACTGTAAATTATCCCAAGATCAGGAACATCAGAATTCTGGCTTTTGTGGCTTCTGTGTTCGGGATAACTATGCTTCTTTACTTTATCGATGTGCAGTATATGCGGTTCTTTTCTTTCCTGCCCTTTATCCTCATGCTGAGCTACCTCTTTTCACCTTTCTTGAAGATTCCTCTGATCAGCATTGCTAACAGCAAAGATTACGGCAGCAAGAAAGGGCTGAAAGCTGAAGGAAGGAAAGATAAACAGTAAAAAAAGTAAATTTACTTCAAAAATTACCCCAGCATACAGTCACATCGAACTGGCAAGGAGAGGATTAATTTGACCGAAAATAAAATAACAGATAGGGATAACGCACTTTTCGAAGCAGGAATAAAACTGGGAGCTCTATATCATCAATTTACAGGTTCCCCTATAAACCTGAAAACAGCTTCAAGCCTTGAGCAGGCTATTCAGGAAAGCATTTCGGTTCAGCCCTTCGTAGAAAACATCTCAGTGAAAATCGACCGGGATCTTTTAAAAAGTAAATTAAACAGCGAGTTCGGATACACAGAACTTCAAGGACCCATGCTTGAGGTTAAAATCACTGTAAAATACGGCTCTTCACGTGTAAAGGTCGCAATTGAATACGATTCTGAATTGAATTATCCGTTGATGAAAATTCAAAATATAGAATAAAAGTGAGAGAAAAAAAGAGAAAAAAAGAGAAAATTTAGGATCGGATAAGTTAAAAAAGTCTGGTTTTCAAAAAATTTGAATGTTTAAAAAATTAAATTTAAGGAAAGGATCAAGGTTTTGGTAGCAGGGCTTTAAACTTCGCTTTTCGAAATTTCAAAAGCCCTGACAACCTTCTCATTCTGCTCAGGAGTACCGACCGTTACCCTGATAAAAGAATCTCCGGCTTCCCTGAAAGAATCACAGGAGCGCACGATTATTCCTTTCTTCAGAAGGCTCTCAGTGATCTTTTTTGCTTTTAAAGGGGCGACATCCACAAGTACGAAGTTTGCCTGTGAAGGATAAACCATAAATGGGATTTTGTCTTTCAGGTATTTTCTGCCTTCCCTTGCAAGATTTATACTTTTATTCAGATGGTCTGTGTCCGAAAGCGCAGCCAGTCCTGCTCGTAAAGCCGGAAGACTTACAGAGAACGGGGTGGCCGCTCTTGAGTACTCTTTTACAAGCCATTCAGGCATTATCCCGTAGCCCAGACGCAATCCTGCAAGCCCGAATACCTTCGAAAAAGTCCTTCCAATTACAAGGTTGTCATATTCCCTTACAAGTGCTGCAAGGTTTCTGTCCGCAAACTCAACATATGCTTCGTCCACAAACACAAGGGCATGGGTATTTTCAACGATTTTTCTCAGATCAGCTTCGGGAAGGATGTTGCCTGACGGGTTATTGGGGGAGCACAGGAAGATAATTTTTGTCCTGGAAGATACGGCTTCAAGGATTTTTTCAGGATTTACTGAGAAGTCCGGGTTCCGTCTGATAAATACGGGTTTTCCGCCGCAGGCTCTGGCAGGCAGTTCATAATAGGAAAAGGTAGGGGTAGGGACGATAACCTCGTCTCCTTTTTCAATAATTATCCTGCAAAGCCCGTCAAGAAGCCCGTCCATTCCGGGTCCCGAGGCGACAATGTTCGACATCGGAAAACCTGTGTATTTCGAGAGAGCTTCTCTTAATTCGCGTGCATCTGCTGAAGGGTAGATATTTGCTCCGGGAGCTGCCTCTACAAGAGCCCTGACAGCTTTTGGGGAAGGTCCCAGAGGGTTTTCGTTTGAACCGAGTTTGATAATCGATGTCGGGTCGAGCCCGTAAGTGGAGGCTATCTCTTCAATGGACTTTCCGGGAACGTACTCTGCAATATCAAAGATTTCCTTTTTTATCAGTTCACGCCTGCTCAAGAACATCAACTACCGCATCTATCTGTTCTTTCGTAATTACAAGCGGAGGGACAAGGCGGAGTACCGAATCCGAGGTGCAGTTTACAAGTACGCTGCGTTCCCTTGCAAAATCTACAAACTTTCCGCAGGGGTATTTGATTTCAACTCCTATCATAAGCCCTTTCCCGCGGACCTCAACAACGTCGTCCCTTGTCATGCCTGAGAGTTTTTTCATGAAATAAGCTCCCATTTCCTTTGAGCGCTCCAGAAGCTTTTCCTCTTTTATCGCCTGAATCGAAGCAAGAGCTGCCGCGCATGCAAGAGGTCCGCCTCCGAAAGTAGAGGCATGCTGCCCGCGCCCGAAGCTTAACCCGCTGCGCGCTGCAATGGCACCCATGGGGAATCCTCCTCCTATAGCTTTTGCCATGCTCATAATATCAGGTTCAACTCCGAACTGCTCTTTACAGAACCAGGTACCTGTCCTTCCGAAGCCTGTCTGCACTTCGTCAAAGATAAGGAGGGTTCCGGTCTCGTCGCAGATTTCCCTTACTTCTTTTAAATATCCGGGACCTGGGATATTGACTCCACCTTCTCCCTGAATCGGTTCAAGGATTACTGCTGCGGTGTCTTTGGAGATTGCCTCCCTTATAGCATCGGCATCGGAATACGGGACAAAGGTGGTTCCCGAACTTACAGGCGGCATAAAAGGGTCCCTGTACATGCTTTTGTGAGTCACGCTGAGTGCCCCTATGGTCCTACCGTGGAAGCAATGCTCAGTTGCTACAAATGCACTTTTTCCGGTAGTCACGCGGGCCAGTTTCATTGCAGCTTCTACGGACTCAGCTCCAGAGTTGCAGAAAAAGACACGTTCCATACCCGTAATCGATACAAGGGTTTCAGCAAATTCTGCCTGGATTTCTGTATAATAGAGATTGGAAACGTGGATCAGCTTCTCAGCCTGTTCCTGGATTGCTTTAACAACTGCCGGATGACAGTGTCCCACGTTGTTTACCGCAATGCCTGCAACGCAGTCGATATACTCTTTGCCGTAAATATCCTGAACAACTGCTCCTTTGCCTTTTGAAAGCACAAGGGGATGGTGCCCGTAAGTCTGCATTACATACTTTGAGTCTTTTTCTATAGTAGAATTGTACCTTGCCTGCAGGTCCCCGGATTCAATAATGTTTTCTGTCAAGTGAATTCCTTTCCTTAAATCTGTAATTATAAATTTATCTAAAGATCTAACAGTGAATATTTATCTTGGATGTTAAATTTTCTTTCGTCAATGTACTGAAAATTCATGAGTTTATATGTCAATTGTGAGCGTTTTAATTGGATTTAATTTTAAATGGATCTTCAATTTCTACTGAACATATCCTGGATTTAATGATTTCCTGATTAACTAGTTTCTCAGTTTAAATTTTTCCCTTACTTTTCAAAAACCGGATAGTTGCTAATTCCTTCGGAATCCTTTGAGAATAACTATTGGTTATCTGCTCTCTCTAGAAAAAGAAAATTTTCTGCTATAGAGCAAAATAAGTGCTCAAAGAAGTAAGGATCTACAGGAAAACTCTATATTCCGGGAGTAACCATTTTGAAAATTTTCAGCAGAAGAACTGTGCATTCTCAAAGCCGGATTTAAAGAGTTCCGGTTAGCTCTGGTGCTCTCCGGCTTCCTGTCTCTTTCTCTGTGATCTGGGCCCTGCAAAATGTCGGGTTCTCGCAAGAGACCTGGTTCTGGCAGATTTTTTCTCCATGCCGGGCACAAAACCGATTTTGACTTTCGGGCCGGTTTTAATCAGAGAATCTATTTCGACCAGGTCCGCAGCTTTTATGAGGTTCTCTTCAGTTTCACCCTTTAACGGCTCCTCTGCCTCAACCATAAGCACTTTCCCTAAAGCGTTAACCTCTGCAAGAGGCGGCATTTCTCCTGATGCTTCTCGTAAAAAAGATACTCCTGAAGGTGCTTTTATTGTGCCGTCCACTCTCGCTTTTTCGTGCAGGAACACAGCATCAGCTCTTACTCCTCCGAAGACTCTGCTGTTCCTTCCAATATGTACCTGCCCTTTCGAAATAAGGTTTCCATAGACAGTACTGTTTTCTCCTATTGTTATGTTTCCTTCCGAACTGATGCTTCCTTTAAGGATCAGATTTTTTCCGGTTTCGACAGACTGTACCCTGAGATTTCCTATAAGGTAGCAGTTGCTCCCGATAACCGCTTTTCCGCCAACCTCAATGGCTTCAGGAGATATTCTTGTGTCTGCGGGTATGATAAGTACTTTTTCCGCAGGTTCTTTTCCATCAAGTTTCTCTCCCTCCTCAGAGTCATCAAAAAGCTCTTCAAGAGCTTTTTCTACTTCTTCTCCTTTTCCAAGGCGCATCATTTCTCTGATATACAGAAGCAGAAACATTATTACTGGGACAGGGTTCCTGACAATGATCCAGCCTTTGGCTTCAAATCCGCCTTTAATTTTGACTTCCTTTCCTACGTCCAGGTCCCCTTCTACAATCAGTTTTCCATCAATGGTGACAAATTCTCCCAGATAGGCGTTTCTTCCGACCTTAACTCCACTGCCTATTTTTGACCACATGTCAATTCTGGCATCAGAGAAGGCTACCACATCCCCTGAAACAGCAACCCCTTCTCCCATGATGACAGTATCTCCGGATATACAGTACTGGACGCTGGAGTGGTTGCCGACAATAACATCTCCCTCTACTATAATTCTGTTTGTTTCTATTCTGGTATTGTCGGGAACCAGAAGGTACATTAGGATCTGCTCTGGCTCTGAGATATTTTCACTCTCCGGGGAAACTTTTTTATGATCTGGTGTAAAGATTTCAGGTGCGGATTCAGGGAAAGTTTTTTATGCAGCAATACTGAAAACACAACTCTTTATTTTGTGAGTAGTATTCATATTCATGCAAAAATAACTGTCTATGATATATTCTTATCCATTTTTTTCGCTCATTCTCATTTTTTGAGCAGTAAGGATTACATCTTATATATTATATCTAGCTATATGAAAATTTGTATAAAAAGTAAAAATTCTTTTGCTCTTCTGTATAAAATTTAAAATTTTTTAACTACCTTTATTTTCTTTATCTGATCTTCCGCATTCTTTCTTTTTCTTACTGTTTCACACTTTATAATTTACTGATCGGTTTCCAGATCTCAAGGATTTATTCTTCTTTTTTCGAACCAGTTCCTACCCGTACATCTACAGCTGCTCCACTGTCAAGAGAAAGGATCTCTACAGGAGATAAGAGCAACTGCCCTGTTGCAAGCAGCCTGTCTGCTTTATCTGTAACGAGCACTTCTTCTCCAGCTCGAAGTTCCTGGTCAATCTCAATTACATGCTTTGCAAAAGCAGTTTTCCCTGCCTCCACAAAAGGAGCAGCGTCATCTGATATGACTACCCTGAACTTTTTTTTCGGTAGAAGACTGTGGACTATGGAAGCACCTTCAATACTGAGAGTGAAAAAGCCGTCCTTTGCTCTTGCAGTTGCAATTCTCCTGCCTGAATAAAGGACCTGGCGTACTCTTTTTGTCCGAGACAACTGGAACGTTGATCCGTCAGGAAAGAGCTCTGCTCCTGTACCTTTCCCGAACTGGTAGTCCGCAATCATACGGACTCTCGAAAGCCTTTCTAGGTCGCAGGTCATGAGGCTAAATAATATATGTAGACCTTAAAACCGTTCCGGTCATGGGACTTTGGAAAAAAGACTGCTAGGAGAATATGTAAATTTATATTTTCCAGATGAAATAATAAATTATTTATATTTTGTATCTTTTAACCAGTAACTGTCTGGAAGTGCAAATTTCGTAATAATGTCTATAATAATTACCTGAGTTGAGACTGCGATATAAATATGATTCTCAAACCTCAGGTATTTAATTCTGCAGATGGAAATTTCTCTGGGGCCAGCTACAATCTTAAAACAAAGAAGTGGGATTGTTTTGATTCGCAAAAACGTTTCTTTAGATGAAGTTCACCTCCAGAAACTCCAGCCTCTGCTGGAAAAGAATGGAGGAAATTTAAGTGCAGCAATAAGGGAAGTAATCGACCTGTTTAGCCTCTGCCCTGAAAGCCATGAAACTCTAAAAGAGACCGCTGAAAGCCTGAAAAGAAAGGAAAGTTTGCCTGAAATAAGGGAACAGTTTCTCAGGAGCGGAGAATATGTAATGATAAATCAACAGATGATGAAGTGGCTTATGAGAAGCAGTGCTGGTAAGCTTATTGATAAAGATATTGTCCATGGACTTATAAACCCTTATCTGATCACCACCATATCTGAGCTGGAAGAGCACCTGAACAACACCAGTAGACTAATGGGCTGGAAAATTGAAGTCCTGAGTTCTGCTAAAGAAAGCTTTCAAAATGAGGATGCAACTATAGATTTTATTGGGGGAGACAGGGACCTTCGCGAGTTGTTCGTAAAAACTGTCTGTATTTTCCTCTCATGCTGGATGGGCCTGGACGCAGAAGCACTTCACAGAAAGTCCAACTCAATTACCGTATACCTGAGGCATTCTGCCCGGCATGACATACAGGATATAACTCCTGGAGTCAGGAAACACTTTGGTTCTAAAGACCTCCTATATAGGGAAATTGAGAGAAAACCTGCTTTCTGGGTAACGCTTGCCGAACTCTATACAAAATTCAACTATCAAAGGGTAAATTTGGACAAGAATCTTTTTGAAGCTTTGTTGGCAGGAAAATTACCTGATATCACAAAATATTTTGAAATTAAAGCTGATCGCCCTCTTCGTGAAATCCCTCTTTCGGAATTGCTTCCCCTCTTTAAATACCTTGTAGTTGCCTCACAGCTTGTGAGCGATGTTGAGATATTCGCTGAGAAAGGGAAAGAGTACATCAAAATCAGACACGATTACTCTGATGAATGTGTAGTGTTAAAACTTATCCAGCTGTTTTCCAATTTATTTGAGGCTGGCCTGCACAGATTCAGTGTAACTTACGTGTCAGGGCTTATAATTTTTGATTTTTCACTTCCTGAGACTTCATTGCAGGATGCTGTAAAAGTCTCTTCGGATCTGGATTTTTAAAAAAAGCACCAACTTTTATAAACATGAAATCATCTAAATCTGCTTTAATTTTAAGTCTAGAATGTGCCTGCGCCGCAGGCTGTTTATTGAAAAACAACTTTTATAATGCAGGGATAGCCTTTGATTCGCAAAAACGTTTCTATGGAAGATGAATACCTTCAGAAATTGCAGCCCTTCCTGGACAAAAATAATGGGAACCTGAGTGCTGCAATAAGGGATGCAATAGAGCTTGCAGATGCTGCTCTTCAGGGTCATGAGTCCGTAGAAGACGCCATGGAATACCTTACACAGGGCTCAACAAAGTATCCTGAGATTCGTAATAGCCTGATCGAGAGCGGAGAATGCATATTAATCAGCCAGTTATCATTCAGGTGGCTTATTGAAAACACTGATGGAATACTGGTAGACGATGAACTTGTAAGTGAAATTTTCAATCCGTACAAAATAAGGAGTGTTTCAAACCTCATTGAGTATCTCAATAAGCGCAGTCTGAACATGGGCTGGGGTATTGAAGTTTACGCCAGCACCTAGGAGGATAAGTCCGAGGTGATAGTAATCGAAAACGGGGATCCCAGTTTGAGAGCATATCTTGCTGAAGCGGTCTCTATCTTCCTCGGCCGCTATCTAAACCTTGATGTTCCTTTTGTCCATCGGAAATCTAATTCGATTCGTATCTTTCTTAAGGACCATAAATCCGATATGGATGTTCCTCCCGGGATTAGAAAGAACTTTGGAACTCTTGACTATACTTTTAAAGAAATTAGAAGCAAGCCTGATTTCTGGACCTCTCTAGTAGAAAGATACAGGTTACAGAGATATGAGCGGATAAACCTTAACAGGGATGTATTTGAATCCCTTCTCTCGGGGGAGATTCCTGATGTAACAAGTTTTTTTGAAGCATCTGCAGGTAAGCCTATTCAGGAAATTCCTTTTTACGAACTGCTTGCCATTTGCAAAAAATTGGCTTTTGTTACCCAGCTTGCCAATGATATTGAAAGAACAGTTGAGGGAGGAAAGATGAATATAAAAATTCGGCATCAATTTTCTGAAGAAACTGCGATTACGAAACTTATAGATTTTGTTTCAAAAATATTCAAGGCAGCAGGTTATACATTTGAGGTCAGGACCGTATCAAATCTTATCATTATGGAATTTACGGACGGATGTTAATATCTTTCCCATAGCTGCTAAGACTGGTATGCTGCCTTTTACCTCATTAATGATAATTGTCCTTTTCCTTCCTCCTCTAACAGAATAAAAAATTTAAATGAACTGTCTGTGTAAATCTGGCTTTTTACCTTTTGTTTTTGAGTTAATTTTGTTTTTTATGCTTGTGTTTTTTTCGTTTTCTTTCTTTTAGACTTTTATTCTTAAATATAAGTCTTCTGTTCTATGCTCCAGCAAAAAAATTAATAAGTAGAAACTACAATCTATTACTGACTTACAAATATAGAAAAGTGCAGAGAGCGAGGTAAACTCGATTTTTCTGCATTCCAAAAAGGGAAAAGAGGATGTCCACTTGATAGTTCGAAAAAACATCTCGATTGACCAATGTTACATAGATAAATTAAAGCCCTTTCTGGACAAAAATAATGGAAATTTAAGTGCAGCGATAAGGGACTCTATCGAAACTGCCTCTGAAGTTATCGAAGGAAAGAAGAATGAAAACGGAGAAAAAAACTCAAGTCAGGCTTTAAAAAATGCGGAGTCTCGCAATAAACTGATTGAAGAAGAAGAATTTCTGCTTATCCATCATACCATGCTTGAGTGGTTTATTAAGAAAACTTCTGGCCTGCTTATTGAAGAGTCGAATGTATACGAATTAATAAACCCGTATACTATTAAAAGAATTCCTGATTTTATTAATTATGTAAACGCGCTGAATGACAGACTGGGCTGGAAAATTAAAGTAGACGCAGAATTCGCTGGAAGCCCGGAACCAGAATCTTTAATCCTGACCCTTTCAAATGGCAATCCCTGCTTCAGGGGAGTAATTGCCCATAGCCTTTCCCTCTTTCTGGCAAAACATATGAAGCTTGACATACAGGGCCTGTTCAGCAAGTCAAATGTGACTAAAGTTTATTTTAAAAGGTTTGAATTTCTTGACTACGAAAAAGTCCCTAAAGGACTTGAGGAATACTTCGGACCAATGGAGAGCACTTTCAAGGAGATCCAGAGAAAACCGGAATTCTGGAAAAATCTTATCAAAATCTACAGGGATCAAAACTACCAGCGGCTCAGCATGAATAAAAAAGTTTTTGAAGCTTTTGTTTCCGGAAGTCTTCCTTCAGTAGAGGATATGGCAAGAGAATTCGAGTTATTTACGGGCAAACCCCCGGAGGCTTTCACACTTGCAGAACATATAATGATTTTCAAAGCACTTTACCTTACTGACAGTATAGGAACCGAAATCGAAGTCTGTACTGAGAAGGGCAGCGAGTGTGTGAGATTAATTCACGATTACTCTGATAGTAAGGTATGCGAGCGTGTTGCATTATACTATTCAAATATTTTCAAGTACACTGGTCATCCGTTCACGGTCTCTTCCAGCCCTCATATGATTGTTTTTGAATTCAGAAAAAACGTAGATGTTAGCTGCACCTATAAGTCAAGAGTCTTAAGTACGGAGTCTGCATCCTCCTTTACACAATGAATTTTTACCAGGATGGATAAATTCATATGTGGGAGCTTACTATCCCTTTTTATGAGTGACGTAATTCTGCTCTGGGACTGTCCCCTTCTTTTTGAAAAACTGTTTGTAGAGTACGGGCTTGAGTGCAGCCGTGCGCTCTCAACATCCCTTGGCACCCCTTACCTGCCAGCCTGTAAAATCCTTATCCTGCCGACCGGTTTTGCAAATAAACAGTATACAAAAACAGGGTCCGGGCTTGAGCGCGGCAAGCGTTCTCTTGAAAAATTTGTGACAAAAGGCGGAACCCTTCTCATTTTCAGTCCTCTTGTGCCTGAGTATGAGTATGAGTGGCTGCCTTTCTCTCTGAAATACGTAATGGAAGAAAATTCCTGCACACCCCATCCTGTGGACGAACACGAAGCTCAGAAACTTGTAGAAAACATCATTCCCCCTGCAGGATGTGACGGCTATTTTTCAGAGACAGATGCTCAAGTTGTTCTTGAAGATGACAGAGGCAGGCCTATTATGGTCGTAAAAGAAATCGGAGAAGGTATGATTGTCGCGACCACGATCCATGAGTTGCCTGCAGCCGGATTCTTTGAGTGCAGGGCTGCTGCATGTACGAGAAAGGTTAAAGCCTGAAAACTGAATCCTGACTAAAAGTCTCATTTTAGTCTCATTTTATCTTCTTTACATTTTTGTCCTTTTTATACTGCTCTCTAAGTTTCTTGATTTCCTCTGCTTCATCTTTCATCCTCAGTACAAAGAGACCGAAGCAGGGCTTTATGAATTGGAATAATATGGCATTTCCTGAAAAACCAACAGGAATAGCTGTACCCAGAAGGAAAATACCTTTTATACTGTACCCTCCGGGTACCAGATACACTTCATCCGAACGTTCCTTAATAAAGTTTTCGCATTCTTTCGGAGTTGCGTTCTTCAGGAGAATCTCAAAGTCGTATTCGCTTAGACACACCATTTTTTTGTACCTTTTATGTTTTTTCTCTGGAATAATCCGGAAAACTTCGATAACTATCACTGCCTCAAACGACTGCGAATTTATTTACAAATTAAAATTATGTGAGGGATAATATATAGAGATAACACTTTGAAAAAAGGAGTGGAAAATGAAGAACGAAAGATTCTATAGAATTCTTTGATTTAATCAAAATATTGTTCTGCAGCATTTTTTTAAATAATTTTTTTTCTTGGTAATGTTTGAAGGCTCAAAAAATAAAAGATACAACATTACGAATCCAGGATTTTTTCCTTTCTCAGAACAGTTATGAGTTTTACTATAGAATAAGCAGCTCTGGTTATCCCCATACTTCGGTCATCTGCATCTGTACCAACTAAATATAAATTTTTTATTGGGGTGACCGTATCTGCAATAAAACCGTCTATTGCCACAGAAGCTTTCTCTGGAATAGTGATCTGGTAATGAACCATATCTATATGTTTATTTATACTAGGATAAACTCGTAAAATAGTATTATACGCTTCCAGCTTTTCAGATTCTAAAGAACTGTTTTCATCTATGGAAAACATGAATCCCACAAGCTTTTTACCTTTGGGAGCAAAACTCTTATTGTAATTGCTTATTGGCATTGCCCAGAAGGACTTTTTCTTAAACCACACTTCTCCTCCTATGTAGTTGAACTCTTCAAATGCTTCATCCAGACCAAGCCATATAGTCAAAGATTTTGATTGCTTGATTCTATTCAAATCCGAAATATAAGGTGCAGGTAAATCAGTAATATATTTGGGGAGATCCTTTGCAAAAGCTGAGTAAACGATTATATCTGCAAAGTAGGGGCCTTCCTTTGTTAAAACGCCTTTTGCAATATCGTTTTCTGTGACTATCTTCTCTACGGCAGTATTAGTTTTAATCTCAACTGTTTCTGGTAGAGAATACAGAATGGAATTTAATACCGCTTTCAAACCATTTCGTGGATAATACTGATTATAATTTACTTTATTATTGTTTAACAGTCTGCTGACATAAGACAATCTTTTAAATTTATCACTATGTTGATGTTCACTATTTTCACGAATAATATCCTTATCGATATCCTCTTCAATAAATCCCCCTCCTACAAACATTCTCTGAACTGATGTCTCTTTTGCAGATTTTCCGGATAAGAAATAACTGAATGTGTCCATGAATTCTTTTGTATCAGATGAAAGTGTGTTCCACGGCAGGGACTGATAAACTGAGACATTAGAAATATCTGCTCCAAACTCCCAGGAAAGCAGCATTTTAGTTAATGACTGCGCAATTATCAGACGATCCTTTCTTGGTAACACATCCATTGTAAGGTAACCTTTAAGGGTAGTAGGTACCTCTTTTAGGCCTTCTTCCTCACGAATAAAATAATCCCCATAATCAATAAGAGCAGGGACATAATCAAAATAATTCTCCATTAAGTATCTTAGCGGTCCGCCATTGTGGAGTTGAGTAATAGCATGAGGCCCTGTATCAACCCGATAGCCATTAACGAGGTAACTATTGCAGTTATTTCCCAAATTTCTATTTTTTTCTAAAAGAAGAACATTCTTCCCGGATTTAGACAACACCAGAGCAGACAATAATCCACTGACTCCACCACCTACTACGATTGAATCATAACTGTTCATAATATTTCTTTATAGAGTAATATTAATTAATAATTTTCTGTCACTGAGAACAACAATTTTCAAATATTCAATATGATTTTAAGCTTCAATGTCCAGGCTGGAAGGCAGGAAAACTCTGAGATCTATTTTAAAACTGGTCTTGATAATTTATATATTAAAAATGATAAAATCGGAATGACCAAATTAGACATGGTCAAAATTAGATATAGTCAAAATTAGATATAGTCAAAATTAGATATTACAGCAGTTGAAACACGGACTTATGGATAAGCTGTTTGATTAAAACGTTATCTTGTTTTCAAGAGGCTTTGTAATCTCAATTGCAAAGATTGAAATTCAGGATTAACCAATATCCCACTCTTACAGATAAAGTATCTCAGAGATGAAATGTTATGGCCGGCGCAAAAGTTCTCCTCATGATGGGATGTCCCGAGATCCCGATTCAAACCAGCATTGCTCTGTATCTTTCCCATAAGCTTACCAAACTAGGGTTCGATGTAAGCGTTGCCGGGACAGAAGCCGCAACCAGGCTTTTGAAAGTCTCTGACTCCGACGGCTACTATGCAAAAAATCTTGTAAGCCTCGATAAAACCCTGGAGGACATCATGGAGAAAAGAGATGATTTCGATATTTGTTTCGCTTTTATGCATAACGATGCCGGGATGACTTATGCAGCAACTATGAGTGCAATTTCTCAGGCAAAGCTGTACTCAATTGTCTTTGGCAGGAACGCCGAGGCTCTGGCTGAAACTATTGAATTCGAGGGTGAAAAGATCATTGCAAAAGATGTTCACAACCCTCTTCGTCTCAAAAACAAACTGGATAAAGTAGTGGAGGGAATAATCGGATGAGCTGTATTGAGCAGATGAAGTACACAATCCTCCTGGAAAAAACGACTTACAGAGATGCCAGAGAGTACATAGAAAAAAATTCGGATGAGGTCTATTATGTATCTCCAGGTTACAAGATCTTTAAGGACTACCACATTATAGGAGTCCCTCCAATTGCTATGGGAGCTAAGGGCAGTGCCCTCATTTTCACATATACAAAGCCCTGCCATGGAACTTTTGTCCTGACCGTGGACAACGAGGACAGCATAAAGGAGATTGATCGGCTCAGGGAAATGGAGAAAGAAAAGGCAACTACCCCATTGAAGAAGAGCAAGCCTTCTGAAAGCTCGAAAGTATCCTCGACCAGTTACCAGGATATGTGGAAAAAATAAGTTAAGAGTTAGAAAATCAAAATTTGGAAAAAAAAGAACTGAGAAAAAAGTTAGAAAAATTGAGTTTAGAGGAAACGAGTTTTCCCCAGTTTTCCTCTACGTTAACTCTCAAAATTGAGTTTTATTATTTTTATTTTTACTTTCACTCTATTACAAGGTCTTTAACCCTGATCCCACTTTCCACTATTCTTCCTACAATTTTTCCGCCTGTTATCTCTGCAGCTTTTGCGGCATCTTTTTCCGGCAGGATAATCAAAAAGCCCATTCCCATATTGAAGGTTCTGTACATTTCGAGATTGTCTACTCCGCCTTCTTTCTGCAGGAACTTGAAAATTTCCTGGGGCTCCAGAGGATCATAGAAATCAAAACCAAGCTTAGTTACTCTTCTCAGTTTCAAAAGCCCGCTGCCTGTTATATGAGCAAGCCCGTGGACTTCGCACTCTTTAAGGACATCAAGGATTTCAATATAGATTCTGGTGGGTTCGAGAAGGTCGTCTCCTATGGTTTTTGAACCATCATAGGGGCAGGGGTCATGATAAGAGTAGCCGGATTTCTCCATGATCTTTCTTACCAGAGTGTAACCGTTACTGTGGACTCCTGTACTAGGAATACCGACAATCATGTCTCCTACCTGGACTTTCCCTCCTTCAATAATATTCTCCTTTTTGAGAAAACCGAGGCATGTGCCTGCAAGGTCAAAGCCTTTAATGATGTCGGGCAGGGTTGCGGTCTCCCCGCCTACAATTGACATCCTGGATATTTCGGCTCCTTTCAGCAGCCCTTCTCCGATCTGTGCGGCAAAGCCCTCTTCATGCTTTTCAAGGGCAAGATAATCCACAAAAGCTACAGGCTCAGCCCCGATAGCCAGAAGGTCATTAACATTCATTGCAATGCAGTCTATCCCTACGGTGTTCCAGCGCTGCATCTCGTTTGCAATAAGGACTTTTGAGCCCACTCCATCCGTTGTCAGGGCAAGGGCGTATTCTCCGAAGTCCAGAAGCCCTGCGTAATGTCCTATCCCTGTGAGAGGGGCTCCGATACCTTTTCGAACGTAACTTAATTTATCGATAAGGGTTTTGACGGTTTTTTCTTCCTCTGTAATATCCACGCCCGAATCCGCATATGTTAGGTGCTTTTCGCTCACTCTCTGACCCTTCCTGCCTGCTTCATAACTTTTTCTCAATTCCATTCCCGTTGTAAAGTTCAAATTCGTCATGCAGGGTTTTGACTGCGGCAAATGCGTCATCTTCCCTGACCACGAAAGATATATTGTACTGTGAAGATCCCTGGCTGATCATAATAATATTAATCATCGAATTTCCAAGTGCTCCAAATACTCTTTTTGCCACTCCGGGAGTTCCTGCCATACCTGCACCCACAACCGCAACCACACAGACGTTTTTGTCAGAAGTAATTTCCTTTACGATTTCCCGGTTGAATTCGGAATGGAGGGCTTTTAATGCAGGTTCTACGTGAGACTCACTGACCACGAAAGAGAGATTGGATTCTGAAGAACCCTGGCTGATCATAACGATGTTCACTCCTGCCCTTGCAAGTGCTGTAAAGAGCCTTGCCACAGTCCCGACTGTCCCTGCCATTTCAGCTCCCGAAATGTTAATAAGGGCTACGTTTTTGATCAGGCTTACCGCTTTTACAACATGTCTGCACTGAAACTTTTCTGCCACCACAAGTGTGCCCGGGAACTCCGGATCAAAGGTGTTCTTGACACGTACAGGAATATGTTCACGCATTGCAGGTTCAATGGTGCGCGGGTGCAGCACGTTTGCCCCGAAATAGGAAAGTTCCATAGCTTCTGCATAGGAGATCTGCGGGATGGTCTTTGCTTCGGGCACGATTCTCGGATCCGTAGTCATAATTCCGTTGACTTCTTTCCAGAGCCAGATCTCATCGGCTTTCAGGGCTGCCCCAAGGATGGAAGCTGAGAAGTCAGACCCGCTTCTTCCGAGGGTGGTAATTATTCCATCTTCGTTTTCTCCTATGAAGCCTGTTACCACAAGGACATGGGAATCAAGCCTGCACCCAAGTCTCTTTAATACAAGCTCGTATGTCTTTTCAAGGGGACGAGCATTTCCGTAATCCGATGTGGTTACAATCCCTGCCTCTCCTCCTGTATATTCTATTGATGAAACTCCAAGGGAACGGACAGCCCCTGAAACTATCGGAGCCGCCAGACGTTCTCCATAGGAGGAGATATAATCAATTGACCTGTAGGTAAGTTCGCCCAGATAGCAGATTCCGATCAGTGCTTTTTCAAGCTCTTCAATCCTGATGTCAAGTATCTGGAGGACTTCTTTTGCGACATTGGGATCATCAATGGCATCCCTCACGGCTCCGTGGTGTTTGTTTGTAAGCTCTGTTTTAAATTCTTTCACAAGCGAAACCTTGCCCTTTGTTGAGGCAAGGCGAGCATTTTCCAGAAGCCTGTCGGTTACTCCACCGAGTGCCGAGGTTACCACCACGATCTGGTTGCCCTCCTCATGGTATCTTTTAAGAAGCTGGGCAACGTGACGGATTTTTTTTCCGTCTCCAACGGAAGTTCCTCCAAATTTCATTACAATTTTCATGATCGGATCACGTTTTGGGATTAAGTCTGATATTCTGACACATTTACTTTTTTCAATATGTAGCTCTTAGTATTTTGGATTAATTAATTTTGACTTTCCTGATCTATACTCTTCAGGCTAATTATATACTGGATCAATCAATCTGAGATTAGCATTTATCAAATCCAAGAGATCCTGCTACGCTTACAGTCTGTCTCTTTATATATAAGCTGCCTGTAAAGAACAGCGTCTCCGGCTCTTCTGCCACTTAATATATTTTATGCTGAGAGCCTGTCGTGTATAGGATATGGATACTATATTATAATGTTTGTGTAAAATGAGTTAAGGATTAGATTTGAATGAATTAAGGATGAGACGTTAGGATCGGCAGAAAAAGCTTGCTGGCAGATACCGGAAAAATACCTTAAAGGTGTCTGGTAGAAAGTAATATATTTTATCCGTAAGATGAGAAAGTGTAAAACAGTTGGAAACAGGTGAAGCAATGAAATATGCCGTACTTATAGGAGATGGAATGGCGGATTATCCCATAAAGGAACTTGGAGGCAGGACAATTCTCCAGGCAGCCCAAACCCCTGCTATGGACTCCATTGCAGCGCGCGGGAAAGCCGGGCTTGCAAAGACCGTACCTGATGGTTTTCCTCCCGGAAGCGATGTTGCAAATATGTCAATTCTCGGTTACGATCCTGCAATCTATTATTCAGGAAGGGCTCCTCTGGAAGCTGCGAGCATGGGAGTGGCTCTTGCAGCTGATGATGTGGCTTTCAGGTGCAATCTTATTACTATAGAAAATGGGATGATAAAAGACTACAGTGCAGGGCATATCAGCAGCGATGAAGCAGAGATTCTTATCGACACGCTTGATTCCGAACTCGGGACAGAAAAAGTCAGGTTTTATCCCGGCATAAGTTACAGGCACCTCATTGTTTCCGGGAATAACCTTGGAGCTAAAACGGAGTGTACGCCTCCGCATGACATCACAGGAGAGAAAAAAGATAATTATCTTCCCAGAGGAGAGGATGGGGAGTTTTTTTCAGGGTTGATTGAGGCTTCCACGGTTGTTCTGGAACTGCACCCTGTTAACCTGAAAAGAGTACAGGAAGGCAAAAACCCGGCAAATTCCATATGGGTCTGGGGACAGGGTTATGCTCCAAAGTTCACGACTTTTAAAGAACTTTACGGAAAAAAAGGAGCTATCATTTCCGCAGTGGACCTGCTTAAAGGCATAGGAATCTATGCAGGTCTGGATGTAATTGAGGTCCCCGGAGCAACCGGTTATCTGGACACCAATTATGAAGGAAAAGCCAGTGCAGCTATTGAAGCTCTGAAGACCAGGGATCTTGTTTTCGTGCATGTGGAAGCTCCTGACGAGGCAGGACACGAAGGTAGTGTTGAGAAAAAGCTGAAAGCAGTTGAGGACTTTGACAGCAGGATAGTTGCCCCTATCCTTAAACATGCTGAAGCATCAGAAGAACCGTTTACGATTCTTGTACTGCCGGACCATCCGACTCCGGTCTCGGTGAAGACTCATACGAGAGATCCTATTCCTTTTGCAGTCTACAGAACTGATAAACCCGATCTTGATAGTGTGGAAACCTTTGATGAAGAATCAGTTAAAAATGGCTCTATGGGGCTCGTAAAAGCTTCAGATCTTATAGGAATGCTTGTAAAGAACTGAATTTTCAGGTTCTTTATAAGATTTTCTGTACCCGGGTTCTTTATGAGATTTCTGTAACCAAATTCTTCATAGATTTATTATCAGTTTCCAAACCTGAAGTCTTTTAATTTTTCCGGAAATATCTCTTAATCGGGTTTTTCAGAGATTTTTTTCTTTTATACACTTATTTTGTTCAGGTTCTTTTTTTCCGTACATTTTAGTGAAATTACCTGAGAAAACTTATATATCCTTTCTCAATATATTCAAAATAGCACATCTATATCTGCATCATTTTTTTATTTAAGGGGGAATATTGAAATGAGATGGCCTGCTAAAAGATCGTTTTCAGGACCCTCACGCTGGGATCCTTTTGAAGAGATTAGAAGAACACAGGAACGTCTGAACCAGCTGTTTGAAGACTTCATGCCCATGGAAGAATGGGGAGGCGGAAAAGTATACACTCCTGCCATCGACATAAAGGAAGAAGAAGATAAACTTCTGGTCACCACAGACCTCCCAGGAATCAATAAGGAAGATGTGGAAATCAACCTCAAAGAAGATATGCTTGAGATCAGTGCGAAGACCGGCAAGGAAAAAGAGTCCGAAGAAGAAGGATACCTGCGTAAGGAAAGATCATACACGCAATTTTACCGTGCAGTCCGCCTGCCAACCAGTGTCAAGGAAGAAGGCTCTACTGCAAAAATAGAGAATGGTGTTCTGACAATATCATTGCCTAAAGCGAGAATCGAAGAGCCGACAAAAAAAATACAGATTGAGTAATACAGATTGAGTAATTCTTCCAGAAAAAGAAAGTAAACTCTATTATAACGAACCAGGAGAGACAACTGATCTAGGAGAGGCTGCACGTTTTTTCGCAGTCTTTTAATTTCATTTTTTTATTTCTGCTTACTTATTTCTGCTTACTTATATTTTCCAGTCAACATATTTTCTATCAATTAACGGTTTATTCGGTATTTTTCTCACTGGCTCATTTTAACTGCTTTTTCCTATTCCGCCTTATTTCAGAAATTTTCTTATCAAGTTTCAGGTATAGTGCGGGAAAATGTATTTGGTATCTTTAGGCTTTTCCAGTTCTTCAATTTCTAATTTTTCATCTTCTTCATCAGGGAATTCTTTGGTCTTCCGGGCTTCAGACCTTGCAAGCTCCGGATGCTGCTTTAGAAATTCTATGGAATAATCTGTGGTTTCCCTGGATGATGCTCTGAAGGTTTCATCAATCTCCTCCCTGCTAAACTGCCCGTGGTAAAGAAGGAGTTGAGTTATCTTTTCCCGGGTTGCCTGAGGCTCATTTTTATAGTCCAGAGAATAGTACAGTTTACTTACAATAACTCTTAAGGCTCGAGCTTTACCCCGGTGTGCCTCTTTGAAATCAAACGGACTTTTTTCTTTGATTTTTTGTATAATTTCATTCAGGTCGTACTGGCTGATTCTTAACACCCCTTCAGAAATTGGTTTGCATACTAGATAAAAATTCTTAAATGCGCTCCTGAAATGAGTGGAATACCTGAAACCTGACACAGATTAATCTGACACAGATAGAGGTAAATTTGAGAAATGTAGAATGGATAAAAACTCGGAAAAAGAGAATTCATAACCAAAACAAAGTAAGTATCAGGACAAAGTAAGTGCAAGGTGAAAAAGTGCGGCATCAGGAAATTGTTCTCATCATCTTTTGCTCAGCTGGGGTAACTCTCATCATCGCCGCAAAGCCCAGTATATCGGTGGTCTTATTTATGGTTACTGCCTTTACTGCTGTAAATTATTCATTTACGGGATTGTCTCCGGAATTCGGCGAAATCAACCTTATTTAAAATCAACGTTATTTAAAATGAGAAAAAAGCCCTGATTCAAAAAGATCGGATTCCGGATTTTTATAATCCTTACCAGAGCCCAATATTACTAACCCTTATCGAGAACTTAAAAACTTTGTTGTTCCATACTTTATAACCTTTAAAACCTTTGAGGAAGCCCTTTGAAATTTGAAGCAATTGCCGTAGAAAAGATTCCCCTTATACATAAAGGGGATGACCTGCCCTCTATCATCTGTGAGAGAATTGAACTTCAGGACAGAGACATTATTGTTATTGCCTCAACCATTGTTGCAAAAACCGAAGGGGAAATCTTCAGGCTCGAAGACATTATCCCGGAAGAACAGGCTCTTGAAATAGCAGCCCGGACAGGAAAAGATGCCCGCTTTATCCAGGCTGTCCTGGCAAGGAGCAGGGAAGTTTTTGTCGAAGCGCCTTTCATGCTTGTAACAACACTTGCGGGGCACACCTGCGTTAACGCAGGAGTTGACGAATCCAATATTGAGCACGGATTTCTACTCTACCCTCCTGAAAACTCGGACGCCAGTGCTTCAAAACTTGGAAATGAGCTCGAAAGAATTAGTGGAAAAAAGTTAAGTGTAATTGTTACGGACACGAACGGAAGAGCCTTCAAGATCGGGCAGACCGGGGTTGCTATAGGGATTTTCAAAATCAAACCGATAAAACGCTGGATAGGGGAAAAGGATCTCTTCGGCAAAACCCTGGAGATTACAGAAGAAGCAATTGCTGATGAGCTTGCAGGCGCTGCCAACCTTTTAATGGGAGAAGGAGCAGGCGGCATTCCCGTTGTAATCATTCGCGGGCTTGATTACTACTTCGAAGGGAACACATCTATAAAAGAGTCATACCGCCCTGAAGATATGGATGTTCTCAAAAAAGGGCTTCGATGCCTGCGAAACAAAAGATGAGTTTCTTCGAAATAGAGATGAGTTGAGAAGAAGAAAATGGGTTAAAAATAAAAGTTCGAAATTCAGGTTTAAAGTAAAAGTTAAGTAAGATTAAGACCGGATCATGGTCAGAATCATTTTAAATCTTTCAAGGGCATGCAGAGCATGAGGCTCATTGGCAGGCATTATGATCATATCCCCTTTCTCCAGGACATTCTTGTTCCCGGAAATTGTGATTTCTGCCTTCCCGTCTATTACCTGAACCATGGCATCAAAAGGTGCCGTATGTTCGTTCAGTCCTTCCCCTTTGTCGAAAGCAAATATGGTCACGGTTCCCGTGCCTTTACGGATAATTTCCCGGCTTACAACAGCCCCATTCTGATATTCAATTAGATCTTCTACCTTCAGCGTCCTGGCTCTTAACTCTTCAGACATCACTCCACCTCTTACTTCGGTTCCATAATTGAGGTTCTCAAACTAGAATTTTGCCTTAAAAACTTATTCTTTTTTCCCCTAACTCCGGTCTATAATTCTTTTTTTCAATAGCGGCAGCTTTAAATATCATAAAAATTGCCGCTTTCATGTCTAAAAAAATTATGGTATATAAAGGAGTCCTCTTTGAGGACTCCTTCGAAAACTATCTGAGCAGAGAAAGTACCTCAATTTGCCAATTCCTGTACTTTCTCTGCCTTGACGATATTGCAAAGCACGTCGAACGTACTTTTTATACCAACAAAAGCTGGCACTTTAAATACAGTGTTTCTTCTATGATAAAATTGTTTATTGTGAAATGTTTCAGGAAACTTTCGTATGATAAAACTATTTCTTCTTTAACAGAAGAAGAAGCTATTTTGCTCTCTTTTTTTGATGAAAACTGTCAGATAAAACTTCCTTCAGGTGGAACTCTTCATCATTTTGTGAAGTATAGGCTTGGAGAAGAGGGAATCAATGAAATCATGATGTTGCTAGGTGAAAAAATTCTCAAACTCTCATCAGAAAAGGAAGCTAAGATTGATTCTACCCCACTTGAAGCTTCAAGATACGATAAGCATGTTGATTATAACCCTCATTATGAATGCAAAATGGATAAGGCTCACATTACAATGGTTGGAACTTACCCTGTGTTTATGACCCATACAAATGGTCTTGTAGCTGATTCTCCAGAACTTATCAAACACATAGAAGCTTTGCAAAAAATGGATGATAATATAGAATCATATTCAGCAGATGGAGGTTATGACTCCTTCCTGAATCATGCGTATATATGGTTCCATCTTAGCGCAAAACCAGTCATCTCTTACGCATCAAATGCTGTTATTAATAGTGAAGGAGAAATCGAAAGAATAGATCACTGGGTCAATAAGTTGTGGAAAAAAGGAGGAGACATAAACGCAAAAACGGAAGATAAACTTAGGTTCCTGTATCAGAATGGAAGAATGATACAGGTTGGGATGTATCTGAGAAATCAGAACATCAGAGATAATTCGTTTAAAGAACTATACAAAAAGAGAGCTGAATGCGAAAAGATACATGGTCATATTAAGGATACAGTAAAATTCGATGTAAGAAGAGTAAGAAAGCAGAGTAGAAAAATGTATTCACTCCTAAACTTCGTTGCATATCAACTTTTGGTGCTTACATAATTACAAAACAAAGTTCAAAATAGAAATTCATTTGGAGGATATTTTTAAAGAAAAGAATTGTCAAATTAGATCAGGGATTTTAAGAGCTAATTTGAGATCCTTATAATTACATATAGCTTGGCAGGGTATTCAATATTTCAGTTCAAAGGAATATATTCGACTTCCACGCCTGCGCTTCTGAAGAAAACAAGGGAATCGGTGTCAGGATAAGGTATTGAGTATACTACCCTTTTGATATTTGAGTTTATAATCATTTTTGCGCACAGAATACATGGCTGGTGCGTGCAGTAAATGGTTGCTCCGGCAATGCTCACCCCGTGGATTGCAGCCTGAATGATGGCGTTCTGCTCAGCATGTACTGCTCTGCATTTCTCATGCCGCGTGCCTGAAGGAATTTTTTCAAGGTCCCGGATGCACCCGATGTCAAGGCAGTGCTCCATACCACTTGGGGCTCCGTTATATCCGGTTGAAAGAATGCGTTTATCCCGGACGATCACTGCCCCTACGTTATTCCGGAGGCAGGTCGCCCGTTTGCCTACCACAAAGGCTATTTCAAGGAAGTATTCGTCAAGGGAGGGTCTTTCTGTCATTATTTTTAATGAACAGTAAATGGTATATATAGCTATAACGTTAAAACTTGTATCACTTCTATCAATTAATTTTAAATGAGTGAATTAACGCTATATAGAGAAAGAGTTGTTTTTCGAGGAATAATTAATATAATCTATAGAATATAGAACCGAAACTAGAACTGAAATGAATCAACTTATTGACACTATAAGGAATGTGGAAATTTTTTCTCCAGAACCAGAGTTCGAAAAATACTTAAAAAAACTTCTAATCTCAGGTTACCGGGAACTTTACGGACTATGAAGTCCTTGTGGTTCTGGTGTAAACATTTACACTTTCAAACTATGAGTCTGAATGTTTTCTGGATTGTAAGTCCGGACAAAAAACTCGGATAAGTTCAAAAAAAATAGATACATTCATCCGGAGTATTTAATTATGGCAACAGGTTTGACCGATCTTTTAGATAATTTCGTGAAAAATCACGATAATCGCCAGTTGCTGGCAATCCCTCTTGCAGTACTCGCACTCTCTTTAGCTGTACTGCTAGTTTCCTTTGCAAGCAGCGGGTCGCCGGTAATCCTGGGAATGGAGTTCCAGGGCGGTACCCAGATTTCGGTAGAAACAACCGATTCTCCCGCTGTGCTTGAAGAAATGTACTCCTCTTACCCTATCACTGATGCCCGGCAAGCCGGAAGCAGGGTTATCATGCAGTTCGGGATTATGGACAATGAAAAACAGCGACAGCTTGAAGACGATGTAATGAGCCGCTATTCCAGTGTAGAAATCAAGCAGATAGGGCCTGTTTACGGCCAGGAACTGCAGGTTCAGGCTCTTCAGGCTCTTTTTATATCCTTTATAGGAATGTCAATTGTAGTCTTCCTGATTTTCCGGAGCGCTGTACCTTCTTTTGCAGTTGTGCTCTCTGCCCTTTCGGACATTACAATTGCCGCTGCTTTCATGCGAGTTGCAGGGATTGAACTTTCACTTGGAACGGTTGCAGCCCTGCTTATGCTCATCGGTTATTCCGTAGATAGTGACATTTTGCTAACAAACAGGGTACTCAAACGAAGGGGCCTGGTAGAAGAAAAGGTCTCAAGGGCAATGCAGACCGGTATCACCATGACCACGACAACTCTTGCGGCCCTTGTAGTCATGTATGTGGTTTCAACTTTCCCTTATCTGGTAATTCCATCATTCACACAGATTACCCTGCTTTCGCAAATTTCAATTGTATTGATAGTGGGACTTGTTGCGGATATTATGAATACATGGCTTCTTAATACCGGTATTCTGCGGTGGTATGCGATGAAACCCGAATTCAGGGGGAGGTATAACAGATGAGCGATAAAAAAAGTCTATTTAAAAATGTAAGAGTTATCATCTTCATACTTGCCCTGCTTGCTTCGATTGTGCTTATCCATCCGGGTTACACCCCCGGTGAAGGGATAACAACTAACCTGAACTACGGGCTTGACCTTGAAGGTGGTTCCTGGCTTCAGATCAAATTAGAGGGAGCTCTTGTCCAGGTAGATGCTGATCCAGGAATGATAGTCAGTCAAATGGTAGAACCTGTCATTGGGGCCCCTATCCAGATCACAGATAGCAACCTGGGTGTCGGTGGAGTGAGCCAGTCCGAAAGTTCAATCACATTCACAACATCCGCTCCGGTTAGTACATCGCAACTTGAGCTTCTGGAGCTTGGCACTGTAAGCGTTGATAAGCTGAGCCAGAACACAACACAGGTGACTATCGCTACAACTAAAGAAGCCCTTATCAAGGCTTACCTTGCACAGGCCTTTGATGCGGAAGTGCTTCCCATCCGTACCGAAGACGGTGTTGTCTATGAGATCAGGGCTGAAGCTTCAGAAGAAGAGGTTGAAACCCTTATGGAGAAGGTCGGAGGGACAATCCTTAGAAACGAAGACGGAACTTTGACTTATAGAGAGGGAGTCAGTACCGATACAAGGGACCTGACTCGAGATATTCTAAATGACAAACTAAACTCTCTTGGCTTGAAGGATATTCCTGTCAGGACTGTTGGAGAAGACTATATTCTTATTGATTTTGCAGGCATTGACCTTGCAACTGCAAAAGATATTGCTGAGAAGCCCGGAAAATTCGAGATCCGCATACAGACAACAGGAAATGAGACCCAGCACATCCTTTACGGTGACTCCGTTGAAAGTGTGGGGATTCCGACTTACCACGATAACCAGTGGCATGCTCCATTTACCCTGAGTGAAGAAGGAGCCCGTGCTCTCCAGAAAATCGCAATTGAGACCGGAGCTACGGATAATCCGGACGCCCACTACCTGAACATGTATCTGGATGAAAACAAAATCTACGGGGCTCCTCTTAGCTATTCGGCAGCTGCCAGGCTGAAAGAAACTCCTATCTATTCCTGGGAAGCTTCTACAGGCACTGACGAGGAAGCAAGGGCTGAAGCCGAGCAGCTCCAGATTCACCTCAGGGCAGGAGCTCTACCTGTAAACGTGGTGCTCGTAGGTTCGGGACATGTTGATGCATCTCTTGGTGAACAGTTTAAGTCCGAAGCCGTGATCGCAGGCCTTCTTTCCTTAATAGCAGTTGCTGCAGTTGTTTTCCGCAGGTACAGGAGACCGGAAATCCTGGTCCCAATGGTCGGGACTTCCATTAGTGAAGTTATCATGATTCTTGGAGTTGCAGCAGCTATCGGCTGGCAGATGGATCTTGCAGCAATTGCAGGTATTATTGCTGCGATTGGAACAGGTATTGACCACCTTGTAATCATTACAGATGAGGTGCTTTACGAAGGCAAGCTCCCGCCAACAAAGGTCTTCCTTTCAAGGATCGGGAAAGCCTTCGCAATCATCTTCGGGGCGGCCGCCACAACAATCATTGCCATGTCTCCTCTGGTGGTCATGGGCTTCGGAGCCCTGAAGGGATTTGCCATCACCACTATTATTGGAGTTTTCATTGGTGTGGTTATTGCAAGACCTGTTTACGGTGTGGTTATCAAGGAACTGCTTGAGACAAACGAAAACGGGGCTCAGGCAGGCGACTTTGCTGAGTAATGCCGGAAAAAGATAAAAGTCCTGAAAACAACTGAATATTCAAAAGCTGAAAAATAGGTGGAATCAATGCAGGATCTCTGGACTCTAAAATACAGAGCAGATACCCTTGAAGGACTGCTCGGAAACGAACATGCCGTAAAAACACTTTCCGAACTGGTTCAGTCCAGGACTCTTCCCCACCTCATTTTTTACGGCCCTGAAAATTCAGGAAAAACAACATCTTCTCTTGCTCTTGCCAGGCAGCTCTACGGAGATACCTGGAAGAACAATTTTGCATACTTTAATGCCTCGGACTTTTTCGATCAGGGAAAACGCTATCTTGTAAGGGACCGACGTTTTATCCGCTTCATCGGGACTGATGACCCGAAAAAAATCTATAAAAGCGTGATCGATATTTTTAAGGAGATCATTAATGAGTACGCCGGAATGGCTCCCCTGGACGCTGATTACAAGATAATTTATATTGATAATGCAGAGTCCCTGAGCTCAGATGCTCAGCACGCTCTCAGGCGGATCATGGAAAAGTACAGTTCAACCTGCAGGTTTATTCTTTCCACTACAAGACCTTCGAAACTCATTTCTCCCCTTCGTTCAAGGGGCCTTCAGGTCTTTTTTGCCTATGTTTCGGATTCTGTCCTGAAACCCTATCTTGAGAGAATTGTTCTTGCTGAAAAACTGAATCTCTCAAGCAGGGCAGTTGATGCTATTCTTTATCTCGCTAAAGGGAATGTTGCAAGAGCTGTTCAGACCCTCCAGCTTGCTGCCCTGAAAGAAGGCGCTGAAATCACGGAAGAAATCGTCTTTGAAGCTACTATGAAAGGTAGGGACGAAATTGTGGATTCACTGCTTGAGGCTGCTCTTGCAGGGGACTTCTTGAGAGGTCGCCAGCTTATAGACGAAATGATTATTGAAAAAGGGTTTTCAGGAATCGATATCCTTGAAGGGCTTACCGAAGCTCTTATAGATTCGGGAGAAACCGATAAGGATGTTGCGCGTCTTATCGTGAAAATCTCAGAAACCGATGCGAGACTTACAGATGCTACCAGTGAGAGGATCCAGCTCGAAGAACTGATTTCCACATTTTCCTGATTTATTTTAGAAATCAGCCAGCTTTAATTTAGAAATCAGTCAATCGTCTGAGCCATAAGGCGAAGAAACTTAGGGAGGGGTAGTTCACGAAAAATACTGTATTCCAGTACTTTAACTCAAAAAAGTTGGCTGACATTCTTTAAATGATTGTAGCAGAAGTTATTGAATTTGATCAATAGCTCCCATACTACTCTGTCGCTTTAATTTTTTATTATTTTTTCAATAATTGTTTATTTTCTTTTCGAAACTATAATATATTTGGACTTTTCCTCCACGTCCATTCCATCTGCATTCTTTACTGTTAAGCTGACGGTGTATTTTCCTGGTTTCTTATACGCGTGTGCAGGATTCGCATCTGTTGAATATGTCTTGTCCCCAAAATCCCAGCTCCATTCTATTGCATTTTCTGATAGGTCTGTAAATTGTACGGTAAGGGGAGCATAACCGTTGGTTATATTGCTGCTGAAATCCGCTACAGGAAGTAATCCTTGCTCTAAAACAGTTATTGTGGCAAATTTTGAATCTGCACCGTTTTCATTGGTTGCAATCAGGTTAACCGTATAGGTTCCTGGGGCTGCATACAAATGAATCGGGTTCTGAAGGCTTGAGTCTATTATACCGTCACTCTCAAAATCCCAGCTTAAAGAAACTGCATTTTGAGATAGGTCAGTAAACTGAACAGGAAGAGGAGCATAACCATTGGTCACATTGCTGTTGAAGTTCGCTACAGGAAGGATCGGTTTCTCTTCTTTGAAGAATACTGCTTCATATGCATCTACCCGGCCTGAGCCATACTCGTTATCCTTTCCTGCCGGCCCGAGATCCACAGCTGTACTTTCTAAGATCTGCTTTATCTCAGATGGCCTGAGGGCAGGATTTTTTTCCAGCATTAAAGCTACAGTACCGGAGACATGTGGAGTAGCCATTGAAGTCCCGCTTGCAACCTTATAGGAACCGCCCGGATATGCTGACTCGACATCTACTCCGGGCGCGGAAACATCAGGTTTAATGTAATTCTGCCCGTAAAGATCGACAGGACCGCGGCTGCTAAAATCCGCTACAGTATCAGAAGAATCAGTTGCGCCAACAGTCGTAGAATTGATTTCATCACCTGGGCACTCTATTGTATAAGAGTTCATCCCGGAGTTGCCAGCAGCCACAACGGGAATTACACCTGCTGCCACAAGGTTATCTACGGCAACTGTGAATGGAGAATAATGACGTAATCCCCCACAACTATAATTTATAACACGAGCACCGTTATTCGCTGCCCACTCAAACGCAAGAATGACATTGGACGCACGACCCGAACCGGATTCATCAAGCACTTTTGCTGCAATTAAATTTGTACCCGGCGCAACTCCGATGTGCAACCCGTTAGCACCGGTCCCTGAGATAGTTCCTGCAACATGAGTGCCGTGCCCATAATCATCATAAGGAGAGTTATTTCCATTTATGTAGTCAATCCAGTCCACGACCTTTGGATCATTTGTACCCGGATTATCATCAAGATCGTCAAGATCGGGATGCTGCACATCAATACCGGAATCCACAACAGCAACGACAACTCTTTTTTCAGTTATACCCTGCTGCCATACTGCCGGCGCTCCAATCTTATCGACTCCCCATGCATTATTTTGCACGACATCTGATGTTTCTATTTCTTTTACAAAGAATCCCTGGCCTTCTGCTATGGAAACAGCTTCGTCAAGCTCGATTATCGAAACTTCGGGTCTCTCAGTAAGGGAAGCTATCACATCCGGCGTTACATTAGCTGCAACAGCGTTAACAATTTTGATGGATTTGATTTTTTGTGCTTTTTTACTAGATTCGGCATCCTTAAGAAAGTTTGTTAGATTTTTCTGCTCGTTCTCGATTTGAGATTTCCCTTTTACAATATTAAATGGAATACCCTGCTTTTTCAATAGAATAATTACAGGAATTTGCTCAGTTGCTGAAGTTTCAGCAATTTTTAGAGATAGCGTTGTTGATATCTTACTGCCTGTACCAGTTTTGTCAGATATATTTGTGTTCTCAGCTAATGCCGTAAATGGGAACAACGATAACAATATTATACAGCTTATGCTTAGTAATTCCATCCTTGTCTTTTTTGAAAATTTTCCGACCTTTTTCCGCATGTTCATTACACTCCATTTTAAGGTATTCTTTACCTGATTTTCAGTAGACATCCTCAAAAAATGGCATTCTCTTCTATCTAAAAATATACATACAAAGTTACAGATTAGTAGTTAAAAATAACACTAATTGGTCATTTAGTGTCACTAGAGAACGCAAATAATTGTATTCAGAAAATATTAAACTTCAGACAAATCTGCGGAAAGTAAGCTCTTCAGCTACTATTTTTATTTCAAAATTCGGTGTCTATAGAAATATGCGTATAAATTCTAAGTATCGGGTTCTGTAATGTCTTTTTCATCTTTAGATTGATCATCGCAATTAAGTGAAACTACACAATAGCCAGGTAATGAAAATTTCACAGAAACCTGGCCAATTTAAGGACTTTATTCAACTTCTGTGTAGCTGGGAGTTTCGTTTACATTGTCAGATGTTTCATCAGCATAAAAATCTAAAAAATATTGAGTACTCAATACATTAAGAGTATGATCCCCCCATGGTACTTCCTGTCCCATAATAGCCCTGACTTTCACATAGCCTGTGTCATTAACTTTTGCTGCTAGTAAATTATTGTACCTACCTCTGTATTTTTCAGGCCACTCATTGGGATCATTATTTGCACTCAAATAGACAAAGAAAGACACATTTTCTCCTCCTTTTAGATTATCGCTTAAATAGACGTAGGTATCATATGTCGGATTTGAGGTATACTTAGTGTATTCTCCATAAGGGACCGAAGAAATATTAGATAGACTTTCAACAGGGAACAACATCGGGCTTCCATTATTTATGGGATCAAAAATATCGAAATAGTCTGCAACGAAACTAACACCATAATTAATATCTTTGAGCCTGGTTTCGTTTGTTCTGAATCCAAGCATATAGCCTTCATCTGTTTCTGCAATAAAAGGTATCCAGTTTCCTATTATCTCCCGTTGATCATCAAAAATTTCGATTGCGTTTTCAAAATAGGGACCTTTGCGGTCCTCTTCAGGCCAGTTATTGATTTCATGCCATAACTTCTGGGTAAAATAAGAGTCTTTCTGAGCGGGGGAGTAAAAAATTTTCCTTCCTTAGATGCTGGTATAGGAACCATTATCACGGTAGTTCCCTGCACTTCCTTTCCTGAAAGACCTGTCACTTTAACATCGCAGCCACAGAGATATCTTTGACCTGGCTCCCTCCAATCTACTTGGTCCATGTAAAGAGTATAGACAAATATGGTCATAATTAGAAGAGTAAAAAAGATAGGAATGAGCAATAGATTTCTTTTTCTCACTTTTATCCCGCTTTGCTTATTTATAAGATTGAAGAATTATTTTCACGTACTGTACAAGTTCTATATTGTACTCTTTGTCTTCAGGAGAACGCCTTTTGTGATCGAATAACATTAGAGTCCGATTTCAAAAATAACTGGACGATAATATACTGCTTCTTGTCAGGTTTATACCTAGGAACCTGTTACGTTGCCAGACCTATTGTTGGACAGCCTATCCACTTATTAATATTCGATTCATTAATATAACTCCATAATGTCAATGGCGTTTAAAAAAATAGAAAGAATGGAAACTAATTTTTCAACCTGTAAGTAGGATGGAATCCTTGTTTTTAGTTTCCAATATCTGCTTTTAATTACGTACCTATATAATTTGCCAGACCTGCATTATATTTTGCTGTTTCTTGCAAACAAACGTTTCAACCTCACTGTCAAAGGAATTGTTTTCATCTGTCTTTTCGGCCTTTGCACTTGCTGCTGGCACAAGCGTTATGCTCACCAGCAGCATTGCCAAAATTAATATTCCTATTCCAAACTTTTTCTTAATCATTCTACATCCTCTAGTCCCCAGGAGGCAAAATCAGGTAAGCCAAACTAAGCCTTAAGTATACGCAAAGCTAACTTAATTATGCCTCCTAGGGCAGTGTTGGAGTTCGTCATGACATTGGAAAGCACATTTTGAACTCCACACTTCACTTTCTGAGGACTCTTTATAAACTTTCTGTGTAAATTCTCAAACTAATTATTTTTCATACTCTTTGCATACTCTTTTCAAATTAATGACTACTCTCTGATCTTTAATTGTTAGAGGATTTGGCCGTAAAACTTATATAATCATAAATACCGCAAAATTTTCCAATATTTAATAAAAAAGAAACACATAAAAATATATAAACTTTTACGTCTATATTTGAAGAAACTTCCTTAAATATAGACATTTATATCTTATATATTCGGAAATATGGTAAAAAATATCTTATGGACAATATGTTACTAATCTAAAGTTAAATTTTTAAATTAAAGTCTTTTTCTAACTTATTTATTGAGAAAAAGAAGAATCTAACTGAAAAAAGTAAAACTTGCCAAATTTAGATCACAACATTTTAGGAATGAAAATACGTTTAATCTTGAATATTTCATTGTAGGAAATTAAAATTGGCTTTAAATATAATCCTATAATCCTGATTGAAATTTTTTGTTTTCACTTCAATTTGTTTTGGACGTGAGAATCTTCTTTTTATATCTTTCCCTTTTTGAAATTCTTCTTTTAGCATATTATATAAGTACTTCTATTAGTTATCCTTTTCAAATAACAAACTATATATACAATATTTGTTTAACTGGGATTATTAAAGCAAATTATATATAGGATTAGTTTTTTATCTTTTATTGTAAACGAACCGGAAGCTCATGCTTCTCAGGAGTTAAGGGGCTTGAGTATACTTTCTAGACGAGGTACGGACCTGAGATTTCAGGATGCATCCCTGATGGTGTCACTGTACTTCTAAAAGAAGGTTCAAAGCCTGTACTCCCACGAGTAGAAGCCGTCGGGTTTTCTGGAAAAATCCACAAAAAAATCCCTCCATTGCTCCCTGAATAACTCCCTCTTTTCAGGGAGACCATGCTCATGCGGCAGAAATGAACTATGGCTGCTAAAAAACGAAATCTTCTGTCGTATTCTAAGGATTTCAAAAATTATTGTCTGCCCGATTTTTCTCTTCAGGCAGACATCCAGTTTAACATTTCTTGAAGTTTCTTTCAATATTTTTAGCTTCGCAGTCTTTCAATATTTTCAGTTTCTTTCAGCTTTTTCAATCTCTCAGTACCTGTAATGCTTTACCGAATGATACAGGATCACTACAAAGAAAGCAATTATTACAAGCAAGAAACTGAAGAAACCTACCGGGTCCCAGACAAAGCCTATTCCTGCTCCTCCTTCTTCCCAGGAAACGAGTACAGCTCCCTGGAGTACTGTGGGAATAACCACACAGGCGAAGGCAAGAACGAAAATAAACACAATATCAAAGATCTCTGTAACGATGTTCTTCTGTGCCATGTCTTCTGCCTCCTCAATCGTAGTACTTGAACTCGAACATGTGGTTTTTGATGGATTCCCTTACTCTCAGGCACCCGATAGTCTCAATCAAAAAGATCAGTCCGAGAAAGATTACGTAGAGGTAGAAGAAACCGGAAGCGATCTCCCAGGTTTCGGAGAGGATTTTGTATATTATGAATCCTTCCACGCCTACAAGCAAAGCAAGCATTCCTACAACGAGAATCGTGTCCCCGTTGAGTTTGCTGTGATATTTGCTTTCCAGTGCCTGGTTATTCGTCTCCAACGCCCATCGCCTCCTTTCCTATTCTTCTATTTTCCGAGCCATTGGGTAAGGGCCAGCCCATTTCAGCCCAGTTGTTCTCTATGTTTGAACTCTTGTGCCTGTGGCTGAAGTAGAAGTATGCAATGCCGTAGAACACAAAGGCAAAGATCAGGTTATACTTGTAGCCCCAGAACAGCGTTGAAAGAATCGTAATTGCGATTGCGATTGCAAAGTAAGCAATATACGGCTGAAGAGGGCCCACAAAAGGCCTGATCCTGCTTGTGCTCTGCGGGAATAGATTCCTGAAACGAATCAGGGAGAAAGGAATCAGCACGTAACAGAGCAGCCCCGAGACAATGGAGAAGGTAATTACCTGGTCAAGGAAACCGCTGAATGCAAAGCCTATTGCAACAGGCATCGTAAAAATCACTGCCCTGTATGGGGTATTGTACTTCGGGTGCACTGCCGAGAACCAGGAAGACACATAATTGTCTCTGGAAAGGGCAAACCACGAGCGTGAAGAGTCGCAGACGCAGCCGTTTGCACTGGCAACGCAGGTCAGGAATGTTCCTAATCCGAGCAGGGCAATAAAGATAAAGATCCCGCTGTTCTGTGCAGCTTCAAAAAGCGGATACACGGAAACTCCGAGCAGGTCCGCTGGAATCAGCACTGAGCACAGATAGAGGGTCATTGCCGCTCCTATAAGCAGGGTTATCATCCCGGCCTGCTGTCCGAGAGGCACTGCCCTTGACGGGTGTTTGCACTCTTCGGCGCACATTGCAGCCCCTTCTATACCTAAATAGAACCACGGCCCGAATTGCAGGGCTGCAAAGAGGCCTATCATGCCGTTTGGCAGGGCCCCCTGGAAAAGGTACTCAGGGTGGATGTTCACTCCTCCAAAGGCGGTTGCGAAGAAGAAGATCACTATTGCGATGAAAGCGATCATGGTCAGGACAAAGTTCAGGGTTAATGCCGCAACTACGCCACGGTAATTAATGAAGGTCAGAAGAGCAATAACAAGCAGAGTCACAGGAAAAACCTGCAGCTCAGGGAAGATGCTCTGTGCAATAAATGCAACAACAATAGCATCTGCCGCTTCAAGGGCTATGTATTCCATATAAACTGCAAGCCCTACACTGGCAGCTGCTCCGGGCCCGACAAAAAGTCTTGCCCAGTCATACGGCCCTCCCGCAAGTTTGGTTGCTGACCCGAGTTCACTGGCACAGAGGGAGATTATGACATACATTGTTCCTGCAACCAGCATGGCAAGCAGGGAACCCAGAACTCCTCCTTTTGCGACAGTAAAGTTCCATCCCATGTACTCTCCGACCAGCACGATTCCTACTCCGAGAGCCCATACATGGAAGGGCCGCAGAGTCTTTACCAGGCAGGCAGCTTCATGGTTTTCAGACACGCCATATCAACCCCTTCTTTTTGAAACCCTGCTGGCGTCCAGTAAAACCCAAGCCATTAGCCCGAAAGCCAGAAGATATATTAGTCCGTTTATAACAGTCCAGATATCCATTTTTCATATCCCCTCTTTTTAAATACCGAGTTCTTGTATACGTTTACCTATTCGTAAAAAATTTCCCGTATAATTCGCAATATATATTTATAATCGTTTCGCCTGAAATTCCTCAAAAAAATTAGCCAGCGAGAGTTCGCTGGCTTCTGTCCGTCAATATAATTTCAGGCTCAGAATTTTCGGTTTAGAATACAAGTCCAAGGTCTTCGAGCTTCTTTCTTGCTCCGTCATAGACCTGCATGTATTCGTCAGTTGGGGTAATTGTCTTTACGTCGTAGCATTCCTGGAAAGTCTTTCCTGCCGGTGCACTTGCATAGTTCTTCTCATAGAGTGCAACAAGCTTGTCGAGGATTCTGTTAATCTCCGAGATTTCGACACCTGCAGTTGCTCTTGCCACTTCTCCCATCATTCTGGCTTCCATACCTGTTGTCTTGTCAGTTACGACACCCTTTGCAGAAGCAACACCAGAGAGAATTTCTCTTCCTGATGCCGTGTCAGTTATGGACTGGGCTGAAGCCTCAAGGAGACACATTTCTGTACATGGTCCTGCACATGGGTAGTACTGGTTTCCTGAGAGCATGTCAGTAAATTCTGAGATTGTTGCACATGCCCAGCCTGCAATAGTGAGGGTTTCCCTTGTGTTGGTTGATCCCCAGCGGATGTGGACAGGCCCATCAAGGTGCCAGCTTGCACTGCTCATTACAAAAGCGTTAATGTGGGTTGCAACATCGACAATTGTTGTTTCTTCAATGCCGCCTGCATAACCTCCGAAGATCGGCATCTGTTCGTCCATGATAATGTCGCTGTTCCCTTTATAATGGGCAATTACTGCAATTGCGTCAAGGTCGATCTTGAGCTCGTTGAGTTGAGAGACTTCGTGGCTGTCTGAAGAGATCTGGCCGCCATAGCAGTCAGAGGATATATTTCCCTGAGCGGACAGGGAAGTCTCTGGGCCCTATATGCCCATTCCTGGGCGGCCTGCCATAGCGCATGCCTGCTTAATAAGGCGGGTTTCTGTCTTTGCTGCAAGAACTTCATAGGGGCTTCCTGGCACAGGAGCTTTTCCGCGAACTGAAGTCATTACACCGTCTACGATTGTGTCAACTTCCCTTTCAAGAGCATAGCTCATGTGAACAGGCATGAAGACTTCTTCGGAAATCGGGGATCCTGTAGGACCGCCCTGCACAATTGGCTTCCTCTTGTCGCCTACGCTTCTCTTCCTTACGTTTACTGCGTCCCTGCCTGTACCGAGGGTGAATTCCTTCTGCACGTTGTTGATTGCATCCCAGATTTCGTCTTCAGTGTACTTTACTATCCTGTGGGTGTCAGTACAGTAAATACCGCACTCAAGGAGCATTTCAAATCCTGCCTGGAAGAGTTTCTCCATCATGTCTTTGTCTGTTGGGACAAACTCTCCTTTGAAGTCAAGCCCGTATTTCTGCTTGAGCTCCATTGCCTTCATTGGGATTCTCATAAGGTCCCAGTCATCCTGGGTGCACTTCTCTCCTACTTTTGCCCTGTCGTAGAAGTCATAGCAGTCAAATGATTTCCTGAATGTCATGTGCTTTTGCCTCCCAGGATTATTTCATGATATTGAGTGCAACTTTTGCAGCTTCTGCAGCGTTTTCTGCGGTTGCGTCCGCACCGATCTCATCAATCCACTTGCCGGATACCGGAGCTCCTCCGAACATGCATTTTACGCTGTCCCTGAGGTTTTCTTCCCTGAGCCTGTCCATGAGGTCTTTCTGACCGAGCATGGAGGTGGTCATAAGGGCTGAACCGACAAGGATGACCTTCTGCCCTTTGTGCTTTGTAGCCTCTTCTACAACAGTTTCGTTAAGGACATCGGTTCCTAGATCAAGGATCTCAAACCCATTTGCTCCGAGCATGGTTGTAACAAGGCGGTGTCCTATATCGTGAATGTCTCCTTCTGCAACAAAGGTGATTGCAAGCCCTGTTCCTTCTTCTCCTTCTACCTTGGTCTTCTCAAGTTCGGGAGTCAGGATTTTCATTGCAGATTCCATGGCTTTTGCGGACATCATGATCTGAGGCAGAAAAACCTCAGCAGCTTCGAACTTGTCACCGATAATCTTCATTCCTGGGGAAAGGCCCTTTGTGATAATGTCAAGAGGTGGAATTCCTGCATCCAGGGCTTCCTGGGCTAACTGTGCAGATCCTGCGATATTCTGAGTTACAATCGCGTTGGTCAATTTATCAAAAATCTCTTGGTTTGCCATTTTTATTAAACCTCCATTTCCGTCGAAACTGGCTTTCCTGTGCAGTATTGTTGGGCAGTAGAGTGTGTATAGGGGTTCAATAGGTAAAGGATCTTGCAAAGTTGCACCGGATACAAGCCCAAGCTCCGCTAGGTAAAAAAAGCGTTTGCATGGGGTTCTTTACTTATGCTGCAATCCCTGCGCCTTTTATTTGGCCATTAGGCGTGGAGGATGCCTTCGCAGTATTCTTCTTGCCTATAACTGAAATTATTCACTGCCATTTGCCATTCTTATCCGAGTTTCGGATTTTTTGTGAATAATTTCTTTTCTCCTGACATTTCTACCTGGGAATTTTGCTGGAGACTGCAAATTCATTTCCCAGTCGAACTAGCACTCGTAACCCAAATTTCCCAACAGTATAACTGCTGGAACTGCCTGGAATTGTCCCGAATATTCAGACACAATTCCTGAAATAAAGATGGAAATTATAGTATATAAACGAACACTATACTTCTTTATTATATATTGTAATAGAAAAATTCTCAATGATGATTTTTCAGATTGTAGCGCCTGATATCTGAATTTTTCTAGCTATTCTTTCCTGAAAAACTCACTTCAACACCAGAAAGAGAAAATTATATATATGATGAATTTGCGAATTTTAGAATCGACTTCAATATCGGGCGTCTCTGGCTTTTTAAGTATTAGTTAATGATATTTTGCTTCAAAGGAAAACTTTATATATTATTCCTATCCCAGGGCCCCATGAACTGGGGCATGACAGGTTTTGTTTTGCGGAAAAACTCAATGGCTGAGAATACAAAATATAATCTTTTTTCAGGCCGGGTTAAGGCAAATTATAGAAAAGGTGAAACTAAAAAATAAACCGGCTTCAAGCCGGCAGTTCAAAGGTCTTAAGACCTGCAACACTTATCAAATACAGTGCTCAATACTTGTAGTTCTTAGCGCACTCAACCATTTTCTGGAGATTGGCGTTAGGTGTCATGCTTACAATTCCGCATCCTGGGGAAAGCAGTCCTACGCCAGCGTCGAGTATTTTCTTTGAAGCTTCTTCAACGTCTTCAGGTGTCCCATTCCAGAGTACGGCTACAGGGTCAAGGTTTCCGATAATAATCGCATTTTCCACATTGCCTGTTGCGGTTTTGATGTCTACTCTCTGGTCCACACTTATGCCGTTCACGCCTGTCTTGTCCATAATTGAAAGTCCGTTGGTTGTATTTCCGCATATGTGGAGAACTGTGCCTACATCGAGCTCCTTCATAGCGTCAACGATCTTTTTCTGGTATGGAAGGGCATATTTCTCGTAGAATTCCCCGCCGATAAGCTCATAGCTTGCTGTTGGGTCAATAATTGCTATTGTGTCTGCTCCATTCTCAACCATTGCTTTTGCGTATGCTACGTTGAAATCCGAGCAGAAATCAAGAAGTGCAGGGACAATGTCTTCACCTGTGAAAAGGTTCCCGAACCAGGCATCTCCGTTGATGTGCTGTGCAAGGGAGAAGGGGCCGATCATAGACCCTATGACTGGGAGTTCTTTTCCGTATTTCTCGGAAAGGATCTTCACAGCTTCAAGGATTAAGCCTACTCTACCTTCATTCAGGTTGTAGTTCTTGATCTTGTCCATATCTTCCAGGTTCTTAACGCTGTGCTTTATCACGGACGGCTGCTGCTTCAGGTCGCCAGCCTTTATTCCGCAGCCAAAAAGTTCGGCTTCAGCCGTTATGTCAAAAGGAACTCTAACTGCCTCAAAGCCAATTACTGTGTGTCCAGCTTCCGCAAGTGTTGCCATTTTTTCTGCGTCTGCATGGGCTTCAGGCCAGTAAGCTCCGGAGGCTTCCATCTGTTCGACAGTTGCAGTCTGCGTGAAACAAACAGCAGGCATTCTGTCTACTGGCTGTTTCCTCAATGCACGGTATAATCTTTCTTTTGGTGTGTATTCTGTCATCTATAATCCCTCTCTAAGTTCTATAGACAGCCCTAAATTCAAAAACCCATACTATAAATAAATATGTATTATTATTCCTTAATTAAAGATTTTATTATAAAAATTTATTAATTAATCAGTCGGAAACGGCTGAAAATTCTCTTAAAACAAGTAAAATTGTTTTATTTATGGTGTCGGGGCAGAAAACTTAAAATATCTGAGGGTTTACGTCTTCGGTTGAAGAAAGCCAGTTACTTTGAACCAATGGCAACCGCAGCAATTCCGTGCACAATTTAACATTCGTAAAATTAATTATTAGCAATGAAATAACTTCTACCGGACTTTAGACTTTGTATGATACTTTATTCTCTGACTTTTAAGTATTGTATTCCTTATTTTGTACTGTCTTCAATCTAATTTTTTGAATATATAGTTTTTAGATACGGAAATTTACATTCATTTTTTAAAAGATTTGAAAGAATCAGGTCATACCTTTGAAATCGGGGACCTTTACTCTATTAACTTTAAGTGTAAGTTAGATCCTGAGCAGTATATTCGTGAAATGAGCAGGGAAGCATTGCCTCCGGTTCCAGATGATGTAAAAGCGGAACAGGAAAAGATACATAGATCGGATGCAATGGTTTTTATTTATCCTGTGTGGAATGGTAAACAAAGGATTCTGTGAAAAGGTTAAATCTTGAAAAGGCATACAGTTTGGGTGTAGATTTTTTTAAATATTAATATTTTTCGATCAGCCTGCTTTACCGGTATTTATCATATGGTTCAAGCAGTAACCAGCATACCTGTCGTTTTCTCTTTTCCCGATCGGAGGAGTTTATATGCGCCAATATCCAAGATGGTATTATGATGAATTCAAACAATCTGGAATCGATTATACAAATATCGACGAAGTAAAAACTTATGATTTACGTATGCAGAACTTGAGAGATATTAAAAATGAATCTGAACGCATCCGAGAACTCATAAAAATAAAGAGAAGTGATGTAGTTCTTGAAATTGGGACAGGAACAGGAGAACTGGCCCTTAATATCTCGGCGCACTGTAAACAGGTTATAGCTATCGATGTTTCGAAAATGATGATAAACTTTGCAAGAAGTAAGGCTGAAAGTCAGAATAAAACAAATATACAATTTTATAATGCTGGGTTTCTAACATATGAAAATCACGATGAGTTGTTTGATGTAATTGTCACTCAGCTAGCTTTACACCACCTTCCTGACTATTGGAAAATGATAGCTTTGAGGAGAATTTACGGAATGTTAAAGGAAGAAGGAAAATTCTATTTACACGATGTCGTATTTCCTTCTTCTATTCAGAATTATGATAGCTATTTCGCTAAAATTATAACTGATCTGAAAAAATCTACTGGAGATAAAATTGCTGAAGAAACGGAAATCCACATAAAAGAAGAATTTTCAACACTGGATTGGGTTATGGAGGGCCTGCTCACAGGTGTGGGTTTTTATATCGAATATATTAAATATGACGGATTTATGGCAAGTTACATTTGTAAGAAATAATTCACTTGAAGAATTGAAATAGCCAGATACTCTACCAATAATAATTTATATAATTCATAAGTTCTATTTTACATAATTCATATCTAATAATATTGTCTCCTCTCCGTGTCTGGAACATAAACTCTTCATATTACTCGTTTCCATAGTAGTCTATGGTGCCGGGACTCCTCGATAATGATACTTCTGGAGGATCTAAAAAATGTACGGAATTGCACTTGACCTGGGTACCAGCGGTTTTAGAGCCCAGCTTATCGACCTTGAAACAAACGAAACCTTAAAAACAGTAATAACCATGGGCCACCCCCTGCCAGGAGGAAATGTTATGGACCACCTGGACTTTGCAATAACGACAGGAGAGGATGTGGCTCACGGCGTAATTATCGAGACCATCAGGAGGATGTTCCTTAAATTCGATGCAGACCTTTCGAAAGTAGAAAGGCTTGCAGTCTGCGGAAACCCTATCCAGCTTTCTCTTTTCCAGAATATCGAAATAAGGGACCTCGCATATGCCGGGGAAAACAAGCAGAAAATGCTCGGGGTCCAGAACGTAAAAAGAGATGCTCGTGTATTTCCAGCCTCAGAGCTTTTCGGGGACTACCTTCCTAACTGTGAAATAATCGTACCTCCGGCAATCAAACACGAGATCGGGGCTGATGCCCTTGCCATGATGCTCGAAACCGATTTCCTTGTCCAGACAGAACCTGCTCTTGTGACCGATTACGGGACAAATGCAGAAATGGCTCTCAAAGTCGGTGACCGGATAATAACGGCAAGTGCTGCTGCAGGTCCTGCTATCGAAGGGCAGGGCATAAGTTCGGGTATGCTTGCAAGCCCAGGGGCAATCTGTGATGTAAAGTCTGCGGGCGAATACTGGAGAATTATGGTGCTCGATAGGGAGATGGAAAAGCAGGACGCTTACTTTATTAACCCTGTAACCGGCGAAATGAAAGAAGTAAACGGGTGTGAGGCTGCAGGCATTACAGGGACAGGAGTAATTTCGGCTTTTGCCCTTGCTCTGAGAAGTGGGTTGATTGAAAAGCCTCCAAAACTCCCAAATGGAAAACTGATTCTGGGCCCCGGAATTGAAATTACTGAGACAGATGTCGAAGAAGCAGGAAAAGCGATAGGTGCGATTCGTGCTGCTCACCTGACTCTCATAGTGGAATCCGGGATTAAATACGAACAACTTGAATACGCATACATGTCGGGAGCCTCAGGAGCTTATGTGGACGCTGAAGACGCCCGCAGGCTCGGCGCCGCTCCGGGTTATGCAAAAAAAGTAGTTCAGTTCGGAAACACCTCCCTTGCCCTTGCACGGGAACTTGTACTGAACAGATCCAGGCTGAATGATGTAATCGAGGTTGCAAAAAAGATTACTGCCGACCACCTGATGATGGCAACCAGTGAGACTTTTAACAACTTCTACCTCTGCGAACTTTCCTACTGGACCCAGGGTATGCCGCTCGAAATGTATGACCAGATGCTTGACCTCTATGGTCTGCCCAGACTTCCGAAAACTCTCGAACACGCTGACATAGAAAAACGGGTCAGCAAGGACATAGAGAAAGTAGGACCCGGAGGGCTTGCCATCCTGAAAGAAATAGGCATAATCCTTGAAGTCCCTGTGGAGAAATGCATCTACTGCCAGAAGTGTGTAGAAGAATGTCCTGAAGATGCTCTCGAAATTATCGAAACTGATGATGGTAGAAGGGTCGCAAAATACGACAGCCAGAAATGCCTGGGTACAAGCTGCCGCCGGTGTGTTAGCGTCTGCCCTGAAGATGCAATTGATGTTACAAAACTCAAAATCAAAGCAAAATAAATTTTTTTCAGGGAACATCCTCATATCAAAATCCGAGGATCGTTCCACTATTTCTTTTTCATTTAACTTATATTTTTATTAAATGTGCAGTTTATTTTGTGAATTTGCCTGAAGTCTGTGGCTCCATATTAACAATTTATATATTTTATCACTGTCTATGTAGATAGATATGAGTAGGAAATCTTTAATGATCTTTTAAACGAAAAGTTTAGCAACAATGACGAAGTTAATCGGTTTGGGATGAGTCAATATAGGAAGTGTTGATATGACTGAAAGACAAGTTGAATGTGTACTTATTGAAATTCCTCAAGGAAGTCGGAATAAGTATGAGTACGATAAGGAAAAGAAAGCCATTAAATTCGACAGAATGCTTTTTTCTTCAATTGTATACCCCTGTGATTACGGTTTTTTCCCGGATACCCTCGCGCTTGACGGTGACCCTTTAGATGCTATGGTATTGATGTGGGAGCCTACGTTTCCGGGATGTGTAATAGATGTACATCCAGTTGCATTACTTGATATGGAAGATGATAAAGGAAGAGATGAAAAAATACTCTGTGTCCCAAAAAGGGATCCGCTATGGAATTTTATTGAGACAATCGAACAGGTTCCTCCTCATTTATTAAAGGAAATTACACACTTCTTTGAAACTTATAAAAATTTAGAACGCAAAAACGTGGTGGTTCACGGCTGGAGAGATCTCGAAGTAGCAATCAGGGTAATCCAGGAAGCTAAGGATAGATATATTGAACAAGACGAACTATCTGATCAGTGAAGAACTAATTTTCTATCCTGATTTGATGTTTTTTTCGCGCTGCCTTTTTTGCACTGCTGATTTTTCTGGCAAGGAGGGCAGCTTGCCCCCTGCCTTATGTATATATAATCTGCGTGTTTCCTTTGATTCATTCGACTCAGAGTTTTCTTTTCTATTCAGAGTACGGAATACAGCATGGATGCCGTCCCTATGCCAAGGGGTTCCATTATCAGTTCGACCCCATATTTCTTTTGCAACTCCTTTGAAATTGCACAGGGGATTCCCGGTGTAGAGATCACACAATTTTCCGAAATCACAGATTCTGGAATTGTATTCGCACAGGGAGTCGCCTCGAAAATAATGGAGAATTTTCTGAAATTGTCACTGTGGTTGTCAGGATCAAAAGGAATGATTCCAAGACTGGAAACAGTCTTTTCGAGAAGGGCTTTATCCGCATCGTATCCATAAACTCTGAATCCTTTATGTACGAAGTGTGCCGCTCCCGGAAAGCCTACTTTACCAAGGCCAACGGCAAGAACATCTTTTGAGTCCGCTTTCAGGTGTCTGGAAGCTATTTCAGCATAGATTATTCCTGTGCAGGGCTGGTTGTTTGCTATTTTTCCGTTTTTCAGGTTGTGGGCAAGGAAAGTATTGTCATCTGCCATAAGGATTATTTGGGCTCCATTTCTCACTGCCTCGTAGTACCCGCTAACATCAGGCATATCCGTAACGAAACTGTCAAACCCGAAATACCCGGTAATTGCATGCAGGGAAGCCGAGAAGCTACCTATAATCCCGTTTCCCGAAGTCACAGGTACGATACCTACTTTCTCACAGCATGGGGTTGTGCCGTAGAAGTCTTTACAGATTCCTTTTATATCGAGCCCTGTAACTTTCCTGACGGAGGAATCAGCCTCTTGAAGCTGCTTGTTAATGTTTTCAAGATCTTCTGGGGTTAAAAGTGCCATTTTTTTACCTCTATTTTCCATTTTAAAAAGTTTAAAATTTTTCTGCTTTAGACAGCAGCTCCAAAGCGTTCTTTTAGAATTGAGAGCCCTTTACTCTTTTTAGCCTCGGCTTCTTCCCTGTCTTTGCCCCAGAAAACCAGGGTGAATACAGGGTCTTCTCCTTTACACAGGAAAATCTCGATGCCGGGCTCTTCATAATAACTGCCGTAATCATTTCCCATTGAAAGTACCTGCTCGCCTACAGGGATCAGGTTTCCATTTTCTGCAAGCATGAGATGTTCGTAAATGCAGTACCTGTCTTCTGGAAGAGTTTTGATCTCCTCGATACCTTCTGTAAAGGCGCGGAACAGAAGTTCTATGAGATTAACCCCGGAAGAATAATAGACTGCAGTCGGGGTCTGGCTCGGGAAGCGGGCGTCGATTTCGATAACCTTCAGCCCCTTGGTACCGGAAATTGCTTCTACGTCCATTATTCCTTTTAAGGGCAGGTTAGATGCAAGGGAATAAGATATCTCTCTGAAGGAAGGATCAAAAGGAAGCGGGGTTACCATATGGCAGTCATAAGTTTCGTCGATATGTACAAGGGTTTCCTTTACCACAGCAAAATGGTTTCCATCTCCTATGACTTCAAGGGAGACCACTTCCCCTTCCACATATTCTTCGATCAGCATTCCAGGCTCAAGTTTTTCCAGCTCTTCCCTGTCGTATATGATTCTTGCTCCCACACTACTGCTTTCGCAGGGAGGTTTTACAAAATAAGGCGGTTCGGATGGTTTGTCCTGGGGGGTCGGGATTCCTATGGACGCAAAGTATTCTTTTGATTTTCTCTTGTCCCTGCTAATCCAGTAAGCTTCGAAATCGAAGAGTATCGGGCAGGAGAATTTTTCTTTTATGGTACTCAAAAACTCGATGCACTCAAGGTTTTCGTTTACCGGCAGTACGGCATCAACACTTTTTGAGATCTCGAGGAGTTTTTCCGGCTCTTTTATTACATCAAAACATCGGAACTCATCGGCATAGTTTCTGATAAGAGCCTGCGGGTTTCTGTCTATTACAAGCACTTTCATTCCGGCTTTTTTAGAGAGATATGCAGCCTCGAAGCCCTGGAGTTTCCCACCTATAAGACATATCGTTTTCAGGCTAGCACCCCAGGATTTTCTCAAATTCAGTCTGTGATGCAGGTTCCATTCCCATGACCTTCAGCCTTTTGACAACGCTTGTAATATCCCTGTCCCGCTCTTCCATGCCGCGGTCGTAATTGGCAACTCCTTCTAACCGGGAATCGGAAGGGAGAATAGAGGTTACGATATTTGCTCCGGCGTTTAAGCGGTGCACCATACCGTCAATACCTTCAAGGTCAAGGGAAGCCGGGATAAGGCATTTAGGGAACATGAGCCTGATAATTGCTATAATCTTCAGTTCCGAAAGCTTTGAACTATCCCTGAAATCCTCAAGTGGAGTACCTTTCTGGGGCAGGAAGGTCATAACTCTTACCATATCGGGGTTGTTTGATTTCATTCCCCTGAGAGAAATAATGGTTGATTCGATATTGTTTCCTACGCCGGTAAGAATTCCGTCTTCCACGCAGTACCCCTGTTCTTTTGCAAACCTGCGGGCGTTAAACCGTCCTTCGAAGGATTGTCCTACCCTGAGTTTTTCGTAAAGTTCGCGGTCATAGGTCTCCTGGTAAAGGGCGAAGAAATTTGCCCCTTCTTCCCTGGCTTTAAGAAGGGTGTTGTTATCTATCACTCCCGGAGAAATCATTATTGGAAGCCCGAGTTCTTCCTTTACTATCCGGATAAGCTCAACAAAGCGGTCCGGATCATCATAGTAATAAGGATCCTCCCCCATTGTCAGGTCGATCATATGAAAGCCTGCTCCTTTCAGGGCTTTGCACATCTCTTTGACCTCTTCCCCGGTCAGACGATAGCGATTGATCTCATTTTTACAGTTGTAGTAACAAAACGCGCACTGATTTTTACAATGAGTTGAAAAATAGATGAAGCAGTTCAGAAATACTTTGTTGCCGAAATAGTGGTCTCTGACCCTTCGAGCTACGTAGTAAAGCTTTTCCAGTTCTTCTTCGGATTCAAGGGAGAGAAGAGACCTGAGGTCATCGTCAGACAATTCGAAGCCTTCAATGATTTTCTCTCCGAGCTTATCAAGTTCCTCGGTTGCCATTTTTTGGATCAAAATTTCACCCTCTCATAGATTTTCAGTTTTTTCCATCCTTACAGCCTTCCTTTCAGATTTCTTTCATAACAGACCTTCCCTGACTCGTTTGCCATTTTAAGTTTCCGGGTTTACGGCCTTCATTTATCTTCAGTTAATCTGTCATTTATCGCCATTTTTGCTGTTCTGATTCCTTTTCCTGATGTTTCAGGAGTTTTCCGACGCTTTTTTTACGGAAGCCACGAATCACAGGTTGGTGGAAATCCCGTTATAATAGGATTCGGATCTTGCGGCTCGCTTGATATTCTTGAAGTCGTGCATAACCTTCAGCAGGCGTTCAAGCCCGAAACCTGCCCCTATCCAGGGCTTATCAATTCCCCATTCTCTGTCAAGGGGTATGGGACCCACAACTGCAGAGGATAGTTCAAGGTCGCCGTGCATGACATCAAGGGTATCCCCATAGACCATACAGGAATCACCCACGATCTCAAAGTCAATTCCCAGGTGGTTCAGGAAGTCCGTGATTATACTCTCAAGGTTTTCCCGCGTGCAGCCCGATCCCATCTGGCAGAAGTTCAGCATGGTAAATTCTTCCAGGTGCTCTTTGCCGTCGGATTCCTTCCTGTAGCAGGGACCGATCTCGAAGATCTTTATCGGGTCAGGCAGAGCTCTATCGAGCTTGCGCAGGTAGTTGTAAAGATTCGGGGCAAGCATGGGCCTTAAGCAGAAGTTCTTATCTACCCTGAAGATCTGCTTTGAAAGCTCTTTGTCGCTGTCAATGCCCATCCTTTCGATGTACTCCACAGGAATCAGAATCGGGGACTTGATTTCCAGAAAGCCCCTGTCCACAAAAAATTTTGTAATTTCGCGTTCGAGTTTTCCCAGGTAGTTCTCCCGTTCTTTTGCATAGATTTGCTGCATGTCTTTTTTTCTCCGGGAGAGCAATTCGGACTCCAGTTCCCTGAAAGGCTTTCCGCAATCAAGGGAAATTTCATCCTTCGGACTTAACAGTCCTTCAAGCCTGTCAATCTGACTCTTTGTAAGTGGAGGAGTGCTCGCCTGAACAGGGGATGCAGAGGTCTCAGGGCTTGCCATTCCCTTTGATAATGCAGGTGCAACCTGAGACTCTGGAGATAGAGTCTGTGCCGGTGCTGTATTTTCAAGAGGCTTTAGGGCTCTTGCAACGGATTTTGGCATGGCTTTTTTAGTTCTGGTGGGAGCAGATACTACTTTGACTTTTACGCTCGTCTGAGCTTCGTTTGCCTTTGTGAGGAAATTATTGATATCCTCGTCCGAAACCCTGCAGCGTTTACAGGTCTTTTTGTATTTGTGGTGCCTGAGCGCTCTTGCGGTCCTGCTGCTCCTGGAGTTGTTTACAACAAGCCTATCTCCGCATGCCATTTCAATATATATCTTGCTTCGAGAGACTTCGTGGTGCTTGATTTTATGAATTGTTCCGGTCCTGGACATCCAGAGCCCGGTTGCAGATATCAGAGTGTCTAGTGGTTTTTTATCCATAGTGTTACCCCTCGGTGAACTAAAACCCGGATAGTTTCCAAGAACAGTATTCAGAACCCCGACTTACAGAACATAAGCGTGGAGTCAGCAATTGCTGACAGCTACCCGGAAAAGAGATGGATATCCCAGGAGACAGAAACAGTTTACAGACTCTGGAAAACCTTTCCTGATTCTATAAAGGATCTCAGTGGAATGTTATGCAAGTGCCATTCCGGGATTCAGAAACGTGGCGGAAACCCCGGGAATCTAACCCGGCTGAACGGATTTAGAGTCCATTCGATCTACATGATCAGGTTTCCTCCTTGACAAAATAGAATAAAAAATTCTCTAGGTTGTTTTTTTTTGTATAGATATCTTAATTGATAAGATAAAATAATATTATTTAATATATATGTTTATTGGTGAAAACCTGATCAAATCCGGGTTCTTATTTATAGTTTTTGGAAAAATGATTTCCTGTAAAGAGGTAGTGGTAAAAGCCTGAAAAAAAGAAATTAGATATAAATTTCGGAGGAGAGCGATAGGCGAAAATACCGGAATAAAAAGTATACGGATAGAGAGATAAAGCAAGCTTTCCAGACCAGATTTTTCTGCTCAGGACCGTTCATATATCCCTAGTGTGCTCAGAGTTAGAGCAGTTGCGTTTACATCGTCTTCTTTGTTTCCCCAGGCCCCGCTTTCATGGGCTTTTCCGAGCAACCATTTAACAGAAACTTCAACTTCCTTTTTGAAACCTGTAATGATGAGAGCCTGGATTACCAGGTTGCTTGTGGAAATATGCTCCCAGCCTCCATCCTTTCTTCTTTTTGAAAGGATCCATTCAACCCTTTGACGGATAAATTCTTCAAAATCCCTGCTTTCTGTCAGATTGTCCTGTTTTTTCAGGGCTGAGATTATGAGGGAAGTGGTGCCGACCTGTTCCCAAGCGGGACCATAATTTTCGTATAGCCAATTACACCCTTCCCTGTCAGAAACTTCCATATCTGCAAGAGTTCCAAGACTATAGGCAGTATCGTAAACATCTTCGTTCCATGAGCCTTCTTTTTTCCTGGAAAGCAGCCACTTTTCCGGTGCCCTGAGTATGATCCCTTCAGCCGAAAGGGCTGAACAGGCTCTTGCCGTGTCCCTTATTGAAGAGTTCCATGAATCGCCTTCTTTTTTACGGATCAATTGAGTAATATATGGATTCGGGAGTCCCCATATAGCATGAGCCGATACTGTACTTGCAAGTTCTTTTACGGACTCAATTTTCTGGATGGAAAGCCAATCGAAGCCTTTTTTTACGATATTGAATTCCAGATTGCTTGACATTTTTGGGTGCTTTTCAGACTGCATGAATTAAAACCTGACCAGAATCGTTTTTAGCCTGCTTTCAGGTAGTTGCCTCTCGGAAGTCGATACATGTATATAAATCCATGTGCAGATTTTAAATGAAAAAGTCAGCTTACTGAGGAGACACTTACAAATGCCAGGAGGAGACGGTACCGGTCCTGCAGGTCAGGGCCCAGGGATAAGCAGGAAAAACGAAGACAAAGAACGATGCAGGAGCAGGAACGCAAACGCTTCCGGTGGTCCAGGTGGATCCTGCATCTGTTTGCAGTGCGGGTTTGAAACTCCACACCAACCAGGAGTTCCATGCATCCAGGTAAAGTGTGAGCGTTGCGGAAGCCCGATGAACAGGAAATGATCCAGAATTTAGATTTCTTTAAGGGCAGAGTGCGCGCACAATCGGAACTTCGTCTTTTGCTTGCCTTATGACTTTCTCCGTAATTCCTCCAAGCAGGAACCGATCAATTTCGGCTTTTTCCAGGAGAGCCTGCAATCATATACATATTCCTTTCTTTTCTGCGAAACCAGCAACTTCTTTTTCAGGAAATTTTCAAAAAGAATAGATTTCGCATGCAAATCAGCATTTTTTGTAGTTTTTTCCACGTAAGAAACTGCTTCTTCCGAAAGTTCTCTGAACCTGTCGTACATTGTCTCTTCTCACTCCAGATTTTCAGGAACCGAAGAATAAATTGATCTATGATAACGTATACAGCGTAAATTCTTGCTTCACTCGGGTGAGCGAGTTCTATCGCATATCGCAGCATCTGCAGCTTTTCTGGTGCTGTCGGAGCCATCGATTGCAAGCAGAATTTTTCTATAAATATTACTTTCTATGATCCGATATTCTGAATTCTAATCTTAATCTGAATATTTGACTGTTGATATTAATAATCTTAATCCAATAACTCCAGGATAAAGGAAAAGCCGTCCATAAAGACAAAAAGCATATACTCCTTAATACAGTTAATAAAGAGGAGGACCGACTTTGGTAAAACAGAGGATAAAACCAACCCAAATATTATTTTTTATGTTCATTATCCTCCTTTTTACTTCAGGAAGCGGCTGCGTCCGGAGTTTTGAAGAGGAAAGCTACTACAACATCAAGGATATGGATATTTCAGCAGACCATGCGGGGGCTTCTTTTGTAGATCTCAATGTCACGACATACATAGAAAAATCCTATGGAGATACAGAGAAAAATACCTCTCTTCTTCTGAAGGTTTACAGCAGGGAGAGCGGGCTGCTCGAAGTACAGGAGAAAACAGAGCTCGGGAAACTGAAAAAAGAGGAAACAAAAGCAGTAAGCCAGAGCCTGAGCCTGCCCAAGACCGGAGGTTACAATATACGCTCCGTTCTCTTTGAAGAGAATATCCAGAAGGGTAGCGGAGAAATCAATGTATACAACCTGGATTTTCTGCCTGCCGATGTGCAGGATGTAGGACTTGAAATTTCCGAAATGGATTTCAGGGTAAAGAAAGTAGAAGACGGGAAAGTCCTCATTGAGAGTGATATTTATATGACAAACGAGGGCAGGAAAACCAGCTCTGATTTTCGTACCCTTGTCAAGGTCCGGGAGATGGATGCAGGGCTTCTTGCAGATAAGGTCTGGATCCAGACAGGAGAAATCAAACCCGAAGCAACAGTCATCCGGAGTGTTAACCTGACAATGCCTGACCAGTATAACTATGTTGTCGAAGTGCTGGTCTGGAACAATGATACTATTGTGAGGCGCGGAGAGGGCTACATCCAGCTCAGCCCGGAAGTAGAGATTAAAGATAAGACTGCATCGGAAACCAAAAAGATTCAGACGAGCGAATTCGAAATTGTTGATCAAAATGAAATGGCTTCTGAAGAGGAGTATGCCGAAGAAACTGGTACTCCGGGATTCAGCCTGTTCCTGGCAGCAATCCTGCTATGTTCCGCAGCAGTTCTAAGGAGGCGGTTTGGATGAGTGAAACAGAAGAGTTCAGATCAGAGACAAAAGGGGCAAAAGTGCCAGATCTCGGGGAAAATTTCAAAAAAGGAGTTTTTGTGATTGCCATGCTGCTCCTGCTTGTGGCAACCTTCCAGCTCTATTTCTCCATTAACCGAGTAATCAATATCTGGTTCGAATATCAGTATACTCCGATTTTCACGGCTGTATACAATTTCATTGTCCTTCTTGTAAGCCTGTACATTATCAGACTGTACATAATAAGGCGCTGAAAAAGATGTAAGATTTTATCTCAAAAGATGAAACTATGCCTTAAAAGTTAAAAATTTGTCTTAAACCCTGAACAGCTGTTAATTTGAGGAGACCTTAAATAACAGGCCTCTTCAATAATTTCTTTCTTCAATGAGTTTTTTTACGGTTTCAAGCACAAGAACCGCATCCTGTCTTTTTATGTCGACTTCACTATTAATGCAAAAATCAAGCAGTCTCTTTCTTTTTTCTTCCGGTATCAGCCCTTTTTTTACCCCTTCCTTTGTAAGTCCGAGATAGCTCCTGTCAGGGTAGTAAGTATTGATTGAGAGCTCCAGAAGATCCTCGTGCTCTTTTTCGTTTACAAGCCCGGCAGCCAGAGCTGCTTTAAGGGTTTCTCGCATGTTTATCAGAGGCACGGAAATAGGCTCAAAGGTATCAGGGTTGGTGCTTACTGCTACCTCATCATCAGACTCGATCATGCCGTCCCTGTACCACTCATAGACCTTTCCAACACCGATCATGCCGTGTGTGTCAAGTTCAGAAGCTCTGAGAGCTCCCATGCTGGCGCCGCCAACTACTTTTACTCCTGCGTTCAGGGCGGAAATAATTTCCCTGTGCCCTACTGCAGCCCGGTCAAAGAAAATTCCATCTATAATTCCCATGACCTCATACCCCTGCCGAACAAATTTTTCAAGCTGGAATCTGCGTACAGGAGGCTGGTAATCTGCCATGAGGATTTTTTTTGCATCTTCGTGGCTTATGCTGTTTCCTGTAAAAATGACTGCCTTTGCTTTCATTTTCTTTTCCACGGCTTCATTTTCTTTTTTACGACGTCATCTTCTTTTCCATGGTTTATCGTTTCTGTCCCTGGAAATCTCCCTTTTCTTCCCGGCTTTGATTCTTTTTCCTGTGCGGTCGCGGTCGATTGTGAAAAGTTCAAATCCCGAGATGATCACTCTGACCACAGGTACTGCAACTTCTTCTCTTGAGAGATCAATTACAAGCACTCTTTCGGCAAGGCCCTTCAACTTTTCAAGAATCACGCCGATGTTTTCTGCAGGGCTGTTTTTAGAAAGATCCTGAACTTCGGAAAGGGAAATCTTTTCTCCTTCTTCGAACCAGAACCAGTTCATGCGCTTCATGCGCTCATATCCTACACTTCGGATAAAGCCCTCCCTATCCGTATCTTCCCTTGCTCCCTGAATCTGGACAACCCTTGACTGTGCAGCTTCGGTTATTGCTCTCGCAACCGCGATCTCAGGTTTCAGGTGGGAGCCTGCCCCCATGACCAGAAGAGCCGGATCTTTCAATTTTACATCATCAGTTGCCGCAATTATTGTAGGGATCCCTGTGTCAGTCGGGACAAGCCAGATTTTGAGACCTATTCCGGCATCTTTGAACTTTCGGGCAAGCTCATACACATATCCGTCTTCTTCAGTCAGCACGATCTCTTTTCCAAGGTTCCGGGTGAATTGAGCCGTGCTGATCGCATCTCTTTCTATGACCTCAAGCAGCCCGTGCAGGATAGCTTCCTCAAGCACATTTCCCGAAGCCAGCCCGTTTGTATTGCTCAGGAAAAGTTTCTGGCACTGACCCGGGCTGTCATAGGGATGGTATACAGCATTTGCGCTCACGAAAACTTCTTCTCTGTTCAGCAAATCGTATGCTTCTACCCATTCCAGAAGGGAGCTAGGGTTATACGGCTGGGACAAAAGCAGGTCATGGGGGTCAAGTGCAGTGTAGTTTTCACTTGCATTTAAGTAAGATTCGACAAGAGCCGGGGCAGAAATGTCGCCTGCAATATTTGCGTTCAAACCTGGCCTTTCTGCCAGGCAGCGTTCAAAACTCTCCATTATTGCCGAAATTCTCGCTCTCTGTTCTGTTGAGCCTTTGCCTGAATAGATACTGATCGCTCCCGGAGCGGCACTTGGGCGGATCGCCGAAAAGATCGGAATTCCGAGCCTGTCCAGGTTTGTAATGTCTGCGATTCGGGTGACACCTATCTTTTTTATCTGGTCTTTTGTGTTTTCAAGGGTTGCTGCTTCATCATACACGCGCTGCGTGCCTTCGATGTATGAAAGAGATCTGTCAATTTTTATCTCGGGCATAGTTAGAAACCTCCCATCTCTTGTTATATATTTTGTGATTTTTCGGGATTACGGATCTTTTCACAGAGGGTTTTTGTATATGTCATATGGGATTTATTTGACAAACAGAATAACAAATGGAAACACATAGAATACAAACAGGATAACACTATATATTGTGGGGTCTATAAGTATGTAAGAGGGCTTATAAGGGGATTTTGTCCAATGAATCTTAAAAAATTGCTTCTGGAAGAAAATGTAGGAGGCTTTGATCTCCTGTTCAGAACTATGTACGGAACACTCGCAACTCTTGCTCTGGCAACAGGCCTGGTGAAAAGGTCACCCTGGAAATGGATTGTTGCCCTGATAGCTTTTACGGGTCTCTACAGCTCAATTCTAAGACACTGCACTCCCTATGCTATTCTTGGAATTAACACTGCAAAGAAAAAGTAAAGAATATGTAAAAACTTTACTTGATTAATTATTTTATACAGGTGTATTCTTCTGTTTTTTAAGCATACATTTCATCTAAAAACTAACTATTAAAAAATTAAACCGATGAAAATGTTTAGGTTCTATTGATTTTCTCTTTATTCTGTTTTACTTTTCTCTTTAATTTTTTTGATTTTTTTTCTATACTCTATTTAACCTTCCTTTTTCTTTGATAGTTAGACGATATTCTAGAACAGCTATTTATTTTGTGAATCTGCAAAAAAATATTGGGAGACTCTATCCTTTTAGTGTCATAATAAGACTAATTTTTGCCATGTTACTTTATATATAAGTTCGAGAATACTTCATATAATGTGAAATTAAACGTAAAGATGATGGAAAAATGAGCGAGATAAAAGTCTGTGAAGTTAGGTGTCCAAGTTGTAGAAAGTGGTTCAGCTCAAAAATTGCTCAATTTGAAGATGCAGAAACATTTAAGCGCGCTATAACGTACAAAAACGCAGAACCATGCCCGTACTGTAAGACAATGATTTCTCACGATAAAGAAATCATGAGATTCTTAGAAAAAGATAGTACTGGTAGAGTCATTAAAGAAACCAGGTGTATATATAACTTTTAAGTTCTACAGAAATCTCTTAAAAACGAACTCTGGAGTAATTAATCTTCATTAATTCAAACTTAACTACCTGGTAAATCTTTACTTGTTTATTTCGGTTTCTTAAAGCTAATTTAACTGGTTTTATAGAAAAACCAATTAAATCAGCAAATATCTCATCTTTCCCTATTTTTTTAATTTTTTTCATGCAAACATTGAGAACCAAGTTTAGTGCAGTTTCGTAAGTCCTGTAAATTATTTAAACCCAACCATTGCTCCGTATTTTGAATAAATTTCTTTTATCAGCTCTCCTGCCTTTGGATTATTCCAGTTGTGCATCCATTCAGAGACAAGTAATTCGGTAGTAATCGGAATGACTCCTGCCTGTAACATTCTTTTGACTCCGTATTTATGCGCATCAGGAGTTGAGTCACCTGCGGCATCAATTAGTCCGTAAACCTCATACCCTTCCTTTAAGGCATGCAGAGCAGTATATGCAAAACACATGCTGGTCCACAGGCCTGAAATAACCATTTTTTTCTATCCAGCTTCTTAGCAGCTTTCAGGGTTTTTTCGTCTTCAAAAGCATCAAAACTCGGAACCTCCCGTGCAATTACTTCCTGATTCGGGAACATCTTGCTAATTTCCGGAATAAACTGTCCCATCGCTTCAGGATTAATAGACGACAAAACGACAGGGACTCCCAGGATATTTGCGGCTTTTGCCGCTCCAACAACAGCATTCATGATCAGGCTCTTATCTCCTGAGCCGATGATTTTAAACATTGAAGGCTGGCAGTCTACCAGAACCATAAAACTATTTTTGTCTGTTACTGCTCATTAGGCTTTATTATCAATATATTATTCGGGCTAGCTCTCAAAGTCCACAAGAATCCATGAGCTCACACCATGATGCAGTATACACGCTGAGGATACTTAAGTGCAATCGGATCGACTAATTATTGAAAGACAGTGTGAGGAGATTGCTTGATGAGTTAAGGAACATGGGGCAAACTCTGCTATATGTGTGCATTACTGAAGTGAAATAAACTTGGAATCTACCCTTCATGATGCTGTACAGTTTTAGTATCTTTATTTTCTTTTTTAATCCATTCGGAAAATGTAAGATAGTAAAAAACGGAAATTATAAAAACGGGAATGGAAATACAAATTGCAAACGGTGCAAAGTGGCCGCAGAAGAAAATAATAGAAAGCAAAACCAGCAAAAATGAAGTTATATAATAATTCTCTTGCTTCTGAACTACTAAAAATAGCCTTTTATTGTATATTTTAAGTTCCTCTTCTTCTCTAAATTCAATCGAGCTGTCCGTTAGTTTGAACTTACATTCCTTTGGCAGCACCAGCTGTGAAAATGGAAAAACAGTTGCTATGCCGATGAATAGTAAGCACGCAAACAGAGAATAAATCGAAATAGTTTGCACACTGTCGAATGTCTGTATGTCGAGTTTACCATATACATTAGTTAGCGTTAAAATATAAACTCCAAATATTAAAAATATAAGTTTTACCAGTGAAAAAAATCGATCCAGATTCTTACTATATATTTCAAATAATTCGCACTCAATTTCCTTTTGTTGCCCAGACATGCTGCTGCCCCTTAAGATATATGGCGGAAGCATATTTAAGTATTTTTAACTGATTGTTATTTATATAATTTGCCAGAGTAAACATAAAATCTCCACTTTTTTCTTGACTCAGGATATTTGATTCCCTTGTTTTAAAATAATATTAAGGAACTATAATATCTTAAATAAAATTAAGATCAGGGGCATTGGGACATGCAGGTTACAGAAAGGGGGATGAGTGCGGATGTTTCTGAAACTCAAATAAATGTGCCTCTTCCTTATAACAAAAAACGCAACTCCGGCAGGAAAATATCAGGGAATCCCAATGAGTTGCACGAAGAGAGCAGGCATGAACCTGCTGAAAATATGCTGCACGAGAGATATCCGGAAGATCAAACGATGAGTACCGAAGAGAAATCGCTTGGCTACGGACAACATGAGGAAATGAACCATGAGATTCATGAACAGCATGGGGAAATGAAACACGAACAGCATGAAGAAATGAAACATGAACAGCATGAAGAAATGGGACACGAGGGGCATAAGCCTTCCGGTGGAAAAGACCACGGGAACCATCATACCCATATGCTTGAAGATTTTAGAAGAAGATTTATCGTTTCTTTTATACTGACTTTCCCGGTTTTGCTTCTCTCTCCTACGATTCAGGACTTTTTTGGTTTTGAGTTTACTTTTCCTGGTGCGGAACTCGTCGTTTTCTTAATTTCTTCGGTCGTTTATTTCTACGGTGGCTATCCCTTTCTCAAAGGGATAAAACAGGAACTTGCCGAAAAGTCTCCCGGAATGATGACCCTTATAGCCGTTGCTATCAGTGTGGCTTACTTTTACAGTTCTGCTGTGGTCTTCGGGCTTCAGGGGGAAGTGTTCTTCTGGGAACTGGTAACCCTTATTGATGTCATGCTATTAGGGCACTGGCTTGAGATGCGCTCTGTGATGGGAGCTTCAAGAGCTCTTGAAGAGCTGGTTAAGATAATGCCCTCGGTTGCCCACCTGAAAAAAAACGGCGAAACTGTTGACGTAGCTGTTGACCAGCTGAAAATCGGGGATAAGGTTCTGGTCAAGCCAGGGGAAAAGGTACCTGTTGACGGGACTGTTGTAGAAGGGACAAGCAGCATAAACGAGTCAATGCTCACAGGGGAGTCAAAGCCTGTAACCAAAAATCCGGGAAGTGAAGTCATAGGCGGCTCTATCAATGGGGAAGCAGCTTTTGTCGCGGAGGTCAAAAAGACAGGAAAGGACACCTACCTCAATCAGGTCGTCGAACTTGTCAGGGCAGCTCAGGAAAGCAAATCAAAAACCCAGGATCTGGCAAACAGGGCTGCACTGTACCTCACAATCATAGCCCTGACTGTCGGAACCCTCACTTTTGTCCTCTGGACTCTTTTCGGGCAGGAGCTTGTCTTTGCCCTTGAGAGAGCAGTTACTGTAATGGTTATCGCCTGCCCGCATGCCCTCGGGCTTGCTATTCCTCTAGTGGTTGCAGTTTCAACATCCATGGCAGCAAAATCTGGACTCCTTATCCGGGACAGGCAGGCGTTTGAAAAAGCCCGCAGTCTTGAAGCTGTCATCTTTGATAAAACAGGTACCTTAACCGAAGGCAGGTTTGGTGTAACTGATGTGGTTTCTATTTCAGGGAAGGAGGACTACGAGAAAATTCTCAGTCTTGCAGCTTCCCTTGAAGCCAGTTCGGAACACCCGATTGCAAAAGGGATTCTGGAAAGTGCGAAAGAAAAAGGGATAGAGTCAGTCCAGGTAGAAAAGTTCAGTTCCATTCCTGGAAAAGGGATAGAAGGGATAATAGAAGGAAAAAAATTCCTTGTAGTGAGTCCGGGTTACCTTGAAGAAGCCGGAATCAACCTTAAAGATAAGAAAACTGAAAACGAGAAAATTGAAGAAATCAAGGCGCAGGGAAAGACCGTTGTATTTCTGCTTGAAGAGGATAGAGTAATTGGAGCCCTTGCCCTTGCCGATATTGTCAGAAAGGAATCAAGAGAAGCAATTTCAAAACTCAAAGGAATGGGTATAAAATGCCTGATGCTTACGGGAGATAACCGCTATGTTGCTGCCTGGGTATCCCGGGAACTGGAGCTTGATGACTACTTTGCAGAAGTCCTTCCGCACGAAAAGGCAGCAAAGGTTATGGAAGTCCAGAAGCAGTACGTTACCGGAATGGTCGGAGACGGAGTCAATGACGCTCCTGCCCTTGCCCAGGCCGATGTGGGAATAGCTATCGGGGCAGGCACGGATGTTGCAATCGAAACTGCAGATATCGTACTGGTTAAAAACGACCCGAGAGACGTGCTGTATATTATTGAACTTTCTAGAAAGACTTACTCCAAGATGTACCAGAACCTGCTATGGGCAACAGGGTATAATGTGTTTGCAATTCCACTTGCAGCAGGAGTACTTTATGGATACGGCATTTTACTGAGCCCTGCCATAGGTGCAGTTCTCATGAGTCTTAGTACCGTAATTGTAGCCATAAATGCAAGAGCTTTAAAGATGGGGTGATTTAAGTGTTCGGAATATTTCGTAGTCTGAAAAAGATTCTGGCTCTGGTAGCGCTGGTTTCTGCAGCAGCCAGATTCATATCAAAGCATAGAAGGGGAAAAAGAAGAAAATAAAATTGATAAAAAAGCCTGATTTTTTGGCTGTGGGATAAGATATGCTGGCTGATATGGGTCAGTATGTTGACTACGTTGACTTTTACAGGACCAAGTCTGCTGATTGAATCAGGTCTGATTGAAGGGGGTTAAAGTATGGCAGATGGGGGAAGCAAAAGAAGTCCGTTCCTGATTATCTTGCTGTTTTTATTAATTGCAGGAATAGCTGTCCTTATTTTTATGTTCGGAGCCATGTGGGGAGCTTTCCGCACCGGGGATGGCTTCTATGGACAGTCTGATGTCGATTCGGAAAACAGGACCTCATATCCTGGTAGTGGAGTGTATCCCGGTAGAGGAATGTATCCCGGTAGAGGAATGTATCCCGGTAGAGGAATGTATCCTGGAAATATCTCTCCTTCCTATAACATAAGTGATTTTGAATCAAACGGGGAGCTAATTTATTATACTGGGTTTAACGAAAGCGGTAAGCTTATTGAAATTGAGTACGGCCCTCGATGGCTGTATGTTCATGGAGGGAGCTGCGTTGACTGCCATCGGACTGATGGTAGAGGAGGCTATCCGGTAATGATGAGTTCTGAGATTCCTACGGATATCAGGTATGAAAGCCTTGTTTCCGAAAACCACACTGAAGAAGAGCATCCTCCATACACGGAAGAGACTATCAAAAGAGCAATTCGTGAAGGCATAGATCCTGCAGGCGAGCCTCTTGATCTGACCATGCCCAGGTGGAAGATGACTGATGAAGACGTGAATGATACTGTCGAATATCTCAAAACGCTTTGAGGGTTTTAAAAAGATTTAAAGGGGAGATTTCTCACCTTTTTCAATTTTTGATACTCTATCCTTCAAATGTAGCTCCTCAAGAGTTTAAAAATGGTTTTCAGGAATTATTTGAGTCCTTTCAGCAATATCTGAGTTCTTTCAGGAATTTCCTTAATTATTTTTTAGAATTTCATGAATTCTTTCTGAATTACCTGCCGAGTTCTTTGATTCTTTTAGGCTGCCTTATAAGATAGTAAAGAAAAGCTCCTACAATGTATGTAAAAACAATAATTATAACCCAGGTAAGGCGTGTATTTCCTTTATCAGTTTCTTTTCGCAGGCAGTCGATAAGGGTCCACGCCCAGAGGATGAAAGAAAGAAAAAAAATAAATCCGAATATCAGAAGAATAAGGGAATTGCCAAACATTTTACTGTTTCCTATAAAGTTTTTATTAGTCAGATTTTTTTCAGCTCTATTTTTCTTTACTCTGATATTTTCTCTATTTTGAGCAACATTTGGAGTTCTCGTTTAGACCTGACCTATTTTCAATATAATGCCCGATTTACTTAAACAGTATGGTTTTTGCTTCCCTTACTTAGTCTTCTCTGATCTGGTATGAATTTCTACTCCACTTTTGTGCAGTACGGCTTCATCTTTGTTCTCTATCTTTACTTCAAGTTTGTACTTGGAATCTTTTTTTCTCGGAAACTCAAGAGAAATAGGGTTTTCAGTTGACACATTTTCATATAACTTTCTGTCAACATTTTCTTGCGTGTTTCCATTTTCCTGAAAATCATAGCTCACATAACAGTCCTGTACGGAGTTCGGATTTCTAGAAATGTTCTCCAATAAAGCTCTATCTGTGTCCCCTTTTTCTACGCTCTCTTCCTTCAAATTTTCCACTCTTTTTTCTCTGGCTTTTACGTAACTTCTATAAAAAGTCCATTCTTTTTTTCTTTGATATCAGATTATTTTATTGAGAAAACAATTAGTTTATGCAAATCAAGGGTATTTCTGAACTTTAAGGCCTAGTTATTAATCGGATGCCTGAAAATCAATGGCAGTAAAGTTTATTAATAGTTGATCCCGGGAATAAGGCAAGGTATCTGGCTCAATATTTTAGCTCTTCCTCAAACCGTCTGAGCCTGAAATTAAGTAAAAACACGGTATAAATTACCATGCCTGCAAGCAAAAAGGCTCTTCCCGCAAGTATTTCATATAAAAGCCCACCCAGAATCAGCCCGGTTATACTTGCAAGCCCTCCGAAGCTGCTGGCAAACCCCTGTACAGTGCCCTGGTAGTTTTTCCCGGCAACTTTTGATAAAAGAGAGAGGAAGGAAGGCCACATAAGCCCGTCCCCAAGTGCGAAGAAGCCTGTTGCAAGGTAGGTAAGAAAGAGGTCTCCGGGAATGAGCAGCAGAAAATTTGTGCCAAGCATCAGGCTTCCGAACATAATAAGTGAGGCATCCGAATATCTTCTTGAAAGTCTTGGAAGTATAGAACCCTGTACAACTATTAGAAGACCGCTCAGGACAGTAAAGTAGACTCCCATTTCTACGATACTCCAGTCAAGAGCTGCAATTGCATGCAATGGAAACGATGTATAGAAAATGTTGAAACCCAGAAAGATAAGGAAGTAAAGGCCAAGCATATAAGGAATATGCGGAAATTTTAAAACATCCCTGAACGAAGGCTTGTCTGTTTTCTCTTTTATAGTTCTGCATTCATTTAGCTCGTAACCAAACACTTTTCTCATGCCCTCAGCACTGGCAGGTCCTTCAAGAGAGCACTCTTTGCTTTCGGGGATATAAAATACGATAATTGCAGTCCCTATAAGTGAAATTACTACTGCTCCCAGGACAGGAGCTGCTTCTCCGTATTCTGTTACGCTTAAAATCCCTGCAAGGGCAGGGCCTACTATGAACCCGAAGTTTGAAGAAATCGACATTTTTCCGAAGTTCTGGTTTCTGTCTTTTTCTTCTGTAATATCTGCCAGGTAGGCATTGGCTACGGACACATTTCCCCCGGTCAGCCCGTCAAAAGCCCGGGCAAAGAAAAGAACTGCAAGGGGCAGGGTGAAGGCAAAAGCTCCCAGTACTTCGGAATCGACTTCAAACAAGGTAGAGACCGGAAGGAAAAGAGCTCCAAGGAAAATAATCCACGAAATCAGAGTTCCGACCTGGCTCAAGAGCAGGACCCTTTTACGCCCGTAAATGTCAGACCATCTGCCGAGAATAGGCGCGCCTATGAGCTGGAAAGCAGGATACATCGAGCTTGCAAGTCCGTAAATGAAAGCGTTGCCTCCGAGCCGGTTCACGAGAAACACAAGGAAAGGGAGAACGATGCTGAACCCGAGCGTACCTATGAAATTGACAGTAAGGAGAGGAAGAAGGGAAATGCTCTCTATTATAGGAGGGTCAGGACGATTTTCCTGACTGCTACCTCCCTGACCTGTTTCTATATTTTCCGGTTTGTTTCCGGAAGCCTTTTTCTTTGCATCTTCAGGAATCTTTCTCTCTCCCTTTCTCTAACAAGTTTCAGGCTAATCGAATAATGGCTGCTTTTTAGATAAACACAGATCTTTTCAGAGATATGCAGATAATACTTTTACTCCCTGGAGCAGTTCATTTCTCAATTCTGAGTATCCCGGCCCAATCTCGCTCCCCGCACTTCGGGAATTTAAGGTACTTTTTATCTACGTCGTTAGGACTCAGAAAGTTTTCCAGAGTTGAAGTTTCGAAGGGAGCAAAACCATAGAGGAGAGAACTATTACTATAATAAATATAAAGAGCACGAGAGCTGTCCTGTACCAGTCCTTTTTAGTAATTTTCCCATATTTTTTGCGCTCATAACTGATGTTCTGCCCATACTCCACTTTCTCTGCTTCAAATTTTTATGCCAAAAATAAGGCTCGGGAGCTACTTAACGTTTATTTTCCTATGAAAACCGTATGATAACAAAATTAAATGTACAGGCCGCACTAAATGAATAGAGGGACAATATGACAAAGGAAGCAGCTAAAACAGGAATTGGTCCAACAGTACTGGTTGCTATTGAACAACATTTTCCCGAAAATCAGCGCATCATTGAAGATGATCTGGCCTTTCGGATACTACCGTTCAGCATGAGAGCTTTTGTGTGGCTGATGCGGTTTAATTCGGTCAGGGCCTGGATGGTCCGAGCTGCCGAGAAAGACACTCCCGGAATCTGGGGCGGAATGATGTGCAGAAAACGGTACATAGACGAGAAATTGATCGAGTCGGTTAAGCAGGTTAACGCTGTCGTGAATCTTGGTGCGGGATTTGACACCCGGATATACAGGCTGCCAGCTCTATCTGACATGCCGGTATGGGAGGTTGATCAACCTGAAAACATCCTGTCCAAGAAAAACCGGCTGTATAAGTTATTCGGAGAGGTTCCATCCCATGTCAGGCTTGTGCCGATAGACTTCGATCGTGAAGAGCTGGACGTTGTTCTGGCATCATACGGCTACTCTGCAGACAGGCAGACGTTTTTCATCTGGGAAGCGGTCACACAGTATCTGACTGAAACCGGTATCAGGGCAACCTTTGATTTTCTGGCTAAGGCGGAGCGTGGTAGCCGCCTGGTTTTCACATATATTCGCAAGGACTTTCTCGATGGCCGGATCATGTACGGCTGGGAAAAAGGCTATAAAAAGTACGTGATAGAGGATAAGATCTGGCTTTTCGGAATGGACCCGGAAGCATGGCCGAATTTTCTCAGGGAGTACGGCTGGCAGGTAGTCGAGCATGTCGGTTACGAAGAGCTTGCAGAGCGATATGTCAGGCTGACCGGTAGGGAGCTTGCCTCTACGCCAATTGAACGGATAGTCTACGCGGAGAAAGCATAATCGACTGCTCATAATTGAGCATCAAAATCTCAACAGCCTGGTAACGGAAGATCAAAATGCGAAAAAAGAAATTGCCTGCGGGCTGAAACAGGCAGTTTTTACAGCCCATAAGTCACCTAATTTAAGATCCTTATTTTTCACTTTAACTCTTCAGATCCTGCAAATCTCGCTCTTTCTGAGCCAATCAATATCGGACTGGTAGAGAAGCCTCAGGTCTTTAAGCCCCAGTTTCAGCATGGCGAGCCGGCTTACCCCGAGCCCCCAGGCAAGAACGGGTTCTTTTATCCCGAAAGGCTCCGTGACTTCTTTTCTGAAGACGCCTGCGCCTCCGAGTTCAACCCAGCCAAGGCCGTCCACATAAACCTCGGGTTCTACACTCGGTTCGGTATATGGGAAATATCCAGGGCGGAAGCGGACTTCTTCGAAACCCATTCTGTGGTAGAACTCTGCAAGGAGGCCGAGAAGATCTGCAAAAGACATATCCTTGTCCATAACCACACCTTCAAGCTGCTCGAATTCAGGGGTGTGGGTAGGGTCGATTGTTTCCCTGCGGTAAGCCCTGTCAATGCAGAAGGCTTTCACAGGCGGTTCGGGGTGGTCTGCGAGGTACTTTATGGTAACTGAAGTAGTATGGGTTCTGAGCACATTGCGTCCGGCAAGTTCTTTGTCCCAGATTCCGCCCCAGCCGCAGGAGTCGATATCCCCTCCGCGTTCGTGCATTGCTGCTACTTTATCAGAGTACTCTTCCGGAAGCTCGCAGGTGCTGCCAAGGTGGAAAGTATCCTGCATGTCTCTGGCAGGATGGTCCTGAGGCTGGAAGAGAGAGTCAAAGTTCCAGAAAGAACTCTGGATTATACCGCCTTTGATCTCTGTAAAGCCCATTTCCAGGAAGATCTGGCGCATCTGTTCAATCAGGCGCCTGTAGGGGTGGATCTTGGTTCCGTAAAGAGGCTTCGGAGTGATATCAAGCCTGTAGGGTCTGAATTTTTTCCCTTTCCAGGCTCCGCTTTTCAGCATGTCCGGCGTGAGCTGAGCAATTTCTTCTTCAAGGACAATGCCTTCGGCAGCAAGGGAACTTCCTGCATCTGTTATTGAAACAGTCCTGAACTTCTCTTCGTGCTTTAAGACAAGTTTGCGCTTGAGAAGATCTTTTATAATTCCTTCATCGGTTTCAAGTTCCTCGAGAGTTTTTGCTTTTTCTGCAAAAGCCGCAAGGACCTCTTCATCTTTGCCTGCAGGAGCCTCTCCAGAAGGTACCATTACTCCGTTTTCAACCTTTGCCCATCCCTTTTTTACGAGCCATCCAGTTGCAATTCCTACGGTTTGAGGGGAGAAACGGCTCCTCAATTCTTCAAGGGAAGTAGGGGCTTTCAGAGCATCAATTATCTGACGCTCCGGAAGTCCGGTTTTCGTATATTCTTCTCCTTCCTTCGTAAGAGAGTAGCGTTCAAGCACTTTTTCGGAAACAGAGGCAAGTTCTTTTTCCTGGAGCATGAAGGCTGCCTGCATTGCCGCATCTACCTGCAGTCCTGCTTTCTCTTCCAGTTTATCGGGGGTTGCCGACCCTAGCTCCTCAAGGGCGAGCAAGACCTTTTTCTCATTAATTGTGAGGTTATCCTGAGTACTCATACTGTGACCACGTCCTGATCTTCCTGAAACGATTAAGAATTTGATCATGTATAGGGTTTTGACCGTTTATGAAAATTTAATAAATCTGTCAATAATTTGTTTTAAATAATTTAATTTGAATGATTTATTTTGAATAATTTAGTCTGAATAGTTTAGCCTGAGTGGTTTAGTTTTTGTAGACAATTCTGTACTCGTCGAGCCGTTCCCTTGCAAGTTCCCTCTTTTCCTGATGATCTTTAAGGAACTCCTGCATTTTCTCGGCTGCAAGCTGTTTGCATGAACCGCACATCCTTGTCCCGGAAACACACTCCTGTCTGATCTCCAGCAGTTCTTCATCACTGTCAAGCAGGTGGAAAAGCATCAGTTCAAAGACAGAGCACTCTTCAGGCTTTCCTCCAAGCTTTTTCTGCTCTTCGAGGGTTACACAGCCTCCGGTCTTTGCCCTTTTTACTTTTTTTGCCCCTTCTTTGGGGTCGTCCGTCAGGGCAATCTGGCTTTCGGGGATGCTGCTCGACATCTTCCCGCCCTGCAGCCCGCTCATGAAGCGGTGGTAAGTGGATGCAGGAGGAATGAAAGCGTAGCCACCGAACTCGACTGCTACTTCCCTTACAATCTTTTCAAGCCCTGTAAGATCGGGATATTCAAGCACGTCAATGTGCTCTTCGTAGAGTTTTACTTTCCCGGGAATGCGTTTCTTAAGCTCCTGAAGAGCTTCTTTCTGTGCGGTTTTTCCCCTGATGCTCAGGTATTTCCTGCCTGTTTTTGCGTCCTCCCTCTCCTCAACCCTGAACATGTTCATTTTGCCTGCAAGCCCCCTTGTAAGGCGGAGATGAGGGTCCTGGTCAGGGCCTACAGGGACCACAACCGGTTTTGGTCCCCCGAATTCTTCTAGCTGGGGCTGGAGGATATCTGCAGCCTGGGTTGCTACACTGATCATATGGGAGAGGCTTGTTTCTCCTGAAAAGCCGTAAATTGCGCTTAATTCCGAGAAATTGACTCTGACTCCCAGTTCGAATGCAAGGTCTTTAACACTTCCGCAGCCTGACTGGAAGTAAATAAGGCCTTCAGGTTTGAAACCGAGGGCGATCAGGCTTAATATGTATTCTTCTACCCCTATTTCCCTGCACTTCTGCCAGGAAAAGCCGCGCACCGAAAAAGCTTCCCTGTCTGCAATCCCGACAAAGGCTGAAGCTCCCATTTCCTGGTGCCAGACTATCTGGTCCATTACCATTTTGTGTCCCAGGTGGACCTTTCCTGAAGGCATAAAACCGTCCATAACTGAAAAAGGGGCACCTGTCCGCATGGCCTCTGCAATCTGTTCATAATCACGGTGTCCGAAGACTATTTTTCTCCGCATGTACTTATGCGGGGACGGAATTTCAGGAAGTACGTTTTCAAAAGGAGAAATCCCGAATTCTTCGAATAACTTGGAATAGTCAGTAATATCGCTTGAACTCCACGGGTCAAGTTTATTAGTCATAAAGTCCCTCATGGGCTGCCTTTTCCGGAAAGCACGCAGGCAGCTTTTTCTTACTACATAAATAAGAGTAATGTAAATAAGGTGTAAACTTTGTTCCGGCTAAATTGCTCTTTAAAAATACCTGCTCATATGTAAATGTTTATCTTCTGGCATTCAGTTCCAGAAATAAATATTACCTTATATTTCCTTTCTTATGGTCACCTGGAAGAAACTTCACTCTCAAAAGTCTAACTGCAGTATATAAAGGTTTTAGAGGGTAGTCCACTTTGTTTTATCCCGAAATTATTTCGCGCTAACTATGTTGGTTGCAATCCCTTATCTATCGTGAAACTTAACGGGAAAAAGATACGTTGGATCATTGCTCAAAAGTTGAAAGGAGAATCTACCTCGACGATAGCTGAGATCCAGGGGATCTCAGCTCGTCGAGTTCAGCAGATATATAAAGAATACGTTGACATTGATCAGCTTCCTCAAGTTGGTAATAATCTTGGAAGGCCACGTAAACAGTTATCCTCCGACGATAAGGAGATAATTGACCAAACTTACTCAGATTATAAGTTTGGAGCCTGTTATCTTGAAATTCTCATAGAAGGCAAGTATAATCGTAAAATATCTCATAACAGAATCCATAACTATCTACTCAGTATGAACCTTGCCAAGGAAAACCGAAAAAAGAAACAGAGAAGAAAATGGTGTAGATACGAACGTGAACATAGTATGTCTGCTGCACATATCGATTGGCATGAAAACCCTCTATTAGGGTTGCAAGTCTGTGCCATTCTTGATGATTCATCAAGAATGGTAATTGCAGGAGGAGAGTATGCTCATTGCAACACGGAAAACACCATTAAAGTGATCGATGAACTTGTCAGAGAGTACTGGGATATATGCCCTTTAAGGGAGCTCATCATGGATCATGGAAGTGAATTCGGAGCGCACAGGATTAATGAGGATGGTTCATGGGAAAGTGAATTTAAAACGAGAATTAGAGAACTTGGGATTAAACCAATACTTGCAAGGGTCAGACATCCTCAAACAAACGGAAAAATAGAGAAATGGTTCGATACATATCAGAGGTTTAGAGGAGAGTTTCAATCGTTCGAGGAATTCGTTCAATTGTATAACCAGAGACCTCATGGAGCTTTGAAACTTGAACAATTAGAATCACCACAAGATGCATTCTGGAACAGACTCCCAATTGAGGCAAAATTCAGAATAGGAACGAGATTGTTTGGGCTGTGAAAATATGGACAAAAGGAAAAAAGTTTCAAAGCGAAATTATTTCAGGATAAAACAGAGGGTAGTCCACTTTTTTCTGTTAATAACTGTGCTTTTTTTCAGTACCTGACTCTAACCCTCAGAAATATATATTCAAAAGCTCAATTGTAGTGAGATGGATAAGAGCACATTTTTAGCAGATGTAAGCAAGATTTTAGCAGGATTGAAAGAAGTGGATACAGCTTATATCTTCGGTTCATTTCTTGAGAGAAAGGATTTCAACGATATAGATATAGCTTTGCTCCTGTCCGAAAGCCTGGATCCTTATGAAAGTCTCAAGTTCTCTCTGAGAGTAGCAGGTAAACTGGAGCGACAGATAAGTCCCAGACTTGAGTTTGACATAAAAATACTAAACAATTCCCCTATGGAACTTCAGTTCGAGGTTATCAAAAAAGGACAGGTTATCTTCTCCAGAGACGAGTCCAGGAGGATAGATTACGAATCTGAGGTGATCTCAACTTACCTGGATCTGAAGTATATGTATGATTTTATAGATAAGGAGTTCCTGGCGAGGGTCTAAAATGAGAATACTGGCCCACCTCAGAGAGCTTGACGAATCTCAGAAAGACTGGCAAAGGTATCAGAACATATCTCTGGAAGACCTGAAAAAAGATAGGGACAAAAGGAATATGATTCTCCATGCCATGCTGGTAAGTATTCAGGCAGCTATAGATATAGCTACCAGCTTAATAGCTAAAGAAGGCCTTGGAAAGCCCACAACTTATAGAGAGACATTTGAAATACTGGGCCAGGCAGGGCTAATTCCTGAGGAACTTGCTGAAGAGCTCTCGGATCTGGCAGGATTCCGAAATGTCCTGGTTCATATATACTGGCAGCTAGATCTTGATCAGGTATATGGTGTCCTGCAAAACGATCTTAAGACTCTCCAATCCTTTTTGCAGGAAGTTAAGGGCCTATTAGATCAGGATTCATCCGCTGAATGAATTCGGATTAAGACGCACAAAAATACCCGAGACAAGCTTTCAAATGAAAACTCAAACAGCAAACTATCTGAGGTTATTTCTCACAAATCTCTTCAAAAGGATAGGGCAGTTTTGCTTCTTCAGGAATTTTATCAACGAAGTCCATAAACTCAGGATCATGCATGGGACTCAAGTTCTTCTGCCTCTGGAAATACGGATAACTCCTGATTCTCTGCCAGATTTCTTTTAAGGGTACTTCTTTTACGTTCCCGAACCTGAATGGAGGGTAAGGGCTTGGTTTTACATCTCCGTCTACGGTCACATGCATCCAGCGCCTGCCTGCCATTGCACCCATCATCTGTCCTTCGAAATAGGTGTTTGAGAACATGCGAGGGCCTTCCGGGGCAGAGTTAATCCGGTGATACATCTCAAGGATTGTCCTTCGGTCTCTGTCAGTAATCACAGGTTCGCCCCTTCTTTTTGGCATTGATTCCCAGACAGAAAACTCATGTACCCCGAGTTCCGATGCAAGTGCATAGAGAGCAGGAAGTTCTTTCATGTTTGAGGGGGAGGCATGAGTTGTCATTACTACAAGGAGTCCTGCTTCAAGAGCCAGTTTTATGGTTGAGATTGCCCGCTCGTACGACCCTTCCGATTTTCGGACCGCATCATGTTTCTTGGGGTCGGTAGAATAAACGCCGACCATGAGTGAATGAAGTCCTGCTTCTTTCAAACGGAGGGCAGTTTCTTTTGAAAAGTCCGTACCCCAGGTGGAACAGTTTACGATAGCGCGCTTTTTGTCCACATACTCAATAAGTTCAAAGATTTCTTCACGCAGCAGAGGGTCATTCTCGGTAAAGCTGATAATTAATGTGCCAAGTTCCAGGGCTTCGTCTATTGTTCTTTTAATTGTATCTGTATCCAGTTCATCAGCAACTGTACCCGGTGGATATCTTGAACTATTCTGGCGGGTGATCTCAATGGAAACGGTTTCAGGAATGTATTTTCCCAGAGCTATCTGAACTTCTGCAAAAATAAGGCGTTTAAATGCAGGGCTCGGGATTGGGGGTAGCCAGGCCGAGGGAATAACCCTGTCCTCCTGTACAAGAGCTGGTTTTTCTTCCTGCAGGCGTGAATTTATCTTTTTCAGGATTGGGCTGCAGGCAGGTTTCAGGGCTCCCTTTGCTGTAAGTTTCAGGTTTTTCCCTTCATACCGCTGAAGGTTCACAGACAGCCCTGGCATGGAGAAGATTTCTATGTTCCTATCTTTTGCAGGAAAGTCCGGCACATTCTTTTTTTCAGAATTCATTTTTCCTCACAGGTAATTTTTCTTACCGGGTAACTTTTCTTACAGGTTCCTGATTTAACTGACAAATATTTAAAACCGACTCTGGTTCAAATATCTGGTAACAACTTATTTAAACTGCACCTGCTCTTTCCGAAAGTTATACAACGATGTATTACTCCGGAAACACAGTTCAAATAGCTTATGAGAAGCACTGATTTTTTGAAAACAGGCGGTACTCGAATATAAACACTGAATGCAAAATCTTATGTTAAGTGTGAAAACATGAATTTGAAAATATCAATTCTGAAAATCCCACTTTGAGAACATTATTGAGAATATGAATTATGAAAATGGTATCAATTTTGAAAATGAGAACTTTAGCTGTCCGGGCACGAAAACTGAAAAAATTAGTAGTCGGCCTGGACTGCTTCTTTAAAATAAAAAGCTTAACCTCAAGCCCTTTCCGAGAAGGCGAGGTTTCCGCTGATTTTCTTTATCTTTACTTTGACAACATCGCCTTTTGCGGCTCCGGGCACGAAGACCGTATACTTGTCTATTTTTGCTATCCCGTCACCTTTGGACCCAACGGCATCTATCCGGAGTTCGTAGGTTCCGCCCTCTTCGATGGCTTCCCTGACAGCTACATTGCTTACCTTTCTCTTTTTGACAGGTCTGTGCGCTCCGCATGCAGAACATTTCAGGAGAAGCACCCTGTCCACCCTGACAAGCTGGGTATCCGGGCGTTCACATTCCGAACACATAACGTATTCGTCAACATATGCCTGAATGTTGTCTGCAATCTGAGCTCGTGTAAACCTGCCCTGGAAGACTGCACGTGTGCCTTCTATCTTCCCTGCAGTCCCCAGTTCCCTGGTGAGATATTTCATCAGGTGGTCAGGGTCCCGGTTGAGGGTGTCTGCAATACTTCCGAAGTTGTCAAGAATTGTGGTTTTGCCTTCGGAAAAGAGTTTGGGTTCAGGGATTACGAATCGAGCGTCAGTAGTCTCTGTGTCCGGCATCTTTGCCATTGCACGGTCCAAAAGCTCTTCGTAATCGTACATCTTCTATACTTCCTTTTGTTTAAATTCAGACCGGTTACTGTACCAGTTCTGCGCCTTGATCGACAACGATTCTGACAGGTGTGGGCAGTTTCTGTCCTGCGTGCCAGAGAGCTTTCTTTGCAGCCTGGAAGTTCTGCTTCTCAACGGCTACTGTGAAGATCTTCTGCATTGAGTCTACCCTTGCTGCGGTACCGACGTTCTTTCCAAAAGCCCTGCGCATCCCACTGGACACACGGTCAGCACCAGCGCCTGTTGCCTGCTTGTTTTCCCTGAGTACTTCGTGGGGGTAAACACGGAGCTTCATGTAAAAGCCCATCTTTCCTGTGTCTGCAACAAGGTGCCTGTTTGCTGTGATACGGGCTGCTTCAAGAGCTGTGTGCCTGATCTGGCATTTCTCTTCTGCAACCAGAGAAATCTTTACAGGGAAAGTTGTGTTTGCTTTGTCTCCCATATCATAGTGAATAACCTGGCTTCCGGGAACACCGCCCATATATTTTCTTCTGGTAAATGAGCGCTGCCTCACGTTTCTATACATACTTCCTGGCTTTCGTACCATTAATTTGATTCTCCTGAAAAGTGATGATTTTGATAAATATTTGAGTGGAAGCTTTTTCCACTTATAATCCATTTATAAGCGTTTGCTTCAAGTTCATAAAAACTGTTTAGCAAATCGTTGAGTATGGAGATATGTGCATATAGAGATACCTGCCTGTATTTACATTTATCTGTAAACCTGCCCATGCGGGCTCTGGCAGGAAACTTCTGCATTACCTGGTTTTCCGATAGCGAATTTCATGCCTGAAATTCTGCATCCCCTTAAATTTTATATATCCCGGGCTTAGGAACTTCTAAGGCTAATCCCCGTCATTTTAATGGTGGGATACAGCCGTCACCTCTCCTAAATATGATTACAGATAACGTCTTTCTACTTGCAAATCTATACTTTATTGTTAAGTTTTGTTCTGGGAGCTGTAAACACTACAGAAGCTGCTTAACTTTACTCTGAAACTCCAGGTATAGGATTCTTTGAAGTAGTCTCAAAGGTAAAACTTGAAACGATGGACTTGAAACGATGGAAGCGAGACACGAATAAATAGTTGCTCCAGGGCAGTATAGCATTGGTTGAAATACCATAGATGCCTGCGAATTTATTCGTGGGAGCTGTCACGTGACTTACTCCCTACTACTTAGTGGTTTATAAGTTTTATTGATGTTTCCGGGTATTTCTCAAAGAATCCTGCAAGAAGCCCGAAGCAACCTGAAAGCATCATACTTCCGAAGGGAGCGGCAAAGTGCAGCTTTTCTGAAATTTCCTGCCTGAGTTCCGGCTCTGAGAGCTTTTCAAGCATCTCCCTTTTCGGACCTGTAACCATTATCGAGCGTACCCGTTCAAAGCCGGAAGCTTCCTTTATATACGCCCCGTGTCCTCCGTCTGCAAAGATTTCGTCAAAACCAAGTGTCCCGTCGGCAAGCCTGATAATATAGTCCTGAAGCTTTTCCGGGCTCATACTGGAACTGTGATGCTCGAAAACAGCCGTGATCCTGTTTTCATTCACAAGCGCCCCAAGTGTGTGCCCGTTTCCTATATTTACTACAATGGAAGGCTGGACTGCCGCTGGGTCGGTTAAAGCCCCAAATACGGCCGCAGGTCCTGTATCCATGAAAACTGCCCGAGTATTAAGGGCTGTAGTGGCTTTAAGAAGCGAATCTGCCTGGGCTTTCATGCGGGTAAATGCCTGGGGAATTTCTTCAGGCAGGTACACAAAGTCTTCGAGTTTTCCTCCTTTCTCGATAAGTTCCTTTAAAAGTTCAAACCTGTAGACCCTGTTGCTTTTATCCGGAGCATTTCCATGATCCTGCACTGCCACTGCATAGTTTTCAGGCATTCTGACCTCAAAGTTTGAAAATGCGCATGAAGCTGCATAGGGGTCAAAATCCTGCATGACAATTTCCAAGACATCTCCCGAATCTGCAAGTCTCTTTGCCTCCTCCTCCGTAACAATCCTTACCCCAAAAGATTTCACTCTCTCAAGGTTGTCATGAATAGTCAGAGCGGCTTTTTCAGTGGCATACACAGGAAGTCCTGCTTTCAGGTGCGAACGGACAGCCCATGCCGAAGGTCCCCCTCCCATTATGTTTCCTGTAAGCACAAGCGCTTTTCTTGCCTTTGTTACTCTCCGCACTCTTTCCGCAGTGACCTGCGTGGGAGCAGGCATGACCATTATCAGGCTGTTTTCAACCTCTTTTTCCGAATCAAAAAGCAGGATGTCCTGCGTACCTGTTCCTATGTCCGCCGCAATTATGTGCATAACCGAGCATTGAGCTCATAAGTTATTAAAATATGGGCAGGCAGAGAGAGGTAAGCAGGAATTATATCGAAAAAATGGGAGATAACCGAGTTTTTCTTTACTGCTGATCAGTCATCTCAAGCTTATTTTTCTTAAACTATGAATAACAGATCCGCGTCCTTTAATCTCCTCGTGTAACTTCGCCTTTACCAACATCGCTGGTCGAGATATGAGCCTCGTAAATATATCGCTGTCCTCTCATTGCTGAAAGTATCGCAGCTATACCTGAAAGTACAGCCCCGATTATAAACGAGAGTCGAAGAGCAGGCATGAATGCTTCCTGAAGTGTCTGCGGGAACCAGTAATTGCCTGTCAGCGTGGTAACGATCTGTTGCGGTATTGCATTTACGATTCCAGGATTCATTGAGCTCAGAATTGAATCCATAGGGTTATAGCCCAGGAAGGCGGAGAACAGAGCGTTTGTCGGCGACATGCTGATCAGATAATCCACAAGCTGCTGCACATCTGGGGTAATCGATCCAAAGCTGGCGAAAGAGGCCAGGATTGCACCCGGAAATGCTTCCTGAATTCCCACGATCACGATGGTGAAGAATACTGCCATGCTTAGCGTTGATGCTGAGTTCATTAACGTAGACATCATTCCTGACGCAACACCCCGGTCCTGCGGAGGTACCGAGTTCATTATCGAGGAAGTGTTCGGTGAGCTGAACATACCGCTGCCTATGCCCATCAGGAAAATAAGGACGCCAAGCTCCCAGTAATCGAAATTATAGGGAAGCATTGCGAGTCCGAGAAAGACAAGAGCAACAAGAATCCATGCCCGCAGTTGCTATCCATCTTGGACCGTATTTGTCGGAAAGTATCCCTGAAATAGGCCCCATGATAATGAACCCGAGGGTCATGGGAAGCATATAGATACCTGCCCAGAAAGGCGTATCTTCAAAGCTGTAACCATGAAGCGGGAGCCAGATACCTTGCAGCAGCAGGATGAGCATGAACATGACACCACCGCGTGCAATAGCTGCCGTAAAACTGGCAAGATTTGCATAGGTAAAAGCCCGGATCTTAAAGAATTCCAGTCTGAACATGGGATTCTTTACCCTGCTCTCTACAAACGGGAAAGCAATCAAGAGCAGCATGCCGATCCCAATTGTTGTGATCACAAGAGGATTGTTCCAGCCCATTGCATCTGTAATGCCGTTGTGTTCGTAAGGCATCAGGCCATAGGTTACGCCGATAAGCAGCGAGGTAAGCCCTCCAATAAAGAATAAGTTCCCTACAATATCGATACTTGTCTTTGGAGCCCTGAAAGAAACTTCTTTCATCTCCCTGTAGGACAATACCGTTCCCAGGAGAGCAAAGGGAATGTTGACCAGGAATACATAACGCCAGTTATAAGTTGCCAGTATTCCTCCCAGCAGCAGACCGATAAACTGGCCGGACATAAGTGCAACCATATTGATGCCGAGAGCCTTTCCACGTTCACCGGCAGGAAATACATCAGTAATTATTGCGGCACCGTTTGCCATTGTAAAGGCGCCGCCGACTGCTTGAATGAACCTGAAGATAATTAGCTCCAGTGCGCCGGTATTGCCTGTGTCCGGGGTCAGGTAAAGCAGGACCGAGCCAATGGTAAAGATCAAAAAGCCCAGCCTGAAAAGCTTAACTCGACCGTACATGTCAGCCAGTCTTCCTATACTGAGGAGTATTGTCGCAGTGACCAGACCATAGCCCATAAGGATCCATAGAAGGTACTGGAACGCATCTGGAGACATAGGGTTGATCTTGATTCCATTAAATATGGCGGGCAATGAAATCAGAATTATACTGCCGTTAATCGTGCCCATCAGCGATGATAGTGTGATATTGAACAGTGCAATCCACTTGTATGCAATGCCCTTTCCTTTTATCATTATATTTTTTTTATCTGTTACATTACTATTTTTACTCAAATTATTACCTCGTTTTTACTGCCGGCCAGTGAACTGGCAGGATCTGCGGTGGCAAGGATAGCTATTTTTAATCCATGGTTATCTGGGTGACAACAACAATTCATGATTGGGATATTGTATGTCCTGCAACTGCTCCATTTAGCCGGCAGAGGCTGAACGTATAGTTATTCATGCGTTTTTTCTCTCCTACCTCAACTCTTATCCATCAAGAATAATTTAATAACTTCTACGTAAATATCGTTAATAACGTTAATATTGTTAATAACGTTAATATGGTGATATTATGGAAGAGATCGTACATATTATACCCCTTGCCTCTGAAATCGATATGGCTGTCAAGCCGTTTGACAAAATGAGGGCTAATAAAGTCTACCTCTTGCATACCAAATACATAAGAAAAGAGTTCAGTTCAAAAGGAAGCTGGTACTTTTTACAGGAAGTAAAAAAGCGCCTTGAACAGAAGAACATAGAGGTTATTACTGTGGAAAGTGACCTCTCTGATCCGCTTCCTCTTTTATCGACTATAAGTGACATAATAGTTCAGGAGAAAAAAGAGAATAACCTCATTTATGTCAATATGAGTGCGTCGGGGAAATTGACCGCTGTCTCATCGACTTTTGCAGCTATGCATCATGATGTTAAAGTATACTACGTATATGCGGATGGGGGATATTCAAAAAATGAAGAAGAGTTGTTAGAACATGGTTTGTCCATCGTTAATGAGCTGAAGTATTTCATTTTAACCAATTTTACTATTGACATCCCTACCGGAGCAAAAAGCATATTCCTCACTGAACTTTATAAGAAAGGGAAAATGACAACCAATGATATCATTAATATGATCAAAGAGGGTAAGCTTCAGGGTTTTGAAGATCTTAACGAGAGTTTGGATGGAAAACAAAGGACGTCCAGTAATATGCTGGTAAGAATAAATAGAGGCTTGCTTAATGAGTTAAAACGAAACGGGTACATACTCATTGAAAAAAGGGGTAGAAATAATGTTATTGTCATAACGGATAAGGGAAAATATGCTGCATGCCTGATAGGTCATGCCTGAGTACTTGCTGCAAGACAAATAATCAAGATTCTATGCAGTCTCCGGGGGAGTAATTATAGGAGTTCGAAGCTAACTGAAAAACATTCTAAGATTTAAGATTAAAGACTTGAAGAATGTATAAAAACCAATTTAGGTGATTTTCATGAAAGAATCTACACCAGAAACTCACAAAAAAGAAGCTAAAAAATCTTTTTCTTTCGCTTTAATTACAATTTCGACCTCAAGATACGAAAAGTATGGGGACTCAGTTTCTCCTGAAGAAGCGGAAGATCTTTCGGGAAAAGCTATGAAAGAACTTCTTGAGGCTGCAGGCAACAATGTTTCTTTCTACAGACTTGTGCCTGACGAAAAAAATTCACTTCTGGATGCCATTTCTGCCGCGCTTGATAGTTCTGCGGATATCGTCATAACAAGTGGAGGCACTGGGCTTGCCCCAAAAGACCTGACTATCGAGTCTGTAGTTCCTCTTTTTGAAAAGGAAATCCCTGGTTTCGGGGAACTTTTCAGATACAAAAGCCTTGAAGAAATTGGGACGTCAGTGATCCTTACCAGGGCTTCAGCAGGCGTAATGAAAGGAAAGGCTGTATTCTGCCTGCCGGGGTCACCAAACGCGGTGAAGCTGGCGCTTTCTGAGATTATCATGCCTGAAGCCGGGCACATTGTAAGGCATGTGAAGGAATAATTCTGATATGTTTGGAGATAGGCTTCTCATGAGATAAATGAGCTTGAAGAAGAGGTAATCTCAGTATTATCGTGAGATTCCAAAAAATCACTTCTTTTTGTTTTCACTCATCTTTGAAAGAAGCCTATTATAATTGTTTTTTATTGCTACTGAATTGGGATGATTTTGCCCTAACTTTTCTTTAACTATTTCCAGTGCCCTTTGATAAAGTGGGAGTGCTTTATTGTACTCTCTAATCCGATAAATGGAGTCCTGCGAGATTAATCAAACAAAAGAGACCCATCAATAATAAGCCGGAAATTTTTGGTCGTCCTCTATTATCTGGTTGATATTATTCCCAAATGCTCGTAAAGTAGTTTCCAGGTCCTTTTTGTTCCAAATCCCAGTGCAACTGGAACTGACTTGCGTTCCTTGCACAAAAACGCAAGCATTTGTCATACCGAATATTAAATCATGGCAATATCAATTACGTAACACTTGACGACCAAAAGCCCTTTTATGGAGAAAAACTAATTTTTTGTGGATTATGAAGGCACTAATACAAAAATAACATTTCCTGCAAACTGCTCTTTTTCTGGGGAAGAAGTACACCTTCTGAGGGGTTAAATTGGCTAAAGGCATGGTTTATCTTTACACGGGGGAAGGAGAAGGAAAGACCACAAACGCCTTTGGACTGGCTCTCAGGGCTGTAGGTCACGGGTACAGTGTAATAATTATTCAGTTCCTGAAAGGCAGGAAGTACATAGGGGAGTACAAAATAAAGGACAGGCTAGCGCCGGAATACAAGATCCACCAGTTTGGAAGGGAGCAGTTCATAGACTTCAGGAATCCCATGCCTCTGGATTATGAACTGGCGGAAAAGGGCCTCGAATTTGCAAAGAAAGCCCTAAAAAGGAAGCCCAGACTTCTGATACTGGACGAAATAAATCTTGCAGCCCACTTTGGCATTGTGAAAACCGAAGACATCCTCAAGCTTCTGGAGGAGATCCCAGAAGAAACCACAGTCGTCCTGACAGGGAGGAGGGCTCCTGGAGAACTGATAAAAAGGGCAGATCTGGTAACGGAGATGAAGCTTATAAAGCACCCCTTCGAGAAAAACGTCCCGGCAAGGGAAGGGGTTGAATATTAATCCAAAAATATGTTTACTTCCCAAAATATACGTTTCCTGCATGTGTATATTCAAGGATGATAGGGGAGAACGGCTGTACAAAAAAAATTTACTGTTAGGAGCTAATGCTTCGAAGAATTCAACTTTTACTTTAGTAGGACTTACGTACTTGAAGGACAAAATAAAATCTGATAGACATTGTGGTCAAACTTGCGAGTTAGACGGTTAAAGGTTTAATGTTATCGATTTTCAGTTCAACCGCGTAATCCTATAATCATGGAAATATCAACTATGTAACAGTGGACGACCTTTTCCTGAATATCAATTATAGAATCATAGAATCAAAGCTTTGAAACGGCTTTCCCCATATCATTTTTAATATATCTTCCTTCTTTATACAAATATATGATAATTCTTCATGCAGGAAGAATCGGAAAACAGTTCTTCTTATGGGGTGAAAGCCCGGCTGAAATTGAAACTCCGGTTGTTCGGCGCGGGAGAAAACCTAAAAACCCGATTTCAAAACCTTACCCTTATGATTCCGGCGTTGAAAACCTGTCTTCTGCTCTTGAGCTGCTGCTGGGCAGTGCTGGCCGGAAAGAGGCGGAGAAAATTAACGTCTGGATCCCGACAACAGGCGGGAATCCGGTCCCTTCCAGCCCTCTCGTTGCTGAAATTCCATATTCGAAAGCAGAACCGGCACTTGCTCCCTGGACTATCCATGCATATCCTCTGGAAGCTGAAGAAGCTATTGTTCTCCTGTGCGCCTGTATGGGTAAACGAGTTCTTGCTCCCGGCATAATCTCGGGAAATGACCTTCTCTGGTGGGCAGATGCCCTGAAATTTGCAGGTTCGCTGGTAGCAGGACAGAAATATCTTCCTGGCGTCAGGGTCGAGGAAGGGGAATACAGGGCTTTCTGGGAGCCAGTATTTTCCGGAGAAGATGCAGGAGAGCTGGCAAAACTTGCAAAGCAAATGCCTCCTGCTGCAAGGGCTCTTGCTCCTGAAACTTATTCCATGCCGCCGGAAATGCCTGCGGCTTTAGCGGCAAGGCAGTTTGTTGAAGATTCTCTTGACTGGATAGTCCGGTCCGAGATAGGGGAAAAAGAGCTTGCAAAAGAAACGCGCAAAAGGAAATCCTTTGATAGCGTCCATGATGCCTGGATTTCTGCTCTTAAAAGCCCTGACGGGCTGATCTATGGGGATGAAAAAGAACTCCTGCAGCTTGCGGCCCGGACCCGTGAATGGCAGCGTCCCCTTACTATCCTTACTACTTCACCTTTCAGGTTCTGTTTCCGGCTGGAAGAACCGGCTGAGGAAGAAGAAACAGAAGAAACAGAAGAAAATGAAAGTGGGATAGGAGATACTAAAAAAGGCAGGGAAGGGATAGCTGATATAGAAGTTCCCGAAGGACTCTGGTACGTCCGCTACCTGCTTCAGTCCTACGAAGACCCGAGCCTTCTGATCCCTGTAAAAGAGGCCTGGAAGCCCAAAAAGGGCAGCCCTTTGAAAAAATACGATGTAAAAAACATTCGCCAATTTATGTTATCTTCCCTCGGACAGGCTGCCGGCATAAGTGCAGGAATTGCTTCCAGCCTTGAAGCTCCCAATCCGTCCGGATATTCCCTTGATGCGAAAGAGGCTTACCGCTTCCTGACCGAAAGTGCAGTGAACTTAAGCCAGGTGGGTTTCGGAATACTTCTCCCGGGCTGGTGGACCCGTAAAGGTACAAAAACACACTTAAAAGCCCAGGCTAAGGTTAAGGGCAAAAAGTTACAGGCCGGAAGCGGGCTTACACTCGATGAAATCGTCGGCTTTGACTGGCAAATTGCCCTTGGAGATAGGGCACTTACAGTCAGAGAACTGCAGGCTCTTGCAAAGCTCAAAGCTCCGCTTGTGAAATTCCGCGGGCAGTGGGTCGAGGTAAACGATGCGGAAATCAGGGCTGCCCTTGAGTTCTGGAAGAAAAATCCCAACGGGGAAGCAAGCCTGCGCGAAGTTCTAAAAATGGCGGTGGGAACTTCCGAAAAAGCCGATGGTGTGGACGTTGAAGGGCTCAATGCAACCGGCTGGATTGGAGCATTAATCAGCCGTTTGAAGGACAAAACCGGATTTGAAGAACTTCCGGCCCCCAACGGATTTTCCGGAACACTTCGGCCCTACCAGTTCAGAGGTTATTCCTGGCTGGCTTTCCTGAGACAGTGGGGCATAGGAGCCTGCCTTGCAGATGACATGGGGCTTGGTAAAACTGTCCAGACGCTTGCTCTTATCCAGCATGATCTGGAACAGGCTAAAGAGCAGGTTGAAAAACCGGCTAAAGAACAGGTTGAAGAAAAGGTTGATGAACGTAAAGCCCCAAAACCGGTCCTTCTGGTCTGTCCGACCTCTGTCATCAACAACTGGAAAAAAGAGGCTTCCCGCTTCACGCCTGAACTTTCGGTAATGGTCCACCACGGAACCAGCCGGAAAAAAGAAGAAGAATTCAAAAAAGAAGCCATGAATCATGCTATTGTTATCTCAAGCTATGGACTTTTACAGCGCGATGTTAAGTTTTTAAAGGGGGTTCCCTGGACCGGCGTTGTACTCGACGAAGCCCAGAATATAAAAAACCCGGAAACTAAACAGGCAAAGGCAGCAAGGGCTCTGGAAGCCGATTATCGCATAGCCCTTACAGGGACTCCGGTTGAAAATAACGTGGGAGACCTCTGGTCCATCATGGAGTTTTTAAACCCGGGCTTCCTCGGCAGCCAGGCAGGTTTCAAGCAGAATTTCTTCATTCCCATTCAGGCTGAAAGAGATCAGGAAGCTGCAAGGAGGCTAAAAGAAATTACAGGTCCCTTCATCCTGCGCCGTTTGAAGACCGATACTTCGATTATCTCCGACCTGCCGGAAAAAATGGAGATGAAGACCTATTGCACGCTGACAAAAGAACAGGCCTCCCTCTATGCTGCGGTCCTCGAAGATATCGAAGAGGCAATGGAAGGAGCTGAAGAAGGCATCCAGAGAAAAGGTATAATCCTATCTGCTCTTTCCAGGCTCAAGCAGGTCTGCAACCACCCGGCACAGTTTTTGAAGGATAACTCCGCTATCCCGGGCAGGTCAGGAAAACTCGCAAGGCTTACGGAAATGCTGGACGTAGTCCTAGCAAACGGGGAAAAAGCCCTTGTTTTCACCCAGTTTGCGGAGATGGGAAAAATGCTAAAAGAACACCTGCAGGCAAGCTTTGGCTGTGAAGTCCTTTTCCTGCACGGCGGGGTCCCCAAAAAGCAGAGGGACAGGATGCTTGAGCGTTTCCAGGAGGGAAAAGAATACCTCCCTATCTTTGTCCTCTCCCTCAAAGCAGGAGGCACGGGGCTTAACCTTACAGAGGCCAACCACGTTTTTCACTTTGACCGTTGGTGGAACCCGGCTGTTGAAAATCAGGCCACGGACAGGGCATTCCGTATAGGCCAGACAAAGAACGTTGAGGTGCATAAGTTCATCTGTGCCGGCACACTGGAAGAAAAAATCGATGAGATTATCGAGCGCAAAGTTCAGGTCGCAGAGAACGTCGTCGGAACAGGCGAAGATTGGCTGACAGAACTTTCCAATGATGAATTGAAGGATATTCTAGCTCTTCGAGAAGAAGCGGTAGGTGAATAAAATGGCAGCTTACTGGGATGGATATGGTAATTATGAGCCTACAAAACCAATTGAGGTCAAAGGAGGCATCAAGGCAAAATCCAAACGTGGGGGCTTTGCCCGGAGCTGGTGGGCAAAATGCTGGATAGAAACCCTTGAAAGCTTTAACATAGGAGCCAGGTTAAGCCGCGGAAAAAGCTATGCCCGCAAAGGCCAGGTAACTTCCATTAAAATAGAGGCCGGGCTTGTAAGAGCTAAAGTCCAGGGCTCAGATCCCACGCCTTATTCGGTAACGATCAAAGTCCGGACACTGACAAGTTCCGAATGGGAACTCCTGGCAGAAAAACTTGCCCTGAGACCGATTTTTGCGGCAAAGCTCCTCGCAGGTGAGATGCCGGAAGATATCGACTCTGTATTCAGGGAAACAGGACTCTCTCTTTTTCCTGAAACTCTCGATGACCTTGAAACCGACTGCTCATGCCCTGACTGGTCAAACCCCTGTAAGCACATTGCAGCCGTTTACTACCTGCTCGGGGAAGAATTTGACAGGGACCCTTTCCTTATCTTTAAGCTAAGGGGGGTGGACATGGATGATTTTATGTCCATTCTCGGAAAAGGCTTTGTTCCGGAAACTGCGGATCAGGTAGCAGAAGCCGGAGTCCTTACAGAAAGGCCTGAAGATAAAACAGGGACTGCACTTGAAGCTGAAATCTCTTCTGTTTCTCCTGAGCCTCTACCCTTTGACCCGGAAACTTTCTGGGGCAGGCTCCCTGAAAACCCTGAAGAAGAAAAAAGCCCTTCCCTTGGGGCTCACATCCCTCAGGTTCCAGCCGCCCTTCCAAAAAGGCTTGGAAAATTTCCCTTCTGGCGTAGTGAAGAGGACTTGCTTGACATGCTGGAGGAAATCTACAAAAAAGTTTCACCTGCAGGGATGATGGTTTTTCTTGGAGAACGTAAATGAATGTTTTCGCATATTTTTCGACTTTTTTGGAGGCAAATCAGTAGATAACATAGATATGGTTTGCAATCTCCCTGTCCACCGCGTAACGGGTCTGATCTACCTCAAAGAGATATGATGGGGAACGCCTGAGCAGAGTAACAGGCATACCGGGGAGGATGCCCATTGCTATCAGTTTCTTCAAAATCCCGGTGTTTTTTGTTTCGAGATGGGAGATTTTTCCTTTCTTCCTGGGTTCCATTGAAGAAAGGGTAGTAGTATTCAGGGTGGTATTCAGAGAAAGATTTGAATTTAGATGTGGATTTTTTGATATCATTTAAAGAGACTCCTTATAAACTGTACTACTTTTGCTTCTTTTACAAGTTCATAGCCGCAGTTTGGGCAGCACTGCCTGTTGCAGTTGTGCAGTCTCCCGCAGCCGGTACATTTCGATTCGTTTGCTTTTTCGAACTTGCTTCCGCACAGGGGGCAGTTCATAGTTTCACCCCCAGAGCTGTCAGCAGGGTGTTTACAATAAAGCCTGCAAGGAAGGCAGAGGGGAAAATGAAGCCTGAGATTGCAAGCGCCATTTTGAACCCTCTTTCCTTTACTGTCATCATGAACTGGGCAATGCAGGGCATAAAGAGGGTCAGGGTAACTGCCGCAACCACAAGCTGAACACCTGTCAGCAGTCCTGCATCATGCATTCCGTAAAGACCTGCTGCCCCGAAGTCCCTCCTGAAAAAGCCGAAGAGGAAAATGTCGGCAGCATCGGAAGGCAGTCCTATCCAGACAGTAGGGTATTCCATAACTTTCAGGGCAAGGGCAAAGAGGCCCGTCAGCCTGCCTATCCAGATCAACACGCTTGCCAGCACAAAGAGGGGCAGGACTTCAAGGAAATACCAGTGCATCCTTGAATAGGTCTTAACGGCTATGTTTGAAAGCTGCGGAATTCTGAGCGGAGGCATTTCAAGTATGAAAGTCGGAGCTTCTCCAGGCAGAAGTCTGGCAGCCAGATATCCTATGAATATGAACTCAAGCCCTACAACGCCTGCCCAGATAAGCAGTCCGTCAGGATTTTCGGAAAGGATGGAAAGGATGATACCAAGCTGTGCCGAGCACGGAATTGCAAGAGCCAGCAAAACGGTTGAAATAAGCCTTTCTCTTTTAGTTTCAAGGGTCCGTGTGACCATAGTAGCCATAGTGGAACAGCCAAAGCCGAGCACCATTGGAATTACTGCCCTTCCGCTGAGCCCTATTTTTTTGAACATGCTGTCCAGGAGCAGGCCCAATCTCGGAAGATATCCAGTATCTTCGATAATTGAGAACACAAGGAAGAAAGCTCCCACTATCGGCAGGATAAGTGCAATTGCATAGGTTACTGCCTGCGTAAATATACCGTATTCTCCTACAAAGAGGTCCTGCAGCGCAGGATAGGGTACAAGGGATGTAAACCACTCGGTCACGAACGGGTTTATATGCTCTCCAAACACTGTGTTTTCCAGAAAGTCAACAAGAGTGCCTGCAGCAAAAACGCCTACGAAGCGGTAGAGTCCGAAGTACAGGACAAGTAAGAGCACCGGAATGCCGAGCAAAGGGTGGGTTAGTACGCTGTCGATATTTTCTGCGAGTAGGACTTTTTTCCTGGCCTTTTTTCTCTTTTCGGTTTTTGCTTTTTGCCCGGTCTTCTGTTCCTTAATCTCTTTTTCCTTATCCTGTATTTCCATTATCTGTTCTACAATTTCGTTTACAAGCTCCTGTCTCTTGAGGGTGAACAGGTAGGGCAGAGGAATTCCAGCCTTTTCCGAAGCTATTTCTGCAAGTCTCTGAAATTTCTCAAAGTCATTTTTTCCACTTTTACTTTTCTCGCTTTGACCTTTCTCACTTTCATCCCTGTATGTCTCTTCAGGACTGCTTATAACATTAAGTGCTGTCCTGTCTCCCTGAAGCAGCAGGAGGGCAAGAGCTCTTTTTGATATCCCAGTTTCCTCTGCAGTTTCCAGCAGGCTTTCCATTTCCGAGATGTAAGGCTCTACTGTCTGTCCGTAATCAATTTCATGAGAAATTCTCTCTTCTTTTTTGTGAGTGAATTCCATAATTGAAGTTTTAAGTTCCTCAATTCCTTTTCCTTCACTTGAAACCGTACCTACCACAGGGATCCCAAGGGCTCTGCTAAGTCCCTGTATATCAATTTCTACTCCCCTTTCCTCAGCTTCGTCCATCATATTCAGGACAAGGATTAGGGGAAGTTCGGCTTCGAGAAGCTGGAGTGTGAAAGAGAGCATGCGCCTGAGATTTTTTGCGTCTACCACATGCAGGCAGACAAAGGTTTTTTCGTCAAAGAGCAGGCACTGTGAGACTCTCTCTTCTTCACTTACAGGGAGAAGGGAATACATTCCGGGGGTGTCAATAATTTCGTATTCTCTTTCTCCTATCCTGCCTTTTCCCCGGCTAATTTCTACTGAGGTTCCCGGATAGTTGGAGACTACGGTATAACTTCCGGAAAGTGAATTGAAAAGGCTGCTTTTCCCCACGTTAGGGCTCCCTACGAGTACGATTTTGGGAAGCCCCTTCCCTGGCGTGCATTCACTTTTACCACGGCAGCACTCCTTTTCAGGACAGATAAGTGGCAGTTTCATATTTCTACTCTCTTTTTTAGGTGCCCCTAAATTTCTATTTTGGCCATGTTTAGGGCTACCTAATATTTAAAGTTAATGAAGTACTTCAGGATTTTTTAAAAGCTCTGTAAAAACGGGATTTTTTAAAAAGATCTCATCTGAAGAGTCTTATTTAAAAGGAATTTGTTTGAAAAATTCAAACTCATGAGTATCAAAAACAGCAGGTGTATCAAAAATAGCCTTTAATTTGAAGTCCTTTCTCACAGCTTTTCTCACAGCCTTATTAAATCCTTACTTTCCTTTAAGTTTTATCTCTCTGCTCATGTCTCTGAAGTACTCGAACAGATCTTTTCCCCATTCAATTGCACCGGGTTCAAAGCTAATTATATACTGGCGGTCAAACCTTCCGCTTTCATTAAACAGACCGAGAAGCATTATTTTATCAGAAGACACGACAACTGCCGGGATCTCCACTTCTTTTTTGTCCAGAATAAAAAGGCTTGCATTCTCCATTTTGAGATACTCTTCTCCTTCTTTTCTGAAATCCTCTAAAAATCGTAAATACACAGATTCACTCTGAACAAGAGAAATCTCAGTACCTTTTCTGGCAAGATTCAGGAAGAAAGAAGGGAACTGAGGGTGAAAATAGGAGAAAAACATGAGGATATTATTTGAGTTAGAAGTATGCTTCACAAATTCCGGGTTAAGGTCAAACGTATGGCTCAGGTCCGGTTCTATCAGGCGGTAGTCCCCAAGTTCGCTGATCCTTTTCATAAGATGCAAGGGAATGGGTGAGAGTTTTCTGTCTGCCCAGAACTCCTCGTTCTTCTCAAAAACCTCAAGGGTATCAAGAAGGGGTTGCATTTTCTCTATAATAATCTCTCCTACCAGGCTGAGGCGATAGATTCCATCTTCATGTATTACGAGGTTCTGTTCTTTCAGCTTTTTTATCTGGGGAAGAAGAGCGGTTCTCGGAACCTGAAGTCTGTCAAGAATCTCCTGGGTATTCTTCGGTCCCTCCTTCAGGAGCAGGAGAAAAGCCTTTCTTTTCTCTGAAAACAGGATTAAATCAAGCAGGTTAGGATTCATTTACTGTCGCCGCCCGGAAGTAGAAGAGAGGTTTTATTTTCCGTTTTGGTTCTCTATGGCGTAATGAATATCAAATCTATAATAAAGATGTCGAAATTATTTGAAATTCCTGTAATGTTCTGGGCTATCAAAGCAAAAAGTCCGCGAGATAAGTGTAAAAAAGTAACTGATAAAGAAACCGAAAAAAGGCTGTAACCTGAAATCGGGTTTACCGGGAAACTTTGATATAGGTGCTGGTGAGAATGGGTGGAATCATATTCAAGGGTAAACTGGCTTCAAGGTAGAAGGAATTATTTCATCGATGTTGGCGTTTCTCATCACATTGATGATGTGAGCTTTTTATAATGAGCAGGCGAGTTTAATCATTAGCGATTTGAGGAAGGGCAATGGAGAAAGAAAAATTATACCAGCTGAAATCCGATGCAAACAAAATAAGTCCTATTCTTAATATCGGAAAGAATGGGGTCACAGATACTTTGATCGAAGAACTGAACAAGCAGATAAAGGCTAACAGGCTTGTAAAGGTCAAAGTACTCAAAAGCGCAGAAGAAGGAAAGGACCTGAAAACTATCGCAGATGAGCTTGCCGAAGCAACAAGATCAACACTTATTGACGTACGCGGCAGGACGGTTGTTCTGTACAGGTAATCGTTCCTGGGAGCGGATGTACTTAAGTAACAGTACTGTAAATAATAATGCTTAGCTAGCACTGTCTTGATTGAAAAGCGGAGCCTCGCACCGTAATTAATATACTGCACAACTTCAAAAGCATTCTATCATTGTTGATTCCGATTAATTACTTATACTTTCAAATTTGTATAACATTGTTGGGTTTTGTTTTCTAAACTCAGACTATAAGGTTGTATAAGGAAGCTTATACGTAAAAGTTTGAATGATGATATATGAGACTTGACTAAGAACATATTGATGTTATCGTACATTCCGCCCAAGTGGTAATATAAAAAGTAAAGTAGAGTGTTGTTATTCTAGTATGATCAAGGGAAATCGTTTCTATCACAAAACGCTCTGTGGACGAGCTTTCGGTAATAATATCGGAAATCTACGACAAACAGGCTTCTTGAAGAATTGCGACTCTTAGAGTCAAAGCTGATGATAGAATGTACTCGTAGGAAGCTCATCCCTCGAAACCGAGCCACAAGGCGAGGATTTCAGGGAGGGGTAGTTCACGTAGCAAACCATGCTTCCTTTAACCTTCTCCTTTAGATGTTAGTTTTCTGTTGCTTTACAGGCGAGAAATCTGCCCCTAGAGCCAGTACACTCCTGTCTTTTATGATGAAGAACAAAGTTTTTCTGTAGAAGTGCCTCTAATAGTTAAGGTTCGTAAGTGTGAGCCCCTTTAAATATACATTATTGTAATATTATATATTTCATCAGTATTATGTAAGTTACTTATATTGGAAAACAATAGCTGTAAAGGTTTATTCATAACAAATCCACAGGATGATCTCATTACTTGAGGTTGATTTCCATACCGCTGTACTTAAAAATAACGGATAAACTCGATTAAGATCATCATATATCACTAAAATGCCTGAAACCCCCTGAAACGGTTGCGCTGGGATACTTCTGCTTTCCTTTTATTTTAAGATACAACGGGGCAGATTGCACCCACCATCCGGAGAGATTATTATGCTTGAAGATGAGTATCAACTTGATTTTTTCAAAAACAACGGTTTCGTCCGGAAGCAGTGCCAGAAGTGCGGCAAATTCTTCTGGACACGTGACCCTGAAAGAAATACGTGCGGAGATGCGCCCTGCGATCCTTATTCCTTCATAGGAAACCCTGTCTTTTCCAGGGAATTCGATATCTCAGAGATGCGCGAATATTACCTTTCCTTCTTTGAAGCAAGAGGGCATAAAAGAATTGACCGCTATCCTGTGGTCGCTCGCTGGAGAGACGACATTTACCTCACCATAGCTTCAATTGCAGACTTCCAGCCCTTTGTAACTTCAGGACAGGTACCTCCTCCTGCAAACCCCCTGACGATTTCCCAGCCCTGCATCAGGTTAAATGACCTCGACTCAGTGGGCAGAAGCGGACGCCACCTGACAAACTTTGAGATGATGGCGCATCACGCTTTCAACAAAAGGGACAATGAGATTTACTGGAAAGAACACACTCTGGAACTTTGTGACGAGCTTTTAACCTCTCTCAAGGTAAACCCCTTTGCTGTAACCTACAAAGAAGAGCCCTGGGCAGGTGGAGGCAATGCCGGACCCTGCGTGGAGGTTATTGTGCACGGGCTCGAACTTGCGACCCTTGTCTTCATGGATCTGAAGACTGACAAAAAAGGAGACATCCTGATTAAAGGTGAGACCTACTCGAAGATGGACAACTATATCGTGGACACCGGATACGGTCTTGAGCGTTTTGTCTGGGCTTCCAAGGGTTCTCCTACAATTTATGATGCTCTTTTCCCGGGTATAGTAAATGAGCTCATGGGACTTGCAGGGCTTGAACACGAACTGGACAACTCCGAATATGCAAACATTCTGGCGCAAAATGCCAGGCTTGCAGGGTTTATGGATGTCAGTGAAAAGGCAAACCTTATGGAACTCAGGAAAAAGGTTGCCTCAAGCATAGGGATGACAGTGGACAAACTCTCGGCTATTATGGAGCCCGTAGAAAAAGTTTATTCGATCACTGACCATACCCGCTGCCTTACTTTCATGCTCGGAGACGGAATTATTCCCTCCAACGTTAAAGCAGGATATCTGGCACGCCTTGTCCTTAGAAGGACGCTGCGTATGATGAAAGATCTTGATATCAGGATTCCGCTCTCCGAAATCGTGGACATGCACATAAAGAACATGCCCGAATACCCGGAGTTCAGGGAAAATTTCCCTGTCATTCAGGACATTCTGGAATCCGAAGAGGAAAAGTTCAACATTACTATGGAAAGGGGCCGCAGGATCATTCAGAAATCGGCATCCCACTTCAAGAAGACCGGAGAAAAAATTCCTCTTTCCCAGTTAACAGAACTTTACGACTCACACGGAATCCCTCCCGAGATGGCAAAAGAAGTTGCAGCCGAAATAGGGGTAGATGTAGAGTTCCCTGACAATTTCTATTCGATTATTGGCGAGCTACACAACAAGGCTGAAGAAAAGGAAGAAGAGGTAATTCCTTTTGCAGAAAAGCTCAAGCACCTGCCAAAGACCAAGCGCCGCTTCTATGACGAGCCTACCCGTCTGGAATTTGAGGCAGTCGTCCTTGATGTATTTGACAACCATATCGTGTTGGACAACACCTTCTTCTATGCTGAAGGCGGAGGTCAGCCTGCAGATATCGGAGTCATCATTGCCGACGATACTGTGTATAGGGTAGTGGATGTCCAGGTCTATGAGGGTGTAATCGTACACACAATTGACAATCCGGGCAAGGAGCTTGGAATAACTAAAGGCGAGATTATTACCGGTAAGGTAGATGAGAAACGCAGGATGTCCCTTGCAAGGCACCACACAGCAACCCATATCGTAAATGATGCCGCCAGAAAGGTCCTCGGAAAACATATCTGGCAGGCTGGTGCCCAGAAATTCGAGGATCACTCAAGGCTTGACCTGTCCCATTACAAACACATCTCACCTCAGGAAATAAGACAGATTGAGCTTCTGGCAAACCGCACGGTTATGGAAAATAAACGTGTGGTTACGGAATGGATGCCCAGAACTGAAGCTGAGCAGATATACGGCTTTGGGCTCTATCAGGGTGGAGTGCCTCCAGGAGAGAAGATCAGAATTGTAAAGGTAGGAGATGATGTAGAAGCCTGCGCCGGAACTCACTGCCTGAGCACAGGCATCATCGGGCCTATCAAAATCTTGAAGACTGAGAGGATTCAGGACGGTGTAGAGAGGATCGAATTTGCAGCCGGAGATGCAGCCGTACGCGCCATGCAAAAAATCGAATCTCTCCTGGTTGATTCCGCAAAGACCCTGAGTGTGCCTCCGGAACACCTTCCAGGAAGTGTGGACCGTTTCTTCGGGGAATGGAAAGACCTCAAGAAAGAAAACGAAAGGCTCAAGGAAGAACTTGCTCGCTCCAGAGTGTACAGGATGCTCGGAGACGCTTCTGATGTCGCAGGTCTCAGGATTGTTGCCGAACAGGTCTCAGGGGCCGATTCCCTCGAACTCCAGAAGATAGCTACTGAACTATTGAAAAACGAGAATGTGATCACCCTTCTTGCAAGCGACTTTGAAGGAGTAAAGATTGTAGCATCTGTCGGAGAAAAAGCCATAAAATGTGGAATTAACGCCGGTAACCTTGTCCGCGAGATGTCAAAGATCGTCGGTGGAGGTGGAGGCGGAAAGCCTGCCCTTGCAATGGGCGGCGGAACTGATCCCACAAGGATTCAGGATGCTCTCGCCAGAGGGCTTGAGCTCGTGAAAACGGCAGCCTGCAAAGAGGCTTGAGAATCTAACCCCCGCCAAGCCCATCATCAAGCGAGCAGTAGATCAATCAAGAGGGCTCAATTAAACATATTGAGCCGAAAATCAAAAAACGTATACCGGGTTTAAATCCCGGTCCGTATCTTTTTTTTTCAGATTTTAAAAAGCACTTCACAAAGGATTGCAACACCATCTTTTACAAAAAGGTGTACTGTCTTTTTTCCTTCAAGTCCTTTTTCCACTTCGTTTCGAACTTCCCAGTAATCCTCAGGCTTTACGCCTGCCCGAAGTATAACACTTCCAATGTTTCTGTCTTTCAGAAATTTGTTGATCGCACGGGGCTCAAACGGGCATATCTTCAGGACAAGGTAATGATTTTTAATCATTGATTGTTTTATCAGGGCTTCTGAGGTTAATAATAGTCTCTTTTTGTCAACTCTGAAAAGTTCGAAAGCTCCCATAATAGGTCCTGCCATCTGCATCATGGATTCAACAAGTTCGGGCAGCAATTCTGCTGCAACAACAGATGGTTCGGGTTCATAGACAAAGAGTTTCATTTTTTCCGTTTCCCTTACTTGCGGGAGCCATCCATCCTTTGAAACAAGCCCTTCACCGGCAGGCAATGCTACGGCGAGCCGGTCATACTGTTTTAACCCCCCGAAGTAAAGTGTCAGGCGGTTGAGCTGTCCGTCAAGGGAAATATACTCTTTTTCGCAGTCAAAAGGAATTCTTTCCGGAGGCATCTGGGGTGGGGCTTCGAAGGCAAAATTCTTTGTTTTTTCTCCATAGGCTGAAAGCACATTCGGAATCCCCGGCTCAAGACTTGAGACCTGTCTCTTATCTTCTTCGGCAGGACGGAAAGGGTCTGAAAAAACCACATCTGCTGACGGGATCTGTTCGATAACTTTCGGGTCAAGAGCATCCCCGCAGATGAATTTCACATTGTCAAGCCCGTACATTGCGCAGTTCTGTTTTGCATATTCGATTTTCTTCGGGTCGATTTCCACTGCATATACGAACTCGCACTGCTGCGCAAAAAAGACGGTTTGTCCCCCTATCCCGCAGCTGATATCAGCAAGAGTCCTGGCTCTCAGGCGCTGTGCCCTGTAGCGGGCAATGGGCTCAGGGGTTGCAAAGCGCACGCTTTCCTTATCCCCGTGCAGGGGTTTTTCAAATTGTTTTCTCCTTGCCACGTCGATCAGGGATTAGTAGGAATTTTATGGGATTTAAAGGCAACTGAAAAAGGAGAGTTGTATAACTTTCCGGTATCCAAACCTTATTTAGTTGAGATTGTTCGCGAATTCAAAATCCTTGATTTTTTTATTCTGTTTCAATTGATCCTGGACATAATAAAGATAGAAGAGATTAGAAATAGAAGAGATTAGAAATAGAAGAGATTAGAAATAGAAGAGATAGAAAATAAAAATTAAAAAGAGTAAAATCGCTCAGAATTAGCAAGTACTGGCTTCCGTTTTCCATTTTTCCATCTGTTCCTCACGCCATTTTTCGATCGCTTTCCAGATAGGCAGGGGATCAATACCATGAGTTTTGATATAATCCTCTCGTGTGTATTCGTTCATATTACCATCCACAAAGCGTAATGTAGCCTGGTCCGCCATAAGTCTCGCTCCGGTTGGTACTGCTGCAGGATTTACGCAGACTTCTGCACAGTAACGCCACTCCTCTCCGCCGCCTTCTGATTCTATCCTGAAAGGTTTTCCGCAGTTTGGGCAGACCCCAATCATTCTTTGATCTTCTTTCTTATCCATACTTACTCCCCCGGATGACTGAAAAATAAACCAGTCGATGTAAATATTGCCACGATATTATATATTCTACTTCATATATCTGTTTTTTCTGGATCTTTGATCCATATTTGACAGTTTTTGTTCGCGAATAATATAAAACTATAAGTGAGAGTTAATAGCTCTTTTTTGGCAATTCTTGTTCATCATTCTTTATCTTTCAGGGAATCATATCTCTAATGTCTACATAAAATGGACTGAAAGTCGGCAGACCCCCTTCAAAAGATTTGGCAAACACATGCCAGGTTTCGATCTGTGGTTTTAGCTTTTTCACTACTGCAAGAAGATCGTCTTCAGGATCTGTCACAGCCATCAGAAAATCCTGTCTCCTGTCAATTGAGATATTATTCAAATGCTTGAGAAGCGCAAGCATAGCATCGGGTTGTCTCCCGTCAAATGCATAATCCACAACATAAAGTATTCTGAAATGCTCCCCTTCGGCTGGAAACTTCGGTACTTTCGTGATATGGCTCAAAGCTCCAAAAACTAATTTCATCACTTTCATTGCTGTCGGCTCTCTGGCATAGTATAAATGAGCCAGTTCTGAGCTATCCCATAAACCGGCACAGGCTGCGATTTTATTTTCTTTGTCTCTGACCTCCCAGAAGTTTTCCGGTCCATATCCAGGAATGAATTCCAAATGCGATTCAAAAATTTGGTCGGTAAATGGAATGAAATGTATATACCCTGAGTTATACTCATTAATAAGACCTGCCGCATCCCCAATCTCTTTTTTATCAACAAGTTTTATCGAATATTCTGGAGGTATGTCCAGTTTCTTATACGTTGACACTGCTGGAAATTTGATACTCCTCATCTTGAAGTATCCCATCTTTTCAAATAAGAACTGAGAGGCTTTGTTTGAATCATAAATGTAACAATAAGCATAATCTGCTCCCATTTCCCTGGCCTTTTTTTCTGCTTCTTTCACAAGCTTTGTGGCAACTCCTGATCTCCGAAAGTCTGGATGAACCATTATTTCGGTAAAGTATGCATACTTTTCTTTTTTTTCAGGAGCGATTTTCACAGTCAAACCAGTCCATCCAGCAATTTTTCCATCCTCTTCTGCCACAAGCACATTCCAGCTATCATACATCCCATAACGAGCAATAATATCCTTTTTATCCACACCCATTGCACATTTTTCATCGCCTTGCGGACAGAGCCTTTCTATTTCAAGCATTCTTTGGTTATCGCCCTCATTAAAAGGTCTGATTGAAACCATAGTCAAACTTCCCCTTACCTATTCACCTTATTCCATCTCTCTAATTACTCTTATTTATTATCATTTCGATTAAATATGCAAATTATGCATATTTAACTTTTAGCAAAAATATAATAAATTTTACATCCGGTAAAGTGTAAGGGCTAATTCGGGCTCAGGAGCGGGAGAAAGGATTGGAGAGAATAGTCTCTCAATAGCCCTTTAAAAAAGAATTCTTACAAAATAAGCCCGAAAATTCAGAACTTTACTCTAAATTATCCTTGAAATTTTAATTTAATCAGAAAAAAATGTAATGGAGGGAGGTTTGAATTATTCTCCCTTTATTATCCTTGCAATGTCGTCTCCGACATCTGAGGTGGTGTTCTTGCCGCCCATGTCGTAGGTCTTTATTTTGCCGTCCAGGATGTTTTTCTGAATTGCATTGACTATTGTGTCTGCGGCTTCCTTTTCTCCGAGCTGCTCTATGAGCATTGCGCCTGCCCAGATTGTGGCAATTGGATTGACTTTGTTCTGACCCTTGTATTTAGGGGCTGAACCGTGGATTGGTTCGAACATGCTTGTCCCGTTCGGGTTGATGTTTCCGCCGGGGGCAAGGCCGAGGCCGCCCTGGATCATGGCTCCGAGGTCGGTGATGATGTCTCCGAACATGTTCGGGGTCACGACCACATCGAACCACTCAGGGTTTTTCACAAACCACATTGTGATGGCGTCAACGAAGTTAAAGTCAGTGGTAACGTCCGGGTGGGCTGCGGCAACAGCGTTGAACTCTTCTCTCCAGAAGCCGTAGATATCGGAAAGGACATTTGCCTTGTCAACAGACGAGATGTGTTTTTTCCTCTTTTCGGCAAGGTCAAAAGCATATTCGATAACTCTCTTTGTGCCTTCTTTGGAGATAAGACCGATCTGGTATCCTATTTCTTCGCTGTCGGTCTCGATGTCAAGGCCGAATTTTGCGGAATAGAGTGTCCTTTTAACTTCAAGGAGGTCCTTGCTCTCTCCTTTTTTTGCCCTGCCGCCGATTCCTACATAGAAATCCTCAGTGTTTTCCCTGACCACGACAAAATCGATATCTTTTGAGGTCTTGTCTTTTATCGGGGTCCAGACGCCCTCAAGGAGCTTTATCGGGCGCAGGTTGACGTACTGGTCAAAGTAAAAGCGCGCAGTTAATAAGATTCCCTTTTCAAGGACGCCAGGGGCAATCCTCGGGTCTCCGATGGAGCCAAGGTAAATGGCAGGGTAGCCGGATAATTCCTTTAAGGTCTCTTCCGAGATCAGCTCGCCCGTTTCCAGGTAGTGGTCTGCTCCATGCGGGTATTCAATCCATTCTACATCAAAACCGAATCTTTCGCCTGCGGCATCGATCACTTTTCTGCCTTCGGCGATGATTTCTGGTCCTATCCCATCTCCTGGGAGGACCGGAACCTTATACTGCGTCATCTTTATACTCCTTTTTAATTTACAGGCAAAACTGCCTTTTTAGTGTGAGATGTCAAACGTGGACCAGGACTGTCTCAGGACAGACTTCCTGTTTCTCAGCGCTCAGAGACCAGTTTCCGGGCATACTCTATAAGTCCTCCCTCATCCACGATTTCGCGGACGAAATCCGGGAGTGGGGTTGCCTGGTAAGTCTCTCCTTTTGTTATATTCTGAATGACCCCTGTTGAAAGGTCAACCTCAAGCTCATCTCCGTCATCGATTCTGTCCGTATCCGGGCATTCGAGGACAGGAACTCCGATGTTTATTGCATTTCTGAAAAAGATCCTCGCGAAAGACTTTGCTATCACGCAGGATACCTTTGACCCTTTAAGGGCAAGAGGGGCATGTTCACGCGAGGATCCGCAGCCGAAGTTGCTTCCTGCAACTACGATGTCGTTTTCATGAACATTTTTTGCAAAATCAGGGCGTACGCCTTCAAATGTGTACTTGGCCAGCTCTCCCGGGGTATTGAAGATCAGGTACCTTCCGGGAATTACCGCATCCGTATCCACGTCATCTCCGAATTTCCAGGCTCTTCCTTTCATGAAATCACCAGTAATTTGCTGTAATTAAATGCTGTTAATATTGTTGATATAATATTCACAGCCTGTAACTCAGCTAAACTTACAGGGTTGAAGTATCACAGGTAATATTTAAATTATTTTCTGACAGGTTCTAAAAATGGTTAACAAATGGTTAACAATCCTTTCTGTTTTGTACTTATTTTCCCGTAAATCTGATTAACAGACGCTCTGCTTTGAGGAACTGCTTTATCTTATGTAAATTGCTCCGGAACTTGAGTTTTTGTTTCTTCTCTTCCTTCTTTGCATGGTCCGAGGGCGTTTGGCTCTCCTCCTCCGTGCCAGCTTCTCCTTGGACGGATGCGCACCATATGGACAGATTCGGAATGATCGTCCACTATCAATGCAGCTCCTCTTTCACTACCCATTTTCTTCAGATATGCCCTGAGGTTTTCCTGCATATAAAGAGGTCTTGAGGTCTCAAGGGCAAGGATATCATCACTTGAAGTAAGGCGGTGGCAGATAAGAAGGTCGCTCTGCGAGACAACGTCAGGGTGAAGGCTTGCAGGCCTCTGGGTTGCCAGTACAAGGGAGAGCCCTGGCTGCCTGCCCTGTCTGAGGCAGCGGTTAATAAGCACCTCCGAAGCGAGACTTTCTCTCCCTGCAGGTAAGAAGATATGAGCCTCATCTATGAAAAGCCAGACAAGAGGAAACTCTTTATCTTCCAGTTTTTCCCCCATCTGTTTCTTTTCATAAATTCTTCTTGCCTCAAGCCGCTCCTCATAAAGCCTGCCTGCAAGAATCGATACTGCTGCGGCGCAGACATTTTCGTTTTCAAGGGTGCTCACATCAAGAACTGTTGTCCTGCCCCCTGTTATCAGTTCGGATATAGATGTCCCTTCTTTAGAGAAAAGCCCCCAGGACTTGACAGCCCTGAAATAGTTTTCCGCAGCCCCTTTAGATGCTGAATCCGAACGGGAGTCCAGGAATATCTCATTGATAACATCTTCAAAAGAATATGGATCACCTTTCTCCCGAAGAGATTCTATAGTCCTTACAAGCAAAATTCCAAGAGGAGAAACCTCTTCAATCCTGAGGGTTCTACACCACTGGCTACCTGAGAGCTCCCTGATTGAAATGGAAAATGGCTTTACCCCTATGTTTCGCTTTTCATAAGCGTCAACCTTTCCTGCCGGAACAAAAACCTCAATTCCGAGTCCTGAAGGGGTTAGTTCCCAGTTTTTGAGTCTTACTGCTTCGGATATGTTCGGATTCCTCATTGTCCAGAAAATCCCCATGGTATCAATGATAAGGGACCCAAGATTCCCTTTAATGGGTTCAGGAAGAAAAGCAAGCTCTTCCAGTATACAGCCCATTGTATAGGACTTTCCGTATCCTCTTTTTCCGCAAATCAAAATGGCATGAGGTTTCAGGGCATCAAGATAAACAGCAGCCCCCCTCGAATGGTCAAGTGCCATGTAGTTTCCGAGAAACAGAAGACCTTCTCCAGCATTTTCTTCGTTCCCGAGCACGCGCAATGTCACGTTGAATTTTCTCCCAAAAGCGGGTCTGAAATCTTTATTCTCTCTTTCAGACATTTTGAATGTATTTGACTGAAAAATACTTAAAATAATTTATTCAGTTCCAATTTAATAAATTCTCTAAATTTAAATTTCTCAGGTTTTAGCATCATTTCTCCCAATATTTAATTTCATTAGACCTCAACCAGTTCCGAATTTACTTTAACTGATTTACTTTAACTGAAATCTAGACGGAGTTTAAAAACTTCATATGAAATGAAGATCAAAAGATCCATTTAGTAAAGTATTTTTCGGAAGAAACTGGACATATAAGAGTAAGAGAGGTAAGAATTGATGAAAATATCAGTAATTCTCGGGCATCCAGATAAAGACAGTTTTAATCATGCGATTGCAAACACGGTTGTAGAAACCCTGTTGAATAATAGGCACGATGTAATTTTCCACGACCTATATAAAGAAAACTTTGATCCAGTAACTACAGGTCAGGAAATTCGTAAGGGCGCCTCTTTAGAAAGAGTGATAGAAGAACACTGTAATGAGATTAGTAAAGCAGAAGGGATTGTTATAGTTCATCCCAACTGGTGGGGTCAGCCACCTGCGATTTTAAAAGGATGGGTGGATAGAATTTTACGTCCGGGAGTGGCATATGAATTTAAAGAAGGGGACAGCGGTGAAGGAGTACCAGTAGGATTATTAAATGCAAAAACAGCCCTGGTTTTCAATACAGGAGATACACCTGAAGAAAGGGAACTGCAGGTCTTTGGTGATCCTCTTGAGGTACTCTGGAAAAAATGTATTTTCGACTTTTGCGGAGTAGAAACCTTTTACAGGAGAATGTTTGGAGTGATAATTACCAGTAAACTTGAGGAACGCCAGAAATGGTTAAAAGAGGTGGAAAATACAGTAGATATGTATTTCCCTCGTAATTTTTCAGTTGTTTGAATATTATTTTATTTTTAATCTGTTTTCTTTAAGTTATCGAGTGCCCTTTTAACCCCAATCCTGGGGTTAAGCTTTAATGCGGTTTCAAAATGTTTTATTGCTTCTGTATCATTTCCCTGTAATTGGAAGATTTCGCCTAAAGCTCTGTGAATTTTTGATTTTGTATCTTTGTCAGAATATCTTTTTAGTCTTTTATTTAGGGGATCTATAAATACATCATATTTTTTAGGGTTGGGATTTGAAGATAATTCTTCTTTTAATTCTTTTATGGCTTCAAGAAATTCGACATCATTTCCTGTATCGATGCAGTGAAGTCTGTATAATCCGGAATCAATGAAAGTCCCTTCAAAAGTATAACGGTAAACTTTGTTTTTATCATGTATCAGGTACAGGATTTTCTTTTTAGTGTCAAAACGGTAGCTTTTTGCCCAGTTTAGCTCGGATCCGATCGTCTCAGGAGTCTTTTTCCATAACAATTTTTTATTCTTTATATCAAAGAAAAACAGCTTACAGCTATCCGACTTACTTGTGCTTTCCAGTGCCTGACAGACAGCAAAGCTTCCATCATCTGAAATGCCTGTTGAGCCTAAATTTGCCCTGCATCTTTGCCTGATCAGAGTTTCTCCATCTGCATTTATTATATTGAATACTCCATACATGCCCTTAGAGGTCAAATCGCTGATTATAAACACTCCCAATTTTGAAACCATCCCATTATCAAGGTGTTTCATTTTAACTTGAAGTTTTACCTTCCCACGTTCTAATAAAATATATTTCCCATTTTCACTTAGACTGTTCCATGCCAGTATGAATTTGCTGTTTGGTGACTGATGATATTTCCCTGTAAAATCACCTATTGATATAAAATTATCATTTATCGAGTAGTTTAATTTGGGAGAATTCTGAGAACATTTTACTTTGTTTTTAAACGAATCAAATAAACCCATTTTATGAACACCAAAAACATGTATTTCTTAATCAAGGACTATTTATCGTGTATAAATATCTAATTCTTTAAAATGTTTTTGAATCTGATAGATAGTTTCTGTTGCTTCTTTCTTTATTCCTTGCATTTCTCAAAAATTTTCTAATCTTGTTTTTCAATAATTTTTCGTAAATTTACATGCCCTGTCAAGTGAAGTTTAGTCAGGCAAAAAAAAGCAATACATTCAGTATCAATTAATGATGTTATCAAATTAAGGTCATATTTCTTTATTCCCTTAGTTATATGTTTCTTTCTGATGTCTATCTTCTTTATAAAATGTTCACAAATGAAGAAAAATCCTTTATACATTTTCTCTGAATAGAAATGTTTATTTATTTATGGGATAAAAATAAGCTCTGCAGAATCTATACCTGAGTCTACATGACTGTTAATTTGCTAACAATTTGTATCAGGTCTTTCTGTCAGGCAAATAGACAGGAAAAGTATTACACCTGGCAAACTATTGTTTAAGGGGAGTTGTGGTTCATAGTCGTGGTTCATGATAGAGGCAACTATGCCCTGTTTGGGCAAAAGATCAGGATAAAGTTTACTGCCTTGGGTATGGATCAATCTGAGGTGTATGCGAAGCTGTATAGGTGTATGTGATAGCTGTATATCTGTTACAGCTTATGATTTGTTAGAGTATGGTGGTGGGTAGATGTGGATTCTCTTCATAAAGATACGCTGATAGATTTGCTTTTCAGGTCAGATAATAGAAGAAAGATTTTGCTTTTCCTCAAGGACGGGTCAAAGAATATTGAAGAAATCACAGGGTTTCTGGGCTCTTCCTGTACTGCGGTTCTTCCTCAGATAAAAAGATTGACCGAAAAGGGACTGGTTAAGCAGGAAGGTAAAAATTACAGGCTTTCTACAGTTGGATTGATTGTCACTGAAAAGATGGTTCCTCTTTTGGGAACTCTCGAGATTTTTGAAGATAATCTTGATTACTGGGTACAGAGAGATCTTACAGGGATTCCTTCTTTTTTGCTTTTGAAGCTTGATATGCTAGCTCGATGCAAAGTGATTGAACCCCAGCTTAACAGAATGTTTGAGCCACCTGAAGAATTTATAAATTCTCTCAAGAAGTCCACGGAAATTATGTATTTTTCTTCGTTTTTTCAGCCCTGCTTCTCAGGATTTGATCAGGATTTTTTGAAGAAAAAGACAACTTCTACTTTTATTTTTACACAAAATTTTTTTGAACGAATTTTCAGTCCCCAACCTGGAGAAGCCGAATATTTATTATTGCCGAAGAACTCGAATCTCCATATCTATGACGGCACTTCTTCCGTAGTCTCGCTTACGGTAACCGAGAGGTTTATGGCACTATTGCTTCTCAATAAAAAAGGAAAACTTGACCAGAATCTTCTAATAAATTCAGAGATCAAGGCGATCGAATGGGGTAAAGAACTTTTTATGTACTACAGAGGAATTTCTGAAAAAATATCTGAAGAAAAAACTAATTATTTTATCTCTGAAAAAGATCCCAATGTGGAAAAAGTCCTGGTTTACGAAAAGCCCTCTGTTATGAGAAAAGCAGGGGAAAATCAGATCTCAGGAAGCCGCTTCACCCTGAGAGTCAAATCTAAAATTCCAATGAAATTTAATTCCCTGAAAGCTGCTGAGGATCTTCAGCAGTTTCAGAATACTTAACAAAACCTCAGGATATTATTTTATCCAGCTGTTTTGTCCTGGCTGCCTCTTTAATTTCCTGGGCTATTCTCCTTCCGGTTGAGAGATCTTCCTGGATAAGATCTGCATAAGGAGAACCTGAGATGTAAAGGTTCGTTCCTGCAACAATCCGGGCAGAAATCTCGAATACCTTAATTTCAAGCTCATCGGTAAACACAGTTTCAAGGCAGAAAGCTCCTATCATCCCGCCGAAAAGGCCAAGGGATTCTTCAACCACTCTTTCTCCAAGAGAGAAGATCAGAGGCAGGAGTGATTCCCTTGCAACGAGGGGCACGTTTCCTGTAACCACATACGTCGGGCGGATTCCTGCTTCTATGAGTTCTCTCGGGGAACCAAGTCTGAAGATCTCATCGGCATTGGATTCCACCCTGCGGTCCATACTCAGGAGTTCAAGGCTGCCTTCGCTTAAGGTGTACCCTTCGTTCCGGATCGGGGAGTAGAAGTAGTGCAGATAGTAGCGGGTTCCGGTAATGAATTCCTGAATTGTGTACTTCTGGGTGCGGTCTACGAGTTCGTCGAATTCTTCATAGGTTTTTGCAACGAAGAAGCCTTTTCCTCCTTTTGCTCCGTTGTACTTGACCATTACAGGTCCATTAATATCACGTGGATCATCGATTTTTCCGGGCATGTGAATGCCTGCACCGAGCAGCCATTCCCGCTCTTTATCCCTATCCGATTCCCATTCCAGTACAGCCCGGTTCCCGAAGGTAGGTACAGCCATTTCTGCGAAATTCTCTGTACCCAGATACGCAACAAATGAACCGTGCGGAATAATAATTACATTCTTCTTTCTAAGCTCCTCAACTTTGTTCATTATGTCTGCATAACTGTCGACAATGAGATATTCATCAGGTTTTGCTTTGGGAAATGCCTCATAGAACTTGGGTGGCTTGCCAACGCAGATCCCCAGAGTTCTGAAGCCTTCTTTTCGCGCTCCGTCAAAGATTTGAAGGCTTGAATGAGAACATACTGTTGCAATAGTAATGTTATCTAAATCGTAATTTTTCAGAAATTCAAGAACCTGCTGTTTTGTGATCATGATTGCTACCAGCGGAAAATTTAGATTAGAATACACAATGCTATATTTAAGCTTAAGGGCAGGATTCTATATATAAATATAGTAGTGGATCTATAATAACGAGCAAAAAATAAAACTTTATATTGAGATCGGTGCAAAATACAATATAGAGTACAATCAAAAAATACTGATAAAAAGGTTTTTAACTAAGGAAATAAGCATGAACGGGTTTGAAGATCAAGACGGTTTATCTGAAACCGGCGAACCTCCCCAGGGGCCTGGACTCGGGGAGCAGGATAACAGAGTACTTGTTCTCCCTGTAAACGGAGACTCAAGAAAAATTACCCAGATTCTTTCCAACGAAACCTCATTAAAGATCCTTGAACTCCTTGGGAAGAAAAGCATGTCTGCAACGAACATTGCAGAAGAGCTGAATCTCCCCCTTACCACGGTGAAATACAATCTTGATTCTCTGGTTGAATCCGACCTTATCAAGGTCAAGCAGATAAAATGGAGTCAGAAAGGGCGTCAAGTTAAGATTTATGAATCAGTCGAAAAGCTGATTGTCCTTGTTCCCTCCAGAAACCCGATAGATAAACTCTCAATTATAAGTCTGCTGCAAAAATATATCGGAGTAATAGGTGCAGCAGTCTTTGCAGCTGCAGGAATAGAGTACCTCTCAGCCTATCTGAGGGCAAAAAGTATTATTGATGCCACTGCTCCTTTGCGGATGGGGGTTACGGGACCGGCAAATGAGACTTATCCAGCAGCAACAATTATGGAGAATGTTGAAGATGGGAGTCCGAGTCCTAAAGCAGGAAGTCCTGACTCTACTTTTGACAAGCAGGAAGTCCCGGAAGAGGAGGTAATGACCGAGAGCCCTGAGGCTTTTGCCGGAGAGCAGGCAATGGACAGAGCAGGGGCAGAAAATCTGTCTTCAGGAACGGAAACTACTACCCTGGATGCGGAGAGTGCTGAAATTTCTGTTCCTGAAGAGCTGGATTCGGGCCAGGGACTGCCCACAGTTCCTCCCGAGGGACTTACACACTTGGGAGGGTTACATGGGATTTATGACACACTTTCCCTTCATCCTGGGGTCTGGTTCCTTTTTGGTTGCATCTTTGTAATATTTTTGATAATTGTAAGAGAAGTCTATTATAAGAAAAAAACCAAGTAATCAGGGATTGTATGAGAGTCGCTTTAAAACTTGCATACATAGGCACCGAGTTTCATGGGTCCCAGATTCAGCCGAATGTCGAAACAGTGGAGAAAGAAATCTTCAAAGCTCTTCGGAACCTCAGGATTATAGAAAGCCCCAAGTCTGCTAACTATACCTGTGCGGGCAGGACTGATGCAGGGGTTCATGCCCTTGGACAGATTATTGCTTTTGATACGGACAAACCGAACATGGCAATTCCCAGAATCGTTAACTCCGAACTCCCTCCAACTGTATGGACATGGGCTCATGCAGAAGTTCCCTTCGATTTTGATGCCAGGAGAAGTGCAATTTCCAGACACTACCGCTACGTAATGAGTGGCGAAGATTACGACATTTCAAAGATGAGGGAAGCTTCAAAACTGTTGCTCGGAACCCATGATTTCGAAAACTTTTCCAGATCAAACGGAGAAAAAAGTACGTTTCGTACTCTGGAGAGAATTAATGTCCGCGTAGACGGAGAAATTACAAAGATTGACGTTGTTGGCAACAGTTTTCTCTGGAATATGGTAAGGAAAATAGTAACCGCTCTCTCAATGATCGGAAAAGGAGTGCGTGATACTGACTGGCTTATCCAGATGTTAAATCCAGAGATTTATGAAGAAGGAATTGAACCGGCTCCCGCTTACGGGTTAACCCTTATGGGAGTAAACTATGGAGATAATATAGAATGGATTGAAGACGACTACTCAATACGAAGGGCAAGCGACCAGAACTACAAACGTATTCTCAGACACAGGGTTATGGCTGAAGTGCTCGGGGAATTAATTTCCACTGAGTGAATATCTTTTATTTCCCCGTTCTTTTTCTGTTTTATCTACTTTTTATCTATTTCTTTACTTTAATCCGGTTACTGGCTCTTTTTTTCGCTTTTACCCTTTTTTCCCGGCAATTCTAGTTTTTATCCTTCTGGAAAATTGTTATTATCCTTGTGAGGCTCCTGTGCACTCTCTGGACATAGATCTCAAGAACCTTAAGCCCGGCTTTTTCCCCGTACTCAAATGCTGCCTTATCCGAGACAACCACCGCAATTCCTCCGGGTTTCAGTACACGCTGGATCTCTGAAAGAGCACCCGAATAGAGCTCTTCTAAGGATCCGGCAAGGATTGCTGCCGATCTGCCGTAGGGAGGATCAGTGACCACCGCATCGATTGTAGAATCCTTTAGAGGAATCCTGCAGGCATCTCCTTCCATCAGGATGTAGTCCAGTTTATAGGCTTCAAGGTTCATGTGAGCCCCGAGGACAAGTTTTTCCTGAGCATCGATTCCGATAACCCTTGCACCCACGAGCCCTGCTTCTACGAGTATGCCTGCAGTGCCGCAGAAAGGGTCCAGAAAAAGCTCTCCGGGCTTTATTCCGGATAAGTTTGTAAGGGCACGGGCAACCCTCGGCATAAGTACCCCAGGGTGGAAAAAAGGCTTGTTCTGGGGAGTCCTGACTTCGTATGCACTCCTGTCAACCGAAGATAAGAGAGTGCCAAGTACTGCTTTTTCACTCAGGATTAGCCGAAATTCCACATCAGGACTTTTCAGGTTTGCTCTGAAGCCTTTCCTGTAGATGCAGCCTCCGATCTTCTGCTCCAGATACTCGCATGGGAAATCAACATGATGTTTGATCCTCTTTGCCCTGACAACAAAACTTTCTCCCTCTTTTATATATCCTGCAGGTTCAAAGGCTTCCGCAAGCTTCAGGACGGTTTCAGGCCTGCTTTCAGCAATTCCGACTACTTTCAATATATGATGAGTCATTGCCAGCCTTTCGGTTACAACGCCTGTAAGAGTTCTTTCAATATCCTCTTCTTTGCCTGCTATGTCCACTACAAGGCACTGGTCAACCCTGACATGGGGGCGGAAATCAAGTTCCTCGATTTTGAGGCAGGCAAGAACTTCGGCAGCTGGCAGTTCTTCGTGTTCTCCAGATAATTCAAAAGCGTATAACATGATAATCCGAAATGATTTATTTAGTTCGAAATTTCTTCAGTAAATTCGAAATGTCCTGATGCGATTCAAAACAACTTCCTGGGGTAAGGAGTAAAGATACTAAGTATTATACATTTAAAAGTATACCAAGCCTATTTTTTATTCATGTTCTAAACTTACTGGCTAAGAGAGCGTTGGGCAGGATATTGAGATCAGAAACGGGCTGCATGTTAGTAAAGGCAGGATTACATGTAAGGAAAAGAGTTGCCTGAACAAGAAGGAGTCTGTAAGAGATCAATTGTGATATATGTGATAGGTCGGTGTAATTGGTGGAAGCATGTAAGAGACCGCAAAGATGCCTGTGAAACAGTTCTGTCCTTCAGAACATTTTTTCCAGTGCTTCCCTACCTGTCATCCCGGTTTCAACTCCAAGTTCCCTGGCAAACTTTGTTACTTCGACAACAGTGGCTTTGAGCATATCTCCGAAACTCTGTACGCCTTTTACTTTTACTGCTACATCCCCAAGGGTTTCTGCGGCACTGACATTGAGGTAGCCACACATCAGAAAACCCTTCTCTGCCCTTATAACCAGCAGAGGGTACTTCTGCATCTCAAATCGGAGACCAAGAGCGCATCCGTTTTCAAGTGGAATCTGTTCGATGAGCATGTTTTTCTGAATAAGCTTCAAAGAAGATTAACTTTTTGGGCTCAGATCAGACTCCGGTTAATTTCGTTAAGAATATTTTTGAAAAATTTAGTAGGCTGCCTGGCTTCTGTGTTAATTCCGGCATTCAGGGTTTTGTTTTCTCCTGTTAAGCTCTTATTTTCTGCGCTTTTATTCATGTTTATTTTCTTATCCTGCAGTTCGGCTTTAAAGCTTTCATTTTCCGAAAACTTTATAGTAATATTTTTTTCAGAGCTGAAATTACCTCTCAGTAGTGTACGTTTATTCTCAAACTCAATACTTTTGTTCTCAAGCCCTTCAGTCAGTTCTGCATCAAAACCCTTGGGAAGAGTGATTGTAACGCTCGAGTCCGGAGTACCCATTAACCATATTGTTGTTCCGGGACCTGCTTCTTCTTTAAAACCATACATTACACTGGCGCGGTTTGTAATCGATGATCTTTTTTCAGTCCTTCCAAGGGCTTCTGCAGAGATCCAGAATTCAATGTCTTTTAACTCTACAGTATCTGAAGTTGAGTTAAGCTTTACATCGGATTCTTCTTCTATGGTTTTCTCCATTTTATCTCTTAAAAGAATTTCCATTTTCAGAATTTCCCAGGCATTAACGAAACCGTTGTTATTGCCTGTTTCTCCGTCTATGAGGCTCCTGAAAAAAACAGCTTCATTATCCGTTATTTTCTCGTCGTAATTCCATGTCATCCCATCTCTTTCCAGTGTGACATTATTTCCTGGAATAAAGGCTGCAGCACAGGGTTCTGCGAGAAGGGCAGGAGTAAGGAGAGTAACCAGTAAAAGACTGGTTAAGAGGAGGTGATGCATTTTCAAAACTGTCAACTCTTTTTTATTTGTCTTTCAGTTTATTCATTTTTCTGTTTTTCCATGACCTTTTTCCATTACTTCCTTTTTTCCATAACTTACTTAGTTGTGACTTCACATCCGTCCCTGGTTATTATTACTGTGTGTTCTGCCTGGGACACAAGCCCTCCGGCACTTTCAATAAGTACGGGATAAGAGTGGAGGATTCCGGCTTTTTCCAGTTGGAGTAATGAAAAGTCAAGCTTATCTGAGTTGAGCCAGCGCTTTGCAAAGGGAAGTTCCCTGTACTCTTCTGCCTGCTTGAGGACATTTCTGACAGCTGGCATGCGGACAGGTTTTTTCCTTATAATGCTGTATATCTCTGCCCAACTTCCGTCGTGTACAAGTCCTGTCCCATTTGTTGCAAAAGGTTCGATTGCAAGCACATCTCCTTTCCTAAGTATAACTCCTCCTTCTATGCGTTTATTGGGCACTGAGGGGTCGTCATGAGCTTCATACTGAGAAAGTCCGTGGCCTGAAAGGTTAGTAATAGGGCTTAAACCGTAGTTGCGAATACTCTCTTCTATTGCAGCTCCTATCTCCCCTGTGCTTACTCCAGGCTTCATAAGGTCGATAGCTGCTGCAAGGGCATCTTCGGATGCCTTCAGAATATCGGAATTACCTGAGAGATCCACAGTCACTGCCGAGTCTGCTATGTACCCGTCAACATGGACTCCGAGGTCCAGCTTCACCATATCTTTACCGAAGACATCTTTGTCCCCTGCTTTCGGAGTTGCATGTGCAGCTTCTTCATTTCTTGAGATATTGCACGGAAAGGCGGGCCTGCCCCCCAGTTCTATGGTTTTCTTTTCAACAAATTCGGCAACTTCAAGCAGGCTGTTTCCAAATCTTATCATGTCTGCAGCTTCAGCCCTTACAATTTTCAGGATTCTGCCTGCTTCCCTATACTTTTCGAGGATATCTTCTCTGTTGCATATATTGTCGGTTATATTAACCCCACCTTGATAATTCGCGATAAATTTTCCTTATTTACCTGTTTTTAAGCTTTATTGAGCTATATTTTGCCAGTAACTCTAGTTATGAGTTTCTATTCATGAATAAAGAATATAATACCTTTTCCTGCCCTTCACTGAGTTTTTAATGCATTTCCGGGCACTTAAAGTAAATTATGGTAATAATCTGTTACTTAATTATAAGAAAGATTTTAATACAAATTTCTTTTCCAGTCGTGTAAGATTTTCGCATCCTTTTTCAGTAACCAGCACCATATCTTCGAGCCGAATTCCTCCAATTCCAGGGTAATACAATCCTGGCTCGATAGTTATCACATTTCCTGCTTCAAGGAGAAAATTGCTTTCTCCTACTCCGGGAAGCTCATGGATGTCAAGTCCCACTCCATGTCCTGTGGAGTGTGTAAATCCGGCTTTTGACCCACTTCTATAAGTGTGATAGCCCCGTTCTTCAAACAGGTTGCAGACTACATTATGTATCACAGATGCCTGCACTCCGGGCTTGACCATACTCAGTGCTTTTTCCTGGGCTTCAAACACGGTTTCGTACATTGCTTTCAGTTTCTCCGAAGCTTCACCCCTGAGCACTGTGCGAGTCATATCAGCAAAATAGCGCTTCTTTTTGCTTCTCGGGAAGATATCAATTATAATTGGAGCGTTTGCCCTGAGTGGCCCATCCGTAGTCCCATGGGGATTTGCGGTATCTTCTCCGCAGGAGACGATAGTTTCTTCGGCTTCGCATCCGAAATCGAGCAGGGTATGGTCAATGATTGAATTCACTTTAGCCCCGGTAAGTAATTCTCCTTCAAAATGGAGCATGCCTTCTTTTTCTTCTGATCCTGCTATCAGGGCAATAGCTGCCTCCATTGCCTTTTCTCCTGCCATCTGGGCATACTTTATGGCTTCAATTTCTTCCTGCCTCTTCACGCTCCTCATTTTCCTGAAAGGGCTCTTTATGGGCACAATGATGAAACCTGCTTCTGTAAGATAGTTTGAATAAAAGACAGGAAAATCGTAGGGAACTGCAATCCTTTTTACCTTTTCTCCGAGAAGCAGCTCGGATATGCAGGCTGCATAAGCAATAGTTGTATCTTTTTTCTCTTTGATTTTCTCGCGGTAGCCAAATTCCTGGGTAGTTTTTATGTTTGAAACTCTTGATTCTATTTCAGCTCTTCCGCGCTCCATTTCCGAAATAAAAAGGATTTCTTTCCCGGCTCCTGTTTGCAGGTAAACAAATTCGTCCGATGCAAGGAAGCGGGTTACATAGTAAATATCGGCATTATGAATATTCCCTGTCATCAGGTAAGCATCTGCTTTTGCTTCTTCGAGGTTTTTTTTTATGCTGAAGTCTGTCTCTTTCATGCAGGGTAATTCTGGCGTTTGTAGATAAAGTTGTTATCGTCACTTTGCAGGCAGGCCTGTAGCGGGTCCAATGCGGAACACAATTCTGGTGCTGACAACAAATTCAATTCGGGTTTTACCTTATTAAGCATCCTTTAGCTGGCATTCAGGTTTCTTCAGGTCTCTTTTTCAGATTTCTTCATGATTTTTTTCCCCGTCTCTGACTTCTTTTTCTACCTTTTTTATTTCATACTCAAGAACGAAAAGTTCCTCAAGCATTGTGAAATATCGGTCAAGGGAAGCTGTCATCTCGTCTGAAAACCTGAGAACGCATATGTATTTTCGTCTTCCTCTCTCTTTTACCCACACTCTGTCTTTTCCAACTTCGTGGTTTTCATCTTTCAGGTCTGTGAAAATTTCTGCAGCACAGCCAAGGATCATTCGAATGCTTGACGTCAGATCCTTCCGTGTTTTTTCTTTTTTAAACTCAACATAGTCATGGGAAATGTCTGCCTGGAACAATCCGTTTCTGTGTATCCAGTAATCATCCCTGTTAAGATTATCTTCGACAATATCCTGTATGTGGAGGGGTAAGTCCTCAAGACGCGATAGTTTTTTCGATCCATCTTTGCCAATCTCAACATTCTCAGAATAGTCTTCACTTCTCAGCTGAGACATATTTGAACTCATTTCCCTTTGAATCCACTCAAGAGAGAAATTTTTGGTAGCTTCAATAAATGTACGGGTTTCCTTCTCCATTTTTTCTCTGGTACTTTTTATCTCTTTGCCGAGGATGCTGACTCTTTCGGATCTTTTCCCGGAGCAATCCAGATTATAGGGCTTGGTTCCCATTTTATGATCTCCTGATCCAGCTTTATTCCTCTATTCTTCCTTTTTTACTTGTTTTCTATGAGTAAATGTTTTTTATGGAAAGGTTTCAGAATTCAGTTAGGATTCAGGATATGGGACTCGACTTAAAAGGGCTGAACTCAAATAGAAAATTCTGAATTAAAGAGTTCTTTGTAAAAAACAGGTCAGATATAAAGTGTGCAATTAATTTGGGAAAGTTGTCAAATTCAAAAAAAAGAAGCGCCCGGACCGGGATTCGAACCCGAGTCGGAGCCTCGACAGGGCTCCATGATAGGCCTCTACACTATCCGGACACTTCGGTCTTTTTAGCTGCTGTTTTGCCCGCGTTGCGAGCAAACCTTAAATGTCTTTCCGGTATATAAATGTTCCCGTTGACTGATTTCGATTCTGGTGAAAGTTCAGGTCCCGCCTCCCAGACTCGAACCGGGGACATCGCGGTGCCTGCGCAGAGATGTACGGGAGAAACCCGCACGAGCCGAACTACAGCCGCGCACTCTACCACTGAGTTAAGGCGGGACAATGATACTGATCCAGTGCTGCACAGGGCTACACTGCTTCAGTGCACCATCTCCATATATGGTGATGGTATTTATGTTTTTCGCTGGAAGCAAGTAATAATGGTTAACATCTATAACCTTTTTTATATTTATCAAAAATACTTTTGTATATTACAGAGAACATAATGCATAATTACAGTGAGAAAACGGACCGATCTTACAAGTATTTTAGATATACTTTACAACACAACATATCTCTTAATACCGAAGGGGTAGGGAACATGGTCGCCCAGATTTTTACCAACGCCAACAATTTTGATACGGTCAGCATTAACCTTGGAGACACTTTTGTAATAAAACTCAGGGATCAGCCCGGAGAGCACCTGTATAGCAAGGATGAGCCTGTTGCCGAAACTGTATGGGAAATGCAGGTTGAGGAAGGGATCAAACTGCTTCGGGAAGAATTTATTCCGGATGTCCCGGATACGAAAACTGTTCCAGGAGTTCATGAATGGGAGTATGAGGCTATAAAACCAGGCACCTGGGAGATTGAAGGTACTTATGATATTATCCGTTTTGGAGGCGAGGAGAAGTTCAAACTAACTGTCAAGGTCATCTGAAAAATTTCCCATAATATATAATTTTTCTTTTTTAGTTTTCCTTGAATAATTAAAAAAACATACTCAAATAGACGAAGATATAATTTTCATGCCTTAAATGGGCTTGTCAGCCAAGAAATATTGACAAAACAAAGAGTATTGAGTACCTGAGCTGCAATGGACTCAACAGATATCGAAAAGTAAAAAATATCATTTTTGAATAGGAATCCCGTTTTAAAAATCATTTTTTTGATCCTGCACTGTTAATACTGGCTGTTAAGGCAGGTATGATAAAAAGCAGACGTAACAAAAAAGATATGAAAAGAACCTTGAGGTTCCTCTCGATATTTCCAGTCTCATATTATAGTCTCAGATTCTGATATTATTAGAAGGTGTTCAGTTCTCCTCTGATGACCATTTCCGTAATCTTTGTCACATTGGAGAGCCAGTCATCGATTACTACTTCAGTTTCCGATTTTACATTTGCAAAGGAAGTGCCTTCTTTTGGAATGATCTGAGCGCTTGCCACAAGTGGCTGGTCAATGGGCTTTCCTATCTGGGAGAGAAGTCTGATATAGACATCCTGTACGTCCGGAACCTGTTTTACTATATCCCTGGCCATCTGTGTCGAGAGGAGGTTATAGATCTTTCCTATATGGTTAATCGGGTTCTTTCCGCTGGTTGCCTCCATACTCATAGGCCTGTTAGGTGTGATTAACCCGTTGCAGCGGTTTCCGCGCCCTACCGAACCGTCATCACCCATTTCAGCTGAAGTTCCGGTGACTGTAAGGAAGACACAGCTCGTTTTCAGGTTATCGCCTGTGTTAATATAGACATTTACATCTCGTTCTGTATATCGAGTTGCAAGCTCTTCCACGTAGGTCTTCATTTCCTGGGTCATGTTTATGTAGCTGTCCAGGTCGTCAATGTATCTGCCTATCATGCCGCTGCATATGGTGAGGGTAATGTCTTCTCCGTCCCTCAGCCCCATAACTTTCATATCTTCTCCTATTGCAGGCATGCGGGACTTCAGGTCAGTAAGGAGCTGCCTCTCTGTATTGTATACGATATTTTCAAGTTCGGAAAATGGGGCATGTCCAACTCCGAAAGAAGTGTCGTTTGCAACAGGGACTCTATCTCTTTTGAAGACATCTCTCAGGTCTGAAGACCCTGTTCCGAGTTTGCAGTCCATGATCACGTCTCTTTCGAGATCCATATTCACCATAGTCTTTCTCAGATAATTCCGGGCAGCCTGGAGGGCTACGGATTCTGTGGCAAGCTCGACTCCATCGAACTCTTTTGTGGCTCTGCCTACCAGAAGCATGTATATGGGCTGCAGTACCTCTCCCCCCCCGAATTTCGGGCTGGACCTTCCGGCTACTATCTGGGTTTCATCAGTGTTGTGATGGAGTACAGCTCCACATTTGGTTATGTATTCCCTGCATAGCGCTCGGCTGACGGCTTCGGCAAGTCCGTCCGATATGCTGTCAGGGTGCCCTATCCCCTTACGTTCAACAAGCTCTATCTGTTGCTTTTCGATCGGGGTCTGCAAGAGCTCTTCCACTTTTATGTTTCGGGCCATTTGGATCCTCTTTTTTTCAAAATTATTGGTACTTTTATTGCTAGATGTTAATATTACCGCTTTATTAATCTTTAGTCTGTTGCCGTAATCAGCCTCTTTTCTCAAGGTTTCAAATTAATTCTTTATGTTATTACAACATTAATAATATTATTTATATGATTCAATAGTCTTTTTCTATTAAATTACTACGGCTATATAATGTTTCTCATATTCATTACTGAGGGTAATATTGCATTTTTAAAAGACTGTTTTCAATTTCAGTATCAAAAATCCATCTATTCCTCTATGTAAAAAATTATTTCGCTGTGGATGGAATTCTCCTTATCAACAGGGTTTCAGGAAAAAAGGTTTACACTTATCCTTACCGTGAAGTCTATATTATACAAGTGTATTTTGGATAAATGTTTTATACAGAATTAACATACCCGGTGTAAGCTTCCCGGAAGATCATTTATTAGATTAGTTCGATCACTTATTAGATCAGTCAGGTCAATTATATCATCAGATCGCTTATTAGAGGAATATCATCAGATCACTTATTAGAGGAATTAGAGGACAGAGCAGATGATTCGCATTGCAATACCCAACAAAGGGCGCCTTCACGAACCCACAATGTCTATTTTTAAAGATGCCGGACTCCCCATTAGCGGAGGAGCCGAAAGCCGAATACTATTCGCAAAAACTACGGACCCTGATATTCATGTTCTCTTTGCCAGGGCTGCTGATATCCCTGAGTATGTGCAGGACGGAGCTGCGGACGTTGGCATTACAGGAATGGACCTGATTACGGAAAGAGGGGCAGATGTTGAAGCCCTTCTGGACCTTAAATTCGGGAGAGCGAGCCTTGTCCTGGCTGTTCCGGAAGACTCGGGGTTCGAGAAAGCACAGGACCTTGAAGGTAAAAAAGTGGCAACCGAATTTCCGGAGATCACACGCCAGTACTTCAAAAACCTTGGAATTAAAGTTGAAGTTATAAAAGTCAGCGGGGCCTGCGAGATGACTCCTCATGTGGGAATTGCAGACGCCATTGTAGACATCTCAAGCTCAGGGACAACTCTCATGATAAACCACCTGAAAGCTATCGATACAGTCTTTTCTTCTACTGTCCATCTGATCGCTAACAAAAAAAGCCTCAGGGAAAAGGAAAAAATCCTGGATATAAAAACTGCACTCGAAAGCGTGCTTAACGCAAAGAAAAAACGCTATCTCATGATGAACGTTCCCGAAGCTTCCCTTCAAGCAGTAAAAGAGGTCCTGCCAGGAATGTCAGGTCCAACAGTCATGAAGGTCGAGTCCAGCAGGCATTCTGAAGAATCATTCCTTGCCGTTCACGCTGTCGTGGACGCGGACCTGATCTTTAGCATAGTAAACAAACTCAGGAACGTCGGTGCACGGGACGTCCTTGTTGTTCCCATAGAAAGAATAATGCCCTGAAGTGGGATAGAGATATCAAAATAAGGACATAAAAATGCCAAAGCGGAAAGACGCTTCCATACAGATAGCTTTCACAGATATATGCCGGAGATGTAACTTTTTATGGTTTTTGAAGTAATTCCTGCAGTGGATATGAGAGGAGGAAAATGTGTCCAGCTGGTACAGGGAGTGCCTGGCAGCGAGATCGTATCTCTTGATGATCCTCTCGCAGTTGCCCTTGACTGGGTAAGTAAAGGGGCAAAAACCCTTCATCTGGTGGATCTTGACGGAGCAATCGAAGGGGAAAGAAAAAACGCCCCGATTATTGAAAAGATCGTCAGAACCTGCAGGGAGAAAGGTGTGAGTATTCAGGTTGGAGGAGGTGTAAGGAGCTTTGAAGATGCAGCCTCCCTTCTTGAGCTCGGGGTTTCAAGGGTAATTCTCGGAACTGCTGCCCTCCAGAACCCTGAAATGGTAAAACAGCTTTCCAGGACCTTTGGAAGCCCACGTGTAAACGTTGCGCTGGATGCAAAGAATGGAAAAATCTCAATTAAAGGCTGGACCGAAGAGTGCGCACAAACTCCTGTCGAAATGGGCAGAAAGTTTGAAGATCTTGGAGCCGGCAGCCTTCTCTTTACGAACATCGACACCGAAGGCTTAATGCAGGGAGTAAACCCTGTTCCGACAAAGGAGCTTGTGGAGTCTGTCAGCATTCCTGTAATCGCATCCGGGGGAGTAAGCTCACTGGCAGATATAATAATTCTGAAAAAAACCGGAGCTTCAGGCGTTGTGGTAGGCAGTGCCCTTTACACAGGCAGGTTCACTCTTGAAGAGGCAATTAAAGCCGCCCTTGGAGACTGATCTGGTTGTTATCTGATTGGGAAGCTTATTTTTACTTCTAAGCTGCTCGATTACTCAGCCCTCTTCCCTGATTTTTCCCAGGCAGACCGAACACAAAGAACAATAAGCAGCAAAACCCAAAGTATTTAATTATTTTAAAGAGAATGTGATGCTGTATGAGAACAAGTATAATTTCCCGTAAGACAAAGGAAACCGACATTCAGCTTGAGATTAACCTTGACGGTAAGGGCATTGCGGATGTCAGTACAGGGATCGGGTTTTTTGATCATATGCTTACTTCTTTTGCAAGGCACGCCGAGTTTGACCTTAAAGTTCGTGCCGAAGGCGACCTTTATGTGGACGAGCATCACCTCATTGAGGATACGGGAATAGTCCTTGGAAAGGCTCTTGCCGAAGCCCTTGGAGATATGTCAGGAATCGCCCGTTTCGGGGAAGCCAGAATTCCAATGGATGAGGCTCTTGCCGAAGTTGCCCTGGATGTCGGCGGGCGCAGCTATCTGGTTCTGAAAGCTGATTTTGTTGCTCCCCAGGTAGGGCAGTTCAGTACCCAGCTTGTGAAACACTTCTTCGAGACCCTTGCCTCAAATGCGAAAATTACCATACACGCGAGTGTCTACGGGGATAACGATCACCATAAAATCGAGGCTCTTTTCAAGGCTTTTGCTTACGCGATGAAAAGGGCTGTAAAAATTGAAGGCAAGGAAGTAAAAAGCACGAAAGGTACTCTCTAATAGAGCTGAACAATGCTTCGATTCTTTTTTATCTTTTATTATGTTGTATTGACCCGCCACTCATTTGCAAATACTAACATTGATTCCTGCCTTAGCTGCCCAACAAGGCAAATATTCATTTTTTTTGCAGCTTCGACTCCGGAGTCAAATGGCATGGCTTTGGTAGCAACGAGAGGAATTCCTGCACGAGCTGCTTTTGTGACCATGTAGGCAGGCTGCCTGCCTGTGGAAAGCATGTAATGCTGTGAGAGGTCAAGCCCTCTGAGAAGAGCAGTGCTTACTACTTTGTCCACGGCATTATGTCTGCCTACGTCAACAATCTGGACTGCAAGCTTTCCTTCTCGGTCTATAAGTGCGGCGAGGTGAGTACCTCTGGTAAGTTTGTATGTATCGGACTCAAGATACCCATTGCCTGCAAAAAGGGCTTCCGGGTCAAAAACAGTGTCTGAGTTCACAAATATTTGTTTTCCAGCTTCTCTGGCTGCTTCCCTGGGGAGTTCATATTGAACGGAGCTCTTTTCCTTTTTTGTCAGGATATGGACCTCGTTACCTTCAACCTCAACTCCGGCAATCTCAGTGAAACTGAGAACTCCTTCCGTAATCAGATGGCCTACTGCAAGTTCTTTCAGTTCAAGCGGGGAGGCAAAAAGAGTTGTAAACGGTTTGCCGTCAAGAAAAAGTTTAACAGGGCATTCTTTTGCAAGCAACACTTCGGTGTTTTCAGCCCTGCCGTCGGAATGGACTCTTCTGGCAGGGTAAGGGATTGTGTATTTTTCAGGCATCTTTTTTCTGAAATTCGATACGTCCTTCTTACTTATTATCTCATTGATCGTTTTTCATTTTTAGTACACCTAGAAAGCAAATGTAATTTTGCCCTTTCTTTTTAGTTGTTAATTATCTCATAATCTGCGCTGCAGTCAAAGTATGTGCTTCCTGAATCAAAATTAATTCTTAGGAACTCGTTATTGGTAGGTGATGGTCCTATGTTGTAAAGATTTATTGCTGAGTTATTATGTGGCCACCAGCTAATCAAGTTATTTCCGTCAACCTGTAATTGGGTACCGGATAAGTACGATTGAAGCCTGTAAGTTAAATTTGATTCATAGTCTGAATAATCTTTTACCTGCATTCCCGTAACTTTCCCTTGATCCACATACTCACCATTAATGTACATCTTAACATTAAAATTGAAGTTTGTAATTTGCTTTCCGCTCATATCTGCAGTTCCAGACATCTGGTCCCCATCTATTACAAGCTTTACAATATCATTCTTGCTAAGTTCCTTTTTGAAACCGTCAATTTTAACCCAGCAATTGTTATTTTTTGTATTTTTAAATTGAATGTAAGTTCCTGAGGGAATAACCCCTCCAATTCCATTTTTGTTTAATATAGTCCGGTTTCCATGAATTAGTTCGCTCCCGGATTCATCCTCATCTTCGTCGGACTCGGAATCATTGGTCCCTTCATCGGACTCAGAATTGCTGACTTCTCCATTGTCCAGAACACCACCAGCTCCCAGTTCTGCCAGAATAACAGATTTGCTGACATAGAGCCTTTCAAGGTTTTTACTGCCGTTATCCAGGAAAGAAACATATACAGTATCCGAGCTTACTTTATCTATCGTATAATCCGTTTCATATTCAAGGCCTGCATTTTTTGCGGTTTCGTTGAGGTAGGATACCCAGGCATCTGGATATCCCGTGAGTATTGTGCAGGTAAAAGAATCAATTCCTCCTGAGTCATTGCTGTCATAGACAGGTTCGGTATAAAGCCCTGTCAGCCTCAAAGAAGCATCAGTGTTTGAAGAAACACTATCAGGGTCTCCTGTCATTTTGATTGCGTGGATTGAGACGGTATAGTTAGTCCCATTTGTCTGTTTTATATTGAATGAAGGAGACTGCCTCATCAATGATCTGTCTTTTTGAGAAAGGATAAGGGCTCCGTTTTCATACCTGAAGACCTGGTCCATGTACTCCCTATTATTCGAATAATAGGTAACACCTCCGCAGTCCAGGACTTGAGGGGAAGCTAGGATCGCAGACCTTTCGGGAGTTATGGTCATTCTATAGCGTTCCGTGTTTACTGAAAGTGTCCCGCTTGATTTTGAAGGTTCCAGAATCGGAATTTCTCCTCCTCCCATACTGAACGAAACAGTTACAGGGAATCCATATGCTGATGCATTTGAGTCCGAAGACGTAAAGAGAGATACCATATCTGCTGTTGATTTGAGTTCAGCCATATCTTTCTGAACCTTACTCATGTGTGATTGTTCTGCATCAGTTTTCCACGTCGGGACATACTCAATCCTGACAACTGCAAGTACAGTAAATATGATGCTCAGCAGCAAAACTGCCGCAACTACGGTAGCTCCTGCAGATTCCGAGTTAAAGAGGCTTTTTCTTGCCTTTTCCCTGCTTCCGTTCTTTCTGGTCTTCATAGCTAGACATCACATAATTTTTTATTTAATATTTTTCAAATATAAATCCTTGAATTTCCGTTTTTTAATTTCCTACCTTTTAATGTCTACTTTTTAGTCCTTATACTGAAGGCGGCTTAATTTGGCTTATTTTATTCCAGTTCGATTTAGTCTGTTATCTATGAGCAACAGTAGTTACAAAGTTCAGATCAAACCATTAATCAGCTCTGCATTAGCTGTGGTTTTGCCAACGTAAAGTCTGTCCAGGCTGCTGTCACTTCCGTTTTCCGGAAATGAAAGGTACAGGTAATCATTTTCTACAATATCAAGGGTGTAATCTTTATCTTTCTCCAGTCCGGCTCCTTTCATCGTTTCGTTAAAATAGGCCTCCCAGGCTTCCGGATGGGTAGTGTTTATTTTTAAAGCAAAAGAACTCATGTTTTCGTGGTCTTCACTGTCATAGAAAGAGCTAAATGAACAGTCTCTAAGGCGAACGGAACAGTCCGAGTTTGATGAAAGGGAGTCTGCAAAACCTCGTATTTCGATTGCATTGATTGAAAAACTGTAGTTTTTATCCGAAACTTCGGAGACGCGGATCATTGGATAAAGTTTCATGACCGATTGTTCTTTTTGCGCAAGAATCAAAGCTCCGTTTTCATACTTGAAGATCTGGTTCACATAATAATTATTATTAGAGGTGTAGGAAATGGTGCCGCAGTTTATAACCCTCTCACTACCATTTACCGGAGTTACTATTGTCATGTTGCACGCATCTGCGTTTACGGAAACTATTCCGCTGAATCTTGAGGAACCGGTAAGAGGCATTTCCATGCTTCCGGTACGAAGGGGCATTATTATAGTAATATTTGAGGTTGTGGAGTTCTGGTCTGACATCAGGAGTATTGTAGTCCTGTCTATTTTCGATTTGAGTTTTGTCACATCCTCCCATACATCGGCCACATGGGAGTGTTCTGCGTCAGTTTTCCATTCAGGGACATATCCCAGATGAACTACAGAAAAAACTGAAAATACTATCCCTAAAAGCAAAATAAATGCTATAGCTGTCGATGCGGCAGATTCGGACCGAAAAAAAGAGTACGGGTAGGGGTCGAATTCGCTGCCCCTGTTTCTCTTCATGCTTCCCCTATCCCCCTGTTTTTTTCTTTATCATTTGTTTTATTCTACATGGATTCCGAGGAAGTCTATCCATGCGGTCTTCCCGGCTTTGTTGCTCGCATTTGTGACAGCAACTATCCTTACTTTGAATGCCTCAAGTTCTTCAATATTTTTCACATAGGAAGAGAGGTCTACGTAGTCGGGCTCAAAGTTTTTATTGTACTCCGGCATATCAGATTCGACTCTTATCCATTTTTCAGGATCCTCGACACTGATATCAAGTGCGATATAATCGTAATTTTTATCGTGCACACTATATACTATTTTTAAAGTTACGTTGTTGAAATGTTCCGAAACTCCTTCCCTGTCTGCATCGATGTCGAAATCGAATATCTGGGCTGTGGAATTGGGGTCTCCGTCTTTTTTATCTGCAGCATAATACGTAGTGAAAACCCCGTCTCCGGTTTCATTAACTGCTCCTGTCGAGATCCACCCTTCAGAAGTATCAGTTGCTGTTCCGTTCGGATGAGGAGTTATCCAGTATTTACCAGTGCCATAAGTGTCATCAGAACTTTCGCTTTCCTTTCCTCCGTTCTGAAGCGTAACTCTCTGGATTACCTGATCAGATCCTGTATGTACAAAATACATGTCAATGGTATCCGTGCTTTTCAGGTTTTTTCCCCTGCTCCGGCTCGTATTGATTACAATATTGTCCCCGACCATCAGGACATTATTTGTGGCAGTGTAGCTAACACCAGGGTCGGAAGACAAATCAAACTCTTCCTGTTGCCCGTTGATATTGAGAACAACTTTTGCATCTTTCAGGTCGATTGCTTCTCCTCCCTTATGGAATATTTTCACAATATTCGCGTTCGTATCAATACTTTCCTGCAGGTCAGCTTTTGGTGTATGGGGAGGGTTTACAGCTCCCTCATCCGAAAACACAAAAACGGCTATTGAAGAAAAAGCCAGTACAACTATACTTATCATGAGCACCTGCCCTATTACCTCTGAAACTGCCTGGCAGTCCCGGCCAAGTGCTCTGCGTTTTTTACCCTCCAAGACAACAGTCACCTTCTATAAATCTTTTGCCTAACTTTCTAAACGATATTACTTGGATATTAATCTGACTATCTGAAAATAGTTTTTTATGACCTGCAAGACCAGCGGAAAACTTTAACAAAAAATAAAGAAAATACTTATTAAATAATCTAAAACAGTATCGGCAAAAATTTATATAAGAACGAAGAATATCTTTGAATGCAGTTATAAAAAATAACAATTGTACGTATGTGCATTAAAGTGTTAAAAATTCCGACAGGTTGTCCTGTCTGGGAGTATTAACTCAGGAGGGAGAAACATATGGATCTCAAAAAGATATTTAGTAATGATAAAGCAGTGTCCCCGGTAATCGGTGTCGTGCTGATGGTTGCAATCACCGTCATCCTCGCCGCCGCAATCGGTTCGTCCGTCTTCGGCCAGGGACCTTCCGAATCTGCACCGCAGGCGAATATCAATATTGTGACATCAGGTGTTGATAGTATAAAACTTGAGCACCTTGGTGGAGATACAGTTATTCTGTACCCAAACACAACAAAGATTATGTTCGCAGCCGATGGTCAAAGCTATGAACTTGACACCTCCGCATTTGAAAGCGACCCGACTTTTGATGTTGGAATGACAAAGATTCTTCTCCTTACTACAGAAGATGGTAACTCATCAGCTACTCTAACTCAGACATCTGGTGAATTCGCTACTGTTAAGATCGTTGATGTCAAGACCAAGCAGCTCATTGCTGACAAGGAACTGAGATTCTAATCGCAAACAAGAGCACCTTTATGGTGCCTTTCCATTTCTTTTTAAAATTTATTATTTATTTTTATTTTTTATTAGTGATTTTTTCTCTTTTACTACTTTCTTATCAATATACTGTCTTAAAATTAAATTACAATTTTTTCTCAAATAACGAACTATGTCGACTTTAAAACCTCATACTAAAATTTTTCTGGAAATTTATCCCAATTATAGAATTAAACTTAATTTTGGCCATATCCGTAAGTTATTAAACCGGAACTCCGATGTAAATAGTTCTTTTAAACTCCGTATACAATCAGTTATTTTTTCGACATCATTCAGGTTCTTTAGAAACATTTTTTGTTTTTAGAACTTATTTTTAATTTTAGAGAATTATGAAGGTTCATAAAGTTGTACAACGCCTGGAAGAAATGCAACTCAAATTTACCACGAACATTTAGAGTTTTTCTTCAAATATATTCCAATCTGAGGTGAGTACAGATCTGAGGTGAGTACAGGAAACATAAAAAGATGCGTTTCGCATCTTCTCTACCTCTTTAATAGCTCAACAGCATCCTCAAATAAAAATGAAGGAAATAAAGGTTTCAGCTCATGCTCACTTGATTGAACCTGAGAACCGAAATCGAAAAATGGATCGATTTCAGGTCCAACCTAAGTTTTTCCGGCGAGAAGCTCCAATTCTACCGAAAAGACTTAATTTGCCGGTGCCGGATCTATCGACATAAGGACTACAAGGTCCTGGAAATCAGCCGCAGAACTGTGAAGGTCAGTTGTCCCGAGTTCAAACAGAAAAATAGCCTCATTTTCGTCCAGTAATATCTTGCCATCTTCAACATAGTCATCTATATACTCTGCAACGTCTGGCTGCTCATCCAAACCCGGAATTGTGGGAGCAGCATCCCCATTCCTTAGCACTATTAAATTCGAAGAATAACTCGAAGAACTAACTTCCATATAACTCTTCCAGTCTGAGTCTTTTGTAGAGAGTTTTTTACTATCTTTGGTCCAGATCCAGGATTTGCCATTTATGGTTACGGGAGTACCTGCCGAATAAGCGGTTGAAAGGTTCAATATATGTACCTTACCATCATTAACATTGCCAGTAACCGGCAAAGAGTAGTGCCAGGGATCTAGAGTGTCACCTCCAACTCTAAACCGTGTAGTTACCTTCAAATCATATCCGCCTGATTGAATTGCAGCTCCCAGAACCGTAAAACTGCTGATAAAGTCTTCCTGCGGAACTACTGTATTGTCTATTATATCAAAGTCAACGGAATCTTCAAATGAACCCTTGGAGGACTCTGGCAAGAAGCCAATCCTGTATTTAGGAAGAACCTCCTTTGAGTTTGTATTAATCAACTTTACATCCATGTTCTCTTCATTTACAATACCAGTACCCCATTCCTGGCTGGTATTAATTTGAATAACATCTGCCATTTCCCAGAAGCTTTTTCCCAGGTTTTCGGAAATATTAGAGGAAGAATATACATAAGAGGTACCGTTAATTTGAACATTGATTTTCAGGTCTTCTGTATCAATGGATTCCCCACCTGCATGTCGCAGGGAGATTATATCGGAGGGAGCATCTATCCATTCTTCTACTGACAAACGAGTATGATCAGCAGGCTTGTCAACGGAAGTTATAATTACGAATAGCGAACCGAATGCGATAACAACGATCCCCGTAATAAGAATTTCACCCAGTACAGATGAGACCCCTATGGAATCTTTTATGAATTTTTCAAATATATTCAAAATAAGTCCTCCTAAAAGTAATATTTTCAGGCTTGACTGGTTTTTGCAAAAGAAAAAACACTGGCATTTTGCAGATTCTTATACTCAACTAGTTGAAACAGTAGTCACAAATCTCTGCCTCTCTGGATTAAGGTTATTCATTTCCCCTTTAAGTTCTCTAATAAATAATTTAAGACAGTTATTGTCTACAATTATATAGAAAGTTATATTTATAACTATTTCAGTTAAAAAATAGTTGTTGACGAAAACGAATTTTATAAACGGGCGCACAAATGAAGATTGTGTATTAACTTTTTGAGAACTATTCTTCTTGTTCTTATCTTTTCGTATTAAGGCCGTAATTCTCTTAATTCTTCTTAATAACTGTATTTGAGAAGTATTTAAAATAAATATTATTACTAAGTAATGCCATCTCAAAAAATATTTTTTTTGGACGTTTTGAACCAAAACTGCCTTTGATTTTTTAGAGCATAGCCAGGCATTAATTCAGCTAAAAGGCATTGATCAGGAAAAATTATTTTTTGAAGTATGCTCGGGCTTCTTACAGAAGCCCTGTTTCTATTTTTATTACGCTTCTATAGACAGTAACATAAAGGTCTTCTCCGACAGGGTGGAGTGAAAAAGTTACTGCATAGGTACTGCTGTTGTCCAGGTGATAGTCCGTACCTTCGAAAAGGGTTATGTCGGAGGCTGAGTCTCTGAAGTAGTTCTCCCAGGCTTCTTTATTTTCCGTGTAGATTGTAACGTTTACGGATGTGATGTTGTAAAAGCTTTCATAATCTGTCGAGTTGAAGAGAGCCTTGCTTTCCTTAGAGGTCAGTCTTATGTCTTCTACTGTGTTGCTGGACAGGACGATGCCGCGGGGGCTGTCAAGGACTACGCCTCTTATTAAGAGGTTAACCGAACCGGGGTCTTTTTCCATCACGATTGTCGGGGCAAGCTTCATTACTGATCTGCCTTTCTGGGAGACTATAAGGGCTCCGTTTTCATAGCAGTACATCTCGTCCACGTAATGAAGGTTTGATGGGCGGTAGAAGACCGTGCCTGTGTAATAAAGACCTACCTCACTGTTAAACAGCTCGGAGGATTCGTTATCGATCACTATCACCGACATACCGGACATGTCTTTGTTGATTGCAAGGCTTCCTCCTGTGGTTGTACTCCTTATGAACGGGACTTCACTTCCCCCAACCTGAATGGGGCTGTTAAGCACAATCCTGGCATTGGGGTTTATTTCGAGCCCTGCAGTAATGATATCCACGTTTGATTTGAACCTTGACATATCGTGCCATACATCAGCCATATGGGCATATTCTGCATCTTCTTTCCAGACAGGCATGTAATTGATCTGGACAGTTGTCATAAAGATAACTACAATACCAATAAGCAGGGCTGCAGCAACTGCAGTTGATACCCCGGATTCTGACCTGCAAAAAGTGTGAATCGCTTTAAAGCCCTTTTTCTCCATGCCTCTCTCCTCTTTTATCTTTCATTACATTTATGGGTATACTCCAGCCGGAGCTACATCCTGTTTTGAAGAAATTGTTAAGTACTGGATTGTCTGTCTTGAGGGAATGTCAATAAGGAATACCTTGATTTCATCTCCATCTGTAATGTTGACTCCCCACTCGCTGCTTGTATTAATTTCAATTCTATCTCCAAGCTGCCAGCTGCTGTTATTGAGGTTTGAATAAATGCTGGCTGAAGGATAAACGTATTTTTGTTCGTTAATGTTTACCACAATCTCGAAGGCGTCGGTTCCAAGAAATTCCCCTCCGCTGTGTTCAAGGTAGATAGTATCTTTTCCTGCGTTCATCCATTCCCTTACCTGAGTGTGAGGAATATCAGTAGCCCCGTCGTAAGTGGCAATGAATATCCCAATAGAGCTCACAAGAAGAACTGCTATAGTTGTCAGAAGTACTTCTCCAACAACTTCCGAAACAGCTTTCTGGTTTTTCATGAATCTTTTTATGTCAAGCATACCGATCCCTCTTCATTCTCAAGTCTGCTATCACTCTATCCATAAACCCAGATAATCGATATTTACTTCTTTGTGTGAATGTTCGTCTGCATTCGTTACGGCTTCGAGCCTTACCGTGAAATCAGCCAGGTCTTCGGTACTATTTATGTAATCTGTCAGAGGTATATACACGGCAGTGAAGGCATTTTTCTCTGGCAGCGCTATTTCTCTGTAAAACCAATTTGAGGGACTGTCCACGTCATAGAATCTCAATCGTATTTTCAGGATGGAGTTATCGTTTGTTCTGTAAACTATTTTGAGAGTTACGTTTGAGAGGCTGTCTCCTGGCCTGTACCCATAAAGGCAGGGGTTGACCCCAAAATCAATTTCCTGGTATATGTTCGGGTCTGTTTCTGTCCCGTTTTTCGTAGGGGTCTTATATATAGTCCAGAAGGTATCATTTTCTTTCTGCACGTCCGCGAGAGTCGCTGATCCTCCGTTTGAGGTGTCACGTGCTCCTCCTCTCGGTGTAATCCATCCGATTACATAAGGATCTCTCCTGAAATCCGTGGTAAGTCTGGATTTCTGGATCAACTCCTTTGTTGGGGTGTCAACAAGATAGAGGTCTATTTCATGGTAGTCCTTCAGGTCGAGTGCCCATTCGCTTCCGGCATCCAGGGTGATCACCTCTCCAAGCTCCCAGTAGCCGTTACTCCCCGTCTCTGTGTAAGCGTTAGATGAGTTATAGACGTATCTGGTATTGTTGATACTGGCTACTATTTCCAGCTCTTCGATTTTTATCGGCTCCCCGCTGCAGTGTTTCAGGTAAATCTTTTCTTCCGAAGTATCCATCCATTCCTGAAGATTTGCGTGAGGGAGGTCGTCCGGCCCGCTTCTGGCAAATATAAAAGCTCCTTCGAAACTGAGCATTATAACCACTATCCCGAGAAGGAGAGCTACCCCCATAATTTCGGATACTGCATTTTCTCTTTGAATAATGTCTTTTTTCCCGGATTTAGAACTCCTCATGCTTTTCCTCCCCCAACTTCCTTATATACTTCTTGTTTCAGACCTTCTTATCTACACTGTTATACTCAAATTTAAACGAACATTGTAAAAACTACGTAGGTAATTATCATCATGCTGACACTGTACTTCAGCCCCATGTAAACCGACCCCTGTCCCATCTTTCCGGCAATGAGCCCCGAGGTAAAAGCCTGGACAAGGGCTGAGTGGAACATGAGCATCGTATACTCCTGTATGTTGAAGTAACCGTTCCCTATTCCTCCGTACCCCATCCCCTGAGAAGAGTTTTTAAACGAGGCACTTTCAGGGAAGAAGTATACAGCCAGGATGTAAACTATGAACAGGAAGACAAAGAAAGCAACGTAGATAGTGACAACATAGACAACCATCTCCGAAGAGCGCTCCTCTTTCAACTTTTCCTCACTTTTGACCTGTTTTGCGGTAATAGAAAGTACACTTTTAAGGTCGCTTGTAGATTCGTTTGCTTTAATGAGAGTATGGAGAATTCGGCTTGATGAAGCTGTTCTGATGTTGTTTTCCAGTTTCATGAGAGCCTTTGAAGTAGAAGTTCCCCATGAGAGATCCTCCTTTAGCTTTTTAAGTTCTTTACTTAGGATGCCCATCTTGGACTCTGCTATTATTTTTAAGGAATTCGAGAGCAAAAGTCCTGACTCGTTCATACTTGACAGGTTTCTCAGCAGGTCAGGCATTCTTTCGTCAATTCTTCGCATTCTCCATGCCCTGATCTCATAAAATATGATGAAGGGAATGAGTGCGATGACGATAAAAATGACCAGGTAATCATCAATTGCGCTGATAAACTGGACGCTGCTGTCGCTGATATGGGCAAAGTTCAGATTCCAGTGAAAGTTAAAATTGATACTTCTTCTAAGAGCTTCCGGAAGGTGGGCAAGATAGTAAAGTCCAAGAGGGATTCCGAAAAAGAATGTATACCTGGGTTCGTCACGGATAGTCCTGTATGGATTAAAAATAAGGTCCCTGATGTTGTAAAGCTGTCTGTATAGCTTTAACTTTTTGTCCCTCTTTTCTTCCTCTTCTGCACTGAGATGTGGGCTGAGTTCCGGAATATCGGAAAGGTTTATAGGATAATCAGGAACGTCACCTTTTTTCGGGCTCATTGAGAGTTCTCCCACTGTATCGAGAAGCACTATGAAGAGCAAGGTTGCAAGAGGTATTATAACATAGATTAGCATGTAAAGGATCTGGGCTGAAGCTGGCCTGAAAAACTGCAGCACTATGAGCGTTGTCATTATGAATAACGGACCTGCGACAAGTACAGTCACATAGACCTCTGCAAGGACATCAAGCCTTTTTAACAAGTTCCGATTTGCCAGTTCTGCCATGTCCTGGTACTGCTCTGACTTATTTTTTATGTACTCGGTTATGGTCCCGCTGCTTGAAACCAGGATTAATCCGTCAACAAAATCCTTGAAACGTTCCGAAGGAGTGCGTTCCTTGGCTGCGTTAAGGGCACTTATAAAGTCCTTTCCTAGGTAGTCCATATCCCGCACAATATAGGAGATTTCTTCCGCGCTTGTGCCGAATATATGGGCGTACCTGCTCAGAGACCTGAAAACATCATAAATTGACATGCCTCCTTTTGTCAGGGCGTACATGTAGGTTACTGCCGGCAGCATAGACTTGTCAATGCATGCCTGCCGGATATCTGCCTGAAAATAAGGATAGATGTATGCAATTCCAAAGACAGTAAGAAAACTTATAACAAATAACAAGAGGGCGAATAAAATAGCAAGCAAATAAAGGTACTCTTCTGCAAATCCTGCCCTCGTGGAATCAACAAAAAGGCTTAGTCGAGAAACAGGGTCTCCGAAGGTTTTCAGCCCTAGCCAGAACCCGAAAAAACCTCCTATTATCCCTGCAAATATCGAATATATTAAAGCTGATGCAAGGTACTGGTCCACTGACAATGGGATATGCGAGTAGCGCATCTTTGCTTTGAGCTCCCGGAAGCTCTCCCTATTTTTATAAAAGAAGTTTCCAAAAGTTCTGTATGCTATTTCATCCACAGAAATATAAGCCATGCTCCCCCTCTTAAGCAACCATATCCTGTATCATACCCTGCAGAGTGTCGTTTTCTATAGCTTCCATGACCATTTTCGGATAACTCTGGTATGCCTGCACCACAAGAGATACCTGGATATAGCTCCTCATATTCTTCTCATAAAGGTAAGTGAGAATCTTTCTCCGGCTCTCGATCTCGTTTTTCAACTGTCCTGAGTCCCATCCTCTGACATGCATAATATTCTGCATGAGGTAGGAGTCTCCAACTTTCAGGAAACAGTCTTCCAAGGGTTCCCAGTTGAAAAGCTCGTTAATTCCAAGGTCGCCTGTCTCAGGATCAACGTTAAGAACTTCTACAATACTCCTGGTTCTCCGGACTCTTTTCTCTTCAATGTATACCTGTTCCTGGATGCAGAGCACATCAAGCGACTGCAGCATAAGGTGAGGTACATTTATTGGTTCGTGAGTAAGCCTGTTTATAACAGTCTGCACATCTCCTGCGTGCATTGTCGAGCTTGTTGCATGTCCTGTTGACATTGCCTGGAACAGAGTAAGGGCTTCACTGCCTCTTACTTCACCCACAATTATGAAATCGGGACGCTGTCTCAGGGCAGCTCTTAAGAGGTCATACATGGACACCTCTCCTGTAGAGTCTGCAGAAAAGCTCTCTCTTGCAATACCTGAGACCCAGTTGTTGTGGTAGAGTAAGAGTTCCCTTGTGTCTTCTATAGAGACTATTTTGGCTGTTGAAGGCATGAAAAGGGATGTGGCGTTAAGCATTGATGTTTTTCCTGAAGCCGTACCTCCTGCAAAAAGAATATTATATCCGTTTTCAATGACCAGCCAGAGGTATACCAGCATTTCCATATCACACGTCTTAAAGCCGAGAAGGTCGATGGGTGTTATCGGGTCCTTTCTGAACTTACGGATAGTAAAAGAACTGCCGCGGGGAGTGATTTCTCTCCCTAGCATAGCCTGAAGTCTTGATCCGTCTTGAATTGTTGCATCCACGATTGGCTGACTGACAGAGATATGCTTGTTATTCAACTGGCACATCTTGATTACAAGGGAGTCAAGCTCTTCTTCTTCAAAAGAAATATTACTTTCAATATTCAGGTACCTGGTATGATAAATATAGAGTGGAACTCCTACACCGTCACATGATATATCTTCTATATAAGAATCATAAAGAAGGGGATTGATTTTCTCATAACCAAGCAGGTTTCTTCTGAGATAATACATTATTTTGTGAATTGTTGAGGTCGAAATTTCAGCTTTGTAGCGTTCAAGAAGGAAAAGTGTTTTGTCTACAAGGAGTTCATCTTTTTCTATCTTAGAAGTCGTGGAATTCACGATCAGAATGTCCTGAAAATCCTCGTAGAGCCTTTCAAGCAGCTCTTTTTCGAACTTTGTGAGCGCAGGTTCAACCAGCCTGTAGTACTTTGTTCTGCGGTCTTCCAGAACAGATACAAGAGCATAAGGTTCTTGAAGCCAGTATCTTTCTATTTCACTTAACCCTTCAGGTACTTCAAATTCTACAAGAGGTCCTTCTTTTTCCTGGTCATAAGCCGGCATGCTTCTCAAAGGCTTGTCAAAATAAGTTTTAGCCCTTTTCAGTATGTCTGAAATGGAGTTACTGTCGCCTGTTTTTCCGAATAACCCCGAAATAAAACTTTTTTTTTCCGAGATTTCTGTTACTTCATCCATACTCTCGCCTTCAGATTTCTTCTTACGCTATATAGTACCAAACATATTATAAAATATTTCTATTATTTTTCTTTACATTCATAAATTTTATCATTGATTCTCTATCTAACTAACCTGATTATACTTCTTAATCACCTGTTTTAGCTTAATGATTTATTCAAAAAGTGTATAATTAAATTATAAAGTCATTAATTAATTTCTTTAATAAGAGCTGGTAAAGTTAAAATAAGGACAATTGGAGATAGAATAAAAAACCGTTCACTTTCAAGGCGAAAAAAATAATTATGAATCCGGCTTGTGGGCTATAGGCTCAATATTACTCGTAAGGATAACACAGCTCTTTTGTAAAGTTAAAAATCTAAGAAAAATCTAAGGAGAGTTTTTAAGGAAAAGTTTTCAGCTCTAAAAATAGTCAGAGAAATTCTGCCTGTCCTTTTCTGCGACTTCAAGTCCTTTCTCAGGACGGGAAAAAAGAGTTTCCTGAATTCTACTCTGGAACATATCTTCTACCACAAGCAGTCCGGAAGTGATAAAGGTTCAAGATCCATTCCCAGCGGTTTTGACTGAAATATGACATTTTCCAGAAGGGCTTTTGATTCTTACAAAAGCCTCTTCTTGCCTGCGGAGCAGTTGTTGTAGAGGAAATGTATGCTTATTATGCCTTTTCTAAACCCGTATAGTCTGTTACTTAAATACCGCCCGAGTTTTCAGGATACGAGTGCCTTGAGTGCATTAACAGCATTTACGAGTATATTTACTTCTTCTTCCGTGTTGTAGAGTGCAAAAGAGGCCCTGACAGTGCTTTCCACTTCAAGAAAACGGGTACTTGGGACTGCACAATGGTGCCCACTGCGGACGCAAATTTTTCTTGTCTGGTCAAGGATCAGGGCAACATCATGAGCATGAAGTCCTTTAACATTAAAAGGCACAATACCTGCCCGATTTTCGGGCCCGTAAACCTCCACGTGCTCAAGTTCTGAAAGCCTCTTTGCGGCCTGTCCGGAAAGTTTCGCTTCATGCTTTTCAATCTCGGAAACGCCAATTTTTTCCACATACTCTACTGCTCTTCCAAGCCCGATAACTCCCGGGATGTTCGGGGTACCGGCTTCAAAACAGGCAGGTGAAGGCTCAAGTGTATACTCAAGCCCACTGACGTCCGAAACTGCTCCCCCTCCTACAGAGGCGCTTTCCAGAAGCTCGGGTTGTCTGATATAAAGTACCCCGGTTCCCTGCGGGCCAAGGAGCCCTTTATGCCCTGCGGTTGCAAAAAAATCACATCCGAGTACTTTAAGATCCACTGGCATATGCCCTGCGGACTGGGCGCCATCAATCAGGACTTTTATTCCGTTTTTGCGAGCAAGTTTGGTAATCCTGCCAACATCCTGGATAGAGCCGAAAACGTTTGAAACATGCGTTACAGCAATGAGTTTTGTCCTGTCAGTGAGGGCATTTTCTATCATCCGAGGATCAATTATACCTCTGCGATCCGGACTTACCAGTGTTACTTTTATCCCTTTTTTTTGCAGGCGCAGCCAGGGCAGGAGATTTGAGTGATGCTCGAGCACGGTTGTAATGATATGGTCTCCTGCTTCCCAGGGATAGCTGTTTGCGACAAGGTTGGTCCCTTCGGTCGTATTTTTCGTAAATACGGTCTTTGAAGGCTCTGCATTCAGGAAACGGGCAACAGTTTCCCGCGCGTCTTCATAGCGGTTTGTAGTTTCCCTTGCCAGGCGGTGCGCTCCTCTCCCATGGTTGCCAGCGTACTTATAAAAATATTCGACCATGGCTTCAACTGCAGGGATCGGGGTCTGCGTGGTCGCCGTGCTATCAAGGTACACAACTTCTTTTAAAACAGGAAAATCTTCACGGACCGCATATACATCGTACATGCTTCTTTTCTAGGAACGAGAAATAAAAAAAGGTTGTGCAGGTTATTTATTTACCCTGCATTCCGCCTATCATAAAGCGGTAAAGGTCTAATTCATCTGTGTCCAGGCTGTCTGTGCAGCCTTTTACAACTGTGTGATACCTGTCTTTACGGCATCTGTATCCATATTCGTTTCTTTTTCTGTCTTCGTTATTTCGCTCACTCATAGTTTTCCTCCTGTCTCTTCAATGTTTGCGCTCATTTCGAGGTTAGAATTTCGCTCCTTCCGGATACAAGTTCCCCTCCCGGATACAAATTCCTGCGGTCAGGACAGATCTTGCCCTTTATCGAGAGCAAATACTGCACTGCAGGTCAGAGCTCAAATCTTTCCGTGAATCCCTCGGGCGGAATTCCCGGTCCTTCTGGACAATCTCTGAATGCCGGTCAGAATTTCAGTCCTTCAAGGCCGCAAACCCCATAACAGCGCAACAGGCGTTGTTCTTACCCACAACAATGTATTTATTGTCATTCGTGATATATATCCGTTCCGGAATATTTTTTGATTTATTCTTAAATTTTTTGGATGACACCATGATTTTAAACAGAATACATCTAAGGCGGCTTTTTCTTACCTTATTCAGGAGCTTCGCTTAAAATTCACTTCTTCGGTTGCATATTTTTCATGATCCCCGCGAGGTGGGCAGGAATAGCACCTATTGCTGTGCATGTCTCGAGGGAAAGCCCTTTAGAGGTGATATCAAGGTGATATTTCCCTCTTTCAAAAAGTTCTTTTGGGAGTCCTTTATGTCCGAGGCCTACAAGAAATAGAAAAGAGCGGTTGTGCAGCGTTTCTTCAGCGATTTTTACAGGTGTTACCTGTCTTTTTGGGTCTGGCTTTGAAGTTGTAATAACGATCTCTCCAAAGTGAGATGGAAACCCTTTTTTTGGGAGATCGGACACCGAAAGATGATTTTTTTCGTAAAGGATTTTCAGATAACTCCCTGACTCTCCTATTGTGGTCTTTTCCATTACGAAAGCCACCAGCTCTTCTGCGGTCATTTTGAACGGGAAGTCATAAAGAGCAAGATGAAACCCAAAAGCATGGCAGATAGGAGCAGCTCTTGCAATTGCCCGGTAGTGAGCATCGAGGACTTTGATCTTATCATACGTATTGACGATTCCAAGAGTGAGCATAAGCTGCTTCATATGCTTTTCTGTAAAATAATGTTTCGTTAACCTGGAGGGCTCTTTCTCATCTCTCCTTTTATTAAACTCGGGAATATTTCATGGCATGCTGGCTACACTTCCCAAAATGCTCGCAACTTTTGCAGTCTGCCCAGAGAAGCAACTTCTCAGCATCCTGCAATTTTACAAAACCAAATTTTTCAAAAAAACCCGGAGCAGTTGTCCTGACATATAACTCACAAACAGGGTTCCCAGGCTTATCCGGATTTCTCAGAGTGTTTATAAGGTAATCCATAAGCCTTGTTCCTATCCCTTTTCCCCGAAAGTTTGGGTGTATGGCAATGGAGTGAAGCTCGAGAAATTTCTTCTCTCCGGACATTTCTCTGACAAGTGCAGCGCATCCGATCATGTTTCCTTCCCTCTCAGCCAGCACAAAGTCCTCAGGTTCAAGCTCTTCCATATCCAGAAAATAGGTGGATAAGAGCCTCTGAATTGAAAGGAGATCCTTTTTTTCGGCTTTTCGGATTAAAATTTCTATCATATCTTTCCAGCGATCAATGTTTTTATGGTCAATTCGGCTTATCCGATCAGTCCGGCTACTTAGATATTTTACTATTTTTGAGTTTATTCCCTTTCTGTTTCTTCTTTTTCCTCAGCTCTTTTCCTCAGATAGGGCTCATCCATACTCCCTGAGCGGAAGCCTTCAAGGTCAAGAGTTACATAGTCAAATCCAAGAGTTTTGAGATGCCTGGATATTTTATCTTTTTTATGGAATGCATCCTCAAACTCTTTGTCGGTAACCTCTATTCTGGCAAGGTTTGAGTGCATCCTGACCCTGAATTGCGTAAAACCCAGATATAATAGATAATCTTCGGCTTTTTCTATTTTTTCAAGAGCTTCGGGAGTAATAGGCTGCCCGTAAGCAATACGCGTGGCAAGGCAGGCTGCTGACGGTCTACCGGCTGAGGAAAGTGAGAGGTTAGTAGCAATCTCCCTGATCTCTTCTTTTGTGACGTTAAACTCTACAAATGGAGAATAAATCTTTTCCTCGGCTTCTTCTATTGCTCTGTATCCGGGACGATTTTCCCCTTTTATTTCAGAAGCATTTGTTCCTTCAAGCACGACATTGAACCCGGCTTTTTCCGCGAACTCCAGAAGAGTCTCAAGAAGGGCTTTTTTACAGAAGTAACATCTGTTAATTGTGTTTGCGGAAAAATAGGGCACGCTGGTCAGGGAAAACGGGAGGATTTTGTGCTGAATCCCTATTTCACAGGCTGTCTGGGCAGCTGTTTCGAGCTGCTGCCTTGGAAAAAGCGGGGAATCTATTGTCACGGCAAGGGCTTTTTCTCCAAGCACCTCAAATGCAAGAGCTGCAAGAGTTGTACTATCCACTCCCCCTGAAAATGCGATGACCGCACTTTCTCTGGCTTTAATAGCCTCCTTTATCATTTCGATTTTGGCAATGTCCATTAGTAACGAGTTTCAGCTAATAAGATATATGTATTTTCCAGCCCTATAGTCAGGTGCTTTGAAGCAGCTGTGTAAAGGGATATAGGTATACTTAATCGTGGTTTTTTCCTGAGCTATCTTGAAATGATCTTATCTTGAAATGATCTTATCTTGAAATGATCTATTTCGAAAAGTGCTTGCTCCGCTTTATAGGTAATTTAACTTTAAGGCGGGAAGTCCCCTTCCTCGGAGCGAAGCGACAGGTGGGGGATGAAAGCCGTCAACTTCCCGACAAAGCAAGTTTAACAAAATCTATTTATCTCTCTAAAACATATAATATTTATTATGTTAAAAGCCTATAAATACCGAATCTACCCAGACAATGATCAGAAAGAACTAATCAAAGTTCATTTTGGCGCATGTAGATTTGTCTATAATTGGGCTTTAGAACAGAAGATAAAAACATATCAACAATCAAATAAATCAATATCAAGATTCGACTTACAAAAGATTTTAGTTCACGAAATAAAGCCTTCTAACGAATGGTTGAAAAAAGCTAATTCACAGGCTCTACTCGCCTCTTTGGTAAATGTAGAATCAGCATTTACAAAATTCTTTAGAGAAAAAACTGGATTCCCAAAGTTCAAATCTAAGAAAAATCCAGTGCAGTCCTATCAAATGCCACAACATTACACGGTAAATTTTGATAGAAATATTATCAAACTTCCCAAAATTGGAGAAGTAAATGCAGTTCTTCACAGAAGATTTGAAGGTGAAATGAAAACTGCAACTATCTCTAAATCAAGTACAGGAAAATATTTCATAAGTATTCTTGTTGACGATGGAAAAGAAACACCTGAAAAACAAGAAATATCAGAATCAAATACAATAGGCATAGATGTAGGTATAAAAGATTTTGCAATTCTTTCTAATGGAGAAAAAGTTGAGAATCCTAAATACCTCAAAAATTCTCTTAAAAGAATGAAATGTTTGCAAAAGAGAGTTTCAAAGAAAGTTAAAGGTTCTAATAACCGAAACAAAGCTAGGCAACGTCTTTCTAAAATCCATGAGAAAATAAGCAATCAGAGAAACAATTTCCAGCACCAAATCTCTTCTAAACTTATCAGTGAGAACCAAGCTATTGCACTGGAAACTCTGAACGTAAAAGGTATGGTAAAAAATCATTGTCTGGCTCAATCTATTTCCGATGCTTCGTGGAGTAGTTTTGTAACAAAATTAGAGTATAAAGCTGAATGGTTAGGAAAGACTATTCTAAGGATCGGAAAATTTGAGCCTTCTTCTAAGATATGTAATGTTTGCGGTTATCATAATTCAGAATTGACATTAAAGGATAGAGAATGGGTATGTCCCGATTGCAAAACAAAGCATGATAGAGACATAAATGCTGCAATCAATATCAAAAAATTCTCTCTGCAAGATCAAAATCTTATAGTTATCTGACACCGTAGGAACTACGGGGATGGGCTTGTGGACTTGTGAACAGTAGTTCAAGGGATGAAGCAAGAAGCCCCTTCCTCGCCATCAGGCAGGGAGGGGTAGTTCACTTTATTGTACCGAAGCTTTGTTCTTCTATCAGAGCTCTGGCTACAGTAATAAATCTAATTAGAACCTAATTTCCTTATAATAGTACAATTTTGATGCAAATGATGAGATGGAGATCTTAAATGGAATTATTCGGAACTAATGGTGTGCGTGGTATCGCCAATGAATTCATAACGCCTGAGCTGGCAGTCAATCTGGCCAAAAGCCTTGGCACGTACATGGGCTCGAAAGGTACGGTTGCAATAGGCTGCGATACCCGGATTTCGGGCCAGATGCTGAAATCCGCAGCGATTGCCGGCGCACTTGCAACAGGCCTGAATGTTATTGATGTGGGAACCGTTCCTACTCCCTCCATTCAATACTATGTGCGCGACTATGCTGATGCCGGAATCGTTATCACGGCATCTCACAATCCCAGGCAATATAATGGAATCAAGATGATTGCAGGAGACGGTTCGGAGTTCCCCAGGGAAGGGGAAAGAGAAATTGAGAAAATCTATTTTTCGGGCAAATTTTCAACGGTTTCATGGGAAAAAACAGGAAGTTTCAGGATTGATCCCTCAGTTAATGATTATTATATAAGAAACATAGTGCGTGCAGTGAATGCCGAAGTCATACGCAGCCGGAGATTTAAGGTAGTGATTGATACCGGTTGCGGAGCAGGCTCCCTTACTCTTCCTCTCCTGCTCAGGGAGCTGGGCTGTGAGGTTCTAACTCTTGGGGCTCAGCCTGACGGGACTTTTCCCTGGAGAAATCCCGAACCCACGCCTGAAGCCCTGACAGAGCTATCGGCTCTCGTTAAAAAGACAGGGGCAGCTTTTGGAGCAGCTCATGACGGGGACGCGGACAGAATAGTCTTTATGGATGAAAATGGGGAATTTGTAAATGAGGAAGTCCTGCTCGCCATGATGGCGAAATATATGCTTGAGCGTGAAAAAGGACCTGTAGTCACTCCGGTGAGTTCTTCCCAGCGCATGGCTGATGTCGCAAAGGAAGAAGGTGTTGAACTTTACTGGACAGCTGTAGGCTCAATCAATGTTGCCAGAAAAATGATGGAAGTAGATGCCGTTTTCGGAGGCGAAGGTAACGGGGGCCTTATTTTTCCCAAACATCAGTACTGTCGGGACGGAGCAATGGCGTGCGCAAAAGTCCTTGAGATCCTGGCCGGAGGAAAGAATCTTTCCGAGCTGGTTAAAAGCGTGCCTGTTTACTTCAATGCAAAAACCAAGACTCCTTCCAGGGATGTTGTGGGTACTATGGGAAGGGTCAGGTATGAAGCCTCAATTTTGGGACTTAAAACAGATACTGTTGACGGAGTCAAGATCTGGTACGATGACGGCTGGGTCCTGATTCGTCCTTCAGGTACTGAGCCTATTTTCCGGATATTTGCAGAGGCAAAAAAGCAGGAAAGGGCAGAAGAATTAATGAATGAAGGTCTGGAAATGGTCTTAAAAGCAGAAATTATTTGACTCGAACCTTACTTCTAGCAGTATGCAACAGCCTGGAGTAAGAATTCCGGGTGATGATGAAAGTTTGTAGAAAAGATGAAGGTATAAGGCTCAAGCTGATTTGAGCCTTACAATACTCTTCTCTCAAAGTCTCTAATCCTAAGACGAAAGCTTCTATATAAGGCCAGATGAAAGCTACTGGAACTATTAATCAGTTTATAGTTCTTTGATAGATCTTTTATTTCAGTCGAAAAATTTTTCTTTGTTTGGGTTGATTCTGGAAACTGTTTTCTGGGATAACTTATTTTATCTATTTTTAGTTATATCTTCAATTCAATACATTAATATTTATTATGCATTAAATTAAAATAAGTAACAACAAGTTATAAATACTTTGAAGTATTTCTTATCTATCGGAAGAAAAACGATAGACATATTTCCGAGATTAACAAGTCGGTATGAGGCCTCCTAATCTGAAAAACAACACCTCCTAAATAGTAAAGTAGCATTGGAAGATTTTAAATCACCTGCTAGATAATTAAGCCGAGTTACAGGATCAGTAAGTATATTTAAAAACGCGCTATGAACATGGAATCAAAACATCCTTTGAAAAATATACGAACCATCAAAGTTAAGGAATAACAGATATCCATAAACTGAGTTTACAGAGGAGTGAAGTAACAGAGCTAAAAGTTACAGATCAAAAACAAAGGTCTTCTTGTGCGGTTATTCAAAAACAAATTTAACGTAAAAGCGGGATTAAGGTTTAAAAGCCGATACTGATTATGTACTGCTTTCCTTAATCCCTTCTCCTTCCTTTTTTCAGGTTTTCTTTCAGGCTTTCCGGTGTTTTTCCCAGTAGCCTGTCAGCTTTCCTCCAAGGGCAAGTTTTCCAAGCTCCCGCCTTACCTTTTCGCTCACTTCCGAAGGAACTGATGATGCGTACGGAGTACCCGGAAGCGGGCTCATATAATGAGCCCGGACAGTCCCGCCCTTTCTGCAGATCCAGCGGACAAGCTCAAGGCTTTTTTCCTGGTCTTCTTCAGTTTCAGTGGGAAGCCCGAAAATGAAATCCACTGCAGGGACGATCTCATGTTCAAGGCAGCATTCCACAGCTGAGATGCTGTCCTCAACCGTATGCCCTCTTCTTATTTCTTTAAGGATGCGGCCACTTCCGGATTGAGCTCCAAGGCTGAGGCTGTCGTTTGCACAATATTTTCTCACAAGTTCGACAGATTCCTCGGTTACGAACTCAGGGCGGACCTCGGAGGGGAAAGTCCCGAAAAAAATCTTTTTATCAGGCAGTTCACGCAGGGCAGAAAGCAGTTTTTCTACTTTATCGAACCTCGGATAAATTCCATCGCTTCCGTAAGCAAAAGCATTTGAAGCTATAAAGCGGAGGTCATCATAGTGCCGGGCATTCTTCAGAATAGAATCGATACTTCTGTGCCTTACCTCTCTTCCAAAAAGTCTGGGAGTCTGGCAATACTTGCAGCCCCAGGGGCATCCACGACTGATTTCTATGGGGGCTCGAAGTTTTTTCGGATCAAAGCAGGGGTATGCGTCCAGGCTCACATGGGGCCTTTCAGGAGTCCTGACTATCTTGCCGGTATCCGGGTGTTTATAGGCAACTCCCTTTACCTCTCCCGGATTTCCTCCTTCTTTCAGAACCTTTACCAGTTCCGGAAGCGTCTCTTCTCCTTCCCCAAGCACCACATAATCAAAAAACTCAAGCGTCTCTTCGGGAGATCCGGAAGGATGAGGACCTCCTGCAATAAAGATTGAGTCAGTACCTGCGTTTTCGACTTCTTTGAAGACTTTTGCTGCTTGCCGTGTTGTAAAACTGTAGATCATAATCCCATTACAGGGTTTGTCCGTAAATCCGGCTTCAGGAAGCACAGGTGAAAGAACTGCAAAACTGTAAGAGTTCTTTTTACTATACCGGAAATTCACTTCCATTGTTCTTTTTTTCCTTATTTCGATTCTTTTTCAGGTTTCAATTCACTTCAATTTTTTTATTTCCTTCAGGTTATGGGCTTAAAAGGAATCAGGGTGAAGCAAAGCAGGCCGAGGATAAAGGTAAATATCCCTATAAAAATTCGCTTCCTATCCAGTTCTATTTTGTCATGAAGAGGGGAAGGATGCCCGACTGCTGCAAAAGCCCAGAGAAAGAGAGCCCAGAATATCCATATGAATCCGTCTCCATTCAGCCAGTACACCACGTAGAAACCTATCAGAAAAAGAATACGCGGCATCATTGAAGATATCCTGTCCGCTTTTTTGCCGAGCATTGCTCTGAGCACGTGCCCTCCGTCAAGCTGCCCTGAAGGCAGGAGATTTAGAAGGGTCACAAACATCCCAACCCAGCCTGCAAAAGCCACAGGATGCAGATTACTCCCTGTGAACCCGACAAGTTTCTGTATCATTACAAAGAGAGGTGGGAGACCTACCTCAAACATCAGGGAATCGGACAATGGATTGACCGCAGGCGCATCTAGATTCAGTCCTATTATGGTGACTGCAACTGAGACCAGAAGCCCCACCAGAGGGCCTGCAATCCCCACATCAAATAGAGCTTTTCGGTTAGGAATAGGTCCTCTATAACGGATTACTGCTCCCATTGTGCCTATGAAAGTCGGAAATGGAATGAAATAGGGAAGGGAGGTTTTCATCCCATGGTACCTTGCCATTGCGTAGTGAGCCATTTCATGAGAACCGAGCACAGCCAGTATTGCAAAGGTAAAAGGCAAACCCTGAAAAACCTGCAGGGGATCACTCGAGAGGTCAACCCCAAACATCCAGGCCCCGCAGATCATGGTTGTAAACACTGTTGCTATGAAAAGTGCAAAGTTTACCCAGATTTTTTCTTTTATTTTCTTTACTGGAGCAACAATAAGAATGTGCTCCCCAAGTTCGTACTTAAGGGTAACTCCAAGCCCCTTCTGTTCAAGGGGAGACCAGAGTTCTCCCATTACGTTTTCGGCATCTATTTTAGGTGTGCCGAAGAAATAAAGAACCTCTCCTGATTTCTGGATTTCATACACTTTAAATACCCTTGTAATGAAAGGATATATACGTGAAATCGACTCTTCAACATCGGACTTTTCACGGTCTTTTCTATGGTCTTCTATTCCCTGTTTCATTTTAGGTTTCACGCCTTTGAGGCTTGAGATTTCTTTTAGACTTACATTTACCTTTCTGATTTTATATTATATCCTCATCTTTTTAATTAGCGCCTTTTTAACTCATATTTTCTTGATTCATATCTTTTTATTCATTTCTTTGTTTTTTGCTAACTCTTGAAGCCTTTCAACCTGTATCAATATTATTTTCATGCTTTAAACTTCAAACGGCACGGTACTGAAGCCTGAAGTCTGATTAGTATCATTTTTCTGCCTTACTGCCTTCAGGTTTAATCAATTCGATATACCCTTCACTGCCGTTAACCAGGACAATATTTCCGTCCTTTAGAAGCTCATATGGATTTTTTTCCAGCATATCAACAAGCGGGATTTCGGATATGATTGCTCCTACTGCTACGATCGGTTCGGTTTCCAGATTAATAATCGCCGCCGGAGCAGCTCCGTTTTTCTTCAGCTGATACATTACATATGAGCCAACAGTAGAGCCTTTCCCATGGGGAAAAACAAGGATTTTTCCTTTGATTGATTTTCCTGCTAAAGAGTGTTTTTCCTCAACCACAATCCCGGTTTTAGGGTCTACGCTGCCAAGGAAGGATATGGGATCTCTGGAGAGCAGGACTTCCCCTTCTGCACACCCTCTGGAAATTGTTCTGCCTTTAAGTTTAATGGGAACCACCTTCTTTTTTCTCCCGGGTAGCCTCCTCTATGCAGGTTTCCATATCTCCGTATACACTTTCAGCCCCGCACATTCCGGGCACATAAGCAAAAGCTTTTCCCGAATTCACCATAACACAGGAATAGCTGTTGGTTGCCGGAGAAACCACCATACAGGTATCGCAGACAACCTTAGCTCCACTTTCTTCAATAGTCCTGACATACTCCGGATTACGTTTTGTAAGTTCTCTTGAGGTAAAGATCCAGGTCTCCTTTGAAACCATTTTTCCCTTCAGGAGTTCGGCTGCTTTTTTAAGTTCAGACTTAGAGCAATGAGGACAGCCAATAGTAATCAGCTCTGGCTCTTTGCCAGCTCTTCTTCTACTACTATAAACCTCATCCAGCTGGTTTCTCTCGATAACTATTTTTTCTTCCGGCTCTTCAAAATTCATTCTGCACGCTTCAGGGGTCACCCCTTTTACATGGTAAAGAGCCACTGCTCCTGAAGCCGCCATTGCAGCTCCCAGAGCTTTCAATTCATCCATTTCCGGTTTGTTCTTTAGATGGAAAATAGGTACTCTGTTCCCGATAAATTTACCTGCCACATACCCAAGTGCTCCGTAATCCGATTCTTTAAGTGAACACTCCACACCGATAGAAACTTCAGGTACGCGGTTTTTATCCAGGTGAAACCCGTAGTTTGCAGTTTTTCCGAGAAGCGCTGCGGAAAGAGCTGACGGTCCTCCCTCCCGGTTTGTCCTGGCTCCTATCACGGAGTTTGCATAAGAGATGGCCGAGGATTCGCTCCAGGCAAGGTGGTCGCCGTAATTTACTGAAAAGCCTTCAAGGGTATAAGGAGTGCAGGTGCATTCGCAGCGAATCCCGAGTTTTTTGTAAGCCTGAACAATTGCCTTCTGTTTTTCTGCAAATTCAGGAGAGATCCTCAGCCTTTTCCAATCTTCCAGGTCCATTCCTGCCGGATTAAGGATTGCAGGAACTTTTACCTGCCCTTCAAGGTCTGAAATCCACTCAAGCCCGGCATCGCCTATAGTCTTATAAGAGACACCTGCAATCTGAGCGCTTTTGATGGGAATCAGTCTGTCTGCTCCGTAGATGTCCCCGAGAGCCACAAGGATCTCAATTGCCTGCCTGAGAGTTTCTCCGGCTTCTCCGTTCAGGATTTGTTCTTCTTCTTTTGTAAGATACATGAAAATTCACTCTATAGAGCATTTAAATGAAAACAAAATATCAAGGCAGGATATTTCATGCCCCTAATGCAGTCGTAGTTTTCCCCTATCCTGCCGTTAAAAGTTACTTCTCAGTCATTCTTCAGGAATTACTGCCCTTTCAAAGTTCTCTTTTTCGACAAGAACCTTTGTCGCATCAATTCCCACTTTGGTTGTCGTCCCATCCGGTGCTCCTCTGGGATCAAGAGAACTACCGCGGACGTTAGGAATAATCAAGATATCCATGTCGCCTTTTACTCTGGTAGCAACCGCAAACTCAACATCAGCAGGGTCAAAAATGTTTATGTCCTCATCCACAACGACCACATGCTTCAGGCTTGTGTGAGCTGCAAAGGCAGCCATAATAGCATTTTTTGCATCCCCTTCAGTCTGCTTTTCTATCTGCACGACTGCATGAAGGTAACAGCATCCTCCCTCTGTTAAGACCACATTTTTGACGGTAGTAACTTCCCCTACAGCCCTGTATATTCTCGGCTCATAAGGCACTCCCATCATCAGGAGGTGTTCGGGCCCGGCCGGCAAAATTCCGTGATAGATAGGGTTTTTTCTATGGATAATTCTGGTAATCCGGATAACGGGCTCTTTCCTTACCACATCATATGTCCCGGTAATATCCACAAATGGTCCTTCATCAACCCTCTCTTTCGGGTCAACATATCCTTCGAGCACGATCTCGGAGTGAGGTACTTTTACCCCGTTTGAGCACTCAAAAAGTTCTACCGGAGCTCCACGCAGGGCAGCCGCATATTCAAACTCTTTTCCAACAGGAACCCTGGTAGAGGTCGCATAAATAATCGTAGGGTCGCAGCCCAGAACAATCGCAATAGGCAGAGCTTCTCCTTTTTCGGCGGCTTTTTTATGCAGTAGATAGGTATGTCTCGGAGGGACAAGGCGAACTGCGAGTTTGTCTTTTCCCACGAGCATAAGACGGTGAATCGAAGCATTCATCACGCCTCCATATTCGGAAACGACAATTCCTGCAGTTATGTAGGGTGCTCCGTCCTTTTCAAAATGGGTAAGAATAGGAAGTTTTGTCAGGTCAACCTTATCTTCTATCACCTCAAGGGTGGGAGAGTCTGAAACCAGCCGAACTTCACCTTCAGGAGAAACTTCGGAGAGCTTCTTTATAATTTCCTCTTTAGGGACCTCAAGCATAGCAGCAAGTTCGTCCCTGGAACCTAGAAGGTTCATAATAACCTTTGAGCCTGAAACGTCATGGAAAAGAACCGGAGCTTTTGTTTTTTTTGCAATTCTCGAAGCCTCGAACTTCGGGGAAACGGGCTGATGGACTTCGACCAGCTTTCCGTTTTCTTTTAACCGGTCTATAAAATCTCTATAAGTCATGGGTATCTGGATATCAAAAAGCTGTCAGATAATAAAAAGATTATCTGACCCCAGGCTCAAGAGCTCCATACTCTTTTACCTGATATCAGTCTCTATAGGACTAGAATTAAATGAGAGAAAAACTTTTACCTGAAAGTTTTATTTTATTTGTGTTCGATCTGTGAACCTGTTTTGCCTGAAAAATCAGTTTTATTTCTGATTTTTATTTTGGCTTGCCAGATCATATCTCAGATCGCGTCCGTTAGATCCCATCTATTAGACTTGTTGTCGGATCTGGTTTCTGTTTCTGTACTTTTTTTCGTTTCTTTTGCTTTTGCCGGTTTCAGACACAACAGGTCTTTTTCCGAGGCTTTAACATTCGTCAAGCATGAAGGCTCTGGGCCTTATGATCTTTTTCTTCTCGTACTGTTCGAAACAATGAGCTATCCAGCCTGAAATTCTTCCTATTGCAAAGATTGAAGTTGCAAGCTGCGGGGGAATGTCCATATACTTGTAGATAACTCCTGAATAGAAATCAACGTTCGGATAAATCGGCTTTCCTCTCTTTTCCACAAGCTCGCAGACAACAGCATTTTCAATTGTTTCAGCTGTCTCATACCAGTGCATGTCACCTTTAGCTTCAGCGAGTTTTCTGGAAAGCTGCTTGAATATTGTGCCCCTAGGGTCATATGTCTTGTATACTCTGTGCCCGAAGCCCATTATTTTTTCTCTCTTTTCAATTTTTTCAAGGACAAATTTCTCTGCATTTTCAGGGCAGGCGATCGCTTCAAGCATGTTCATAACTTCTGACCTCGCTCCGCCATGAAGGGGACCTTTGAGTGTGCAAAGCCCGGAAACGACAGCCGAATAGAGGTCTGAAAGTGTTGAAGCTGTAACTCTGGAGGAGAAAGTGGAAGCATTCAGCTCGTGCTCGGCACTAAGAATAAAGTCTTTTTCCATGACTTCAGCTTCCAGCGGGTCCGGCTTGCTTCCTTTTAGCATGTACAGAAAATTGGCTCCGTGGGAAAGGGAGGGATCGGGGGGTACAGGTTCCTTTCCGTTTGCCGTTCTATAATAAGCAGCAACGATAGTTGGGACCATGGCGATTAACCGTATGGCTTTTCTCATATTCCCTTCTTGAGAGCTGTCATTCAGGTCCGGATCGAATTGCGATATGAAAGAAACAACTGTGCGCAGCGCTTCCATAGCATCGACATTTAAATTGCACATGCGGATAACGTCCATTACCTCCCTGTTGATTCCGCGCTCCGCATGCAGGCGGGCTGAGTATTCGGCAAGTTCCTGTTCTCCAGGGAGTTCTCCCCGGATCAGTAGATAGGAAACTGCATCATAGGGAAGTTCGACCAGTTCGTTAATGTCTACTTCCCTATATTTCAGAATGCCCTCCAGCCCGTCTATGAAACATATATTTTTATTCATTTTCTACCTCGCAGTTATGCCTAGAGGATTTTCAAAAAACTTTGAAATTGGGGAATCCTCTGATTATACGTGAAAGATTTAACACGAAGGAACTTTTTGGGTCCAAAAATAGAGTGACAATGCAATTGTATTATCATCGAATAAGTATATTAAATTTGTTGAAATTGTAAATTTAAGTCGTTTTAAATATATTTGTTAAAGTTAAGATCTCTGCTTCTTTAAACCTTTTAACTGTATTCAGCCTCAAATATTATTTTTTCAAGGCGAAGCATCTCTATAACATCTCTTTGAGCCGAAATAATCCCGTATCCTGTCCGGATAAAAATAGAGATCCCGGAAAGAGAAGAAGCCTTATTCAGGCTTGCAGGACCTAAATAAAAAATTTATTTTGTTTTCCGGCATAAGTAACCTTTCATTTTTTCTTTACCGAATCCCTCAGGAACTTATGCAAAATTCCACTATTCCTGTAGTACTCGATTTCTACAGCAGAATCCAGTCTTAATTCTACCTTAAACTCCAGTTCTTTCCCGCTGTCATCCTTTGCCCGTACGGTAAGCTCTCCGTGGGGTTCCATTTTCTCAATTCCAATGATGTCATAACTCTCTTTTCCTGTAAGCCCGAGAGTATCTGCGCTTTCTCCTGCCTTAAATTGCAGGGGAAGAACTCCCATGCCCACGAGGTTGCTTCTGTGGATGCGCTCAAAGGACTCGGCAATAACTGCCTTTACTCCAAGGAGGAATGTACCTTTTGCTGCCCAGTCGCGGGAACTGCCTGTTCCGTACTCTTTTCCTGCGACAACAATCAGGGGGACATTGTTCTCCGCATATAGCAGAGATGCGTCGTAAATGGGAATTCCTTCTCCGCACGGTTCAGGCGGGAAGTCTTCTTCTTTAAGGTGGTAAACAGTCCACCCTCCTTCTCTGGCTACAAGCCTGTTTCTGAGCCGGATGTTTGCGAAGGTCCCGCGCATCATTACCTCATGGTTGCCCCTGCGGGAGCCATAGGAGTTGAAATCTTTCGGGTCCACACCCCAGGACATCAGGTACCTGCCTGCCGGACTCTCTGTCGGAATATCGCCTGCTGGGGAAATATGGTCAGTAGTGATGCTGTCCCCGAAAAGGGCAAGGACTCTGGCGTCCTGTATATCTCCGGGAAGAGGCAAAGTAAGCGGGAAATCCACGAAGTAAGGTGGCTCCTGAATGTAGGTGGAGGTAGAGCTCCATTCATAAAGAGTGCCCTCAGGGACATCCAGCTCTTTCCAGAGTTTTGCGCCTTCAAGAACGCCTGAGTATTCTTTTTTGAACATCGCAGGCTTGACACTGTTCTTTTCGACTTCCTTTATCTCCTCCTGTCCGGGCCAGATATCTCTGAGAAAAACCGGGAGCCCGTTAGGGTCATAAGCAAGAGGATCGGTTTCGAAGTTTATATCCACCGTCCCTGCAATTGCATATGCAACAACAAGCGGAGGGGAAGCAAGGTAATTTGCTTTGACAAGCGGATTTATCCTGCCTTCGAAATTTCTGTTTCCACTGAGCACGGCTGCAACTGTAAGGTCTTCTTCTTCGATTTCTTTTGCGACATGTTCAGGCAGAGGCCCGCTATTCCCTATACAGGTCGTACATCCGTACCCAACCTGGTGGAAACCCAGAGCCTCAAGATAGGGCAGAAGGCATGCGGCTCCAAGGTACTCGGTAGCTACTCTTGAGCCCGGAGACAGGCTTGTTTTCACGAAGGGTTTAACCTTCAGGCCTCTTTTAATAGCCTTTTTTGCAAGAAGCCCGGCCCCTATGAGAACTGATGGGTTAGAGGTATTCGTACAGGAAGTAATGGACGCAATGACGACAGAACCATGTGTGAGCCCGGAGTTTCTCTCAGTGGAGTCAATCTTTTCTACCCCTACCTCTTCCGAGGCTTCGGATTTTTCTACAGGTGCTCCTCCTTCTCCAATCCAGCGCAGGTAAGCAGGGTCTCTGGCAAGTTCAATTCCTTCTTCTTTCTTTCTTATAAAGGTCTGCCTCATTGTTTCACAGAAGTTTTCAGAGACCTCATTCAGGAAGAGCTGGTCCTGCGGGCGTCTGGGACCTGCAAGGCAGGGCTTTACAGTGCCCATATCAAGTTCGAGGTTACTGCTGAAGACAGGCTCGGGTTTGTTGACAGAATAAAGAAGACCCTGTGCTTCCAGGTATTTCTTCACAAGGTCAACCTGCTCATCACTCCTGCCTGTCCTCTTCAGGTAGTCCAGAGTCTCCATGTCAGGAGGGAAAATCCCGAGAGTTGCTCCGTATTCAGGAGCCATGTTTGAAATCGTTGCCCTGTCCGGAAGGCTGAGGGAGTTCAGGCCTGGTCCGTAGAACTCGACAAACTTGCCTACCACTCCATGCTTTCTTAGCATTTTCGTGATCGTGAGGACAAGGTCAGTTGCAGTAACTCCGGGTTCCAGCTTCCCGTAGAGCTTGAAACCGACAACCTCAGGAACAGGCATATAGTAAGGCTGCCCGAGCATTACGGCTTCGGCTTCTATACCGCCTACTCCCCAGCCGAGCACTCCTATCCCGTTGATCATTGTGGTATGAGAGTCAGTCCCGACAAGCGTATCAGGGAAAGCAAACAACTCTCCTTCTTTTTCTTTCAGGTGCACAAGTGGAGTCAGGTATTCAAGATTAACCTGATGGATAATTCCTCTTCCCGGAGGCACGACCCTGAAATTATCAAAGGCTTTCTGTGCCCAGCGGAGAACTGTATAACGTTCCCTGTTGCGTTCAAACTCTTTTTTCTCATTCTCCTCAAGTGCATATGCCGTGCCGTAGGAGTCAACCTGAACCGAGTGGTCGATAACCAGGTCAGCAGGGATTACAGGGTTGATTTTAGCAGGGTCTCCTCCAAGGCGCTCCATTGCCGAGCGGAGGGCTGCTAGGTCAACTACCGCAGGAACACCTGTGAAGTCCTGCATGATTACCCTTGATGGAATAAACGGGATGTCCCTTTCGCTTATATTATCAGGGCTCCACCGGGCAAGGGCTTCCAAGTCTTCTGCAGCTATCAGGTGCTTTTCAGTATCCGCATGCCGGAGCAGGGATTCCAGCAGGATCCTTATAGAGTAGGGGAGCAGGGAAATCCCTTCAAAGCCCTTTTCTTCCAGTTTACTCAATCTGTAAATCGTAGCTTTTCCGGCGGTTGTTTCGATGCTGTCTCTTACCCCAAAGGGGTCCGGACCTTCTCTCATTGTACTTTTTACCTCCAGCAGAAATATGAAATTAAAATGATGAACTTATTATGAGTTATTTTTTGTGAGTTGCTTTTTATGTTATAATCTTACTTTTCTTTATCCTGTGAGAGCCCCATCTTATCCTTAGAGTATTTTATTCCTTCGGGCTTATTATCTTCACGTTTTCGGGAAACATGCTTGATTTATTTCGTCTTTGTTTTGTTTTCCTTATGTGAGATGTATATTCAATACTTAACAGGATATGATCTGCGTTTTTAAACCCTGGGCCCAGTTAATCGAGATAACTAAGCTCTACCAGCTCCTCAAGCATTTAATTATAGCTACAGGCTCAGGCTGTACCTTCATATATTTATACTTCTCCAGTTAGGACCTATTCTGTTATAAGTTTCACCTCGCCAGAATTCCGCTTCGCCCGAATTGTGGAGAGAAGATTGAAGAATTTCTTTTCTGACTCAAGAATTGAAAAAACAATTAATCAGTAAACCTGGTTTTGGGTATAAAATAAAAAATCCCGGGCTGAAAGCCCAGGTTCCTGATTAAAGAAAAAAGAAAAAGGGTTGTTAAAGCTTAACTGTCATCAAACCGGGGGAGTTATTTATTTTTCAATAGCCTCGATTGTGATAGAATATTCAAAGTTTTCTGTGTTCCTGGGAAGAATTGAGAGCTTCCAGTCTCCTGCAGCCCCGGGAACCGTATAGGTCTCTACAAAGGTTGTGGTTCCACCCTGGTAGCTTCCCTGGTTGTAGGTTTCCATGCCACCTGCAACTCTTGCGGATACGTATGCAGGGTATGGCTGTGGGTATGTATCACCTATTATGTTTACCGAGCCGCTATATTTTTTGCTTACGAGATCAGGGGTAATTTTCTTTCCTGAGGGATCTATCAGGTTCACCTCAAAAGAAGGAGCAAGATCCCGGTTTCCTCCTGCGGTGTACAGGCTGTATCCATATTGATAGGCTCTGACCTCTATGCTGATGTTTCCACTATCTGTGGTTTTAAAGGTCGTTTCATAAGGCTCTTCTGGAATCGGAAGAATACGGAAATTCAGGTAAATTTTTCCTTCGTATTCTCTGATCCCCGGATCATCGATATTTAGGTCGAGATTCCCGCTGTAACTCCCTTTTGCATCAGCCGGAACTTTAAGTGTCATTTTCACGACTGCTGTCTGCCCTGCTTTTACTTCTTCAGGAGCTTCGATACTTATTGCGTCATTTTCGAAGGCGTATGCTGCTCCTCCATAGGGGGAAACGCTGTCGTAATATATGACGTCGCCTCCTTCCGTAAATTCAGGGGAGATTGAAACATCCTTACTGCCCGTATTCCTCAGCTTTATCTCATAGGTGTAGGTCTCTCCGGCTTCTACAAGGTCGTTAACATAAGGTGTAAGGATCTGAACTGTCGGGGGAATCCATACCTGCAGGTTCAGCTGCATAGTTCCCGGGAATTTCGGATAATAGCCTGCCACATCTCCTTCAGGCACTTTGTCTGTAAAGGCTATGAGTACGGCATAGTTCCCTAGATCTGCATTCTCAGGGAGATTTACCTCTACTTGGAACTCCTCTTTTTCTCCTGGCTCAAGGCTCTTTTCCGAGGGACTTATACTGACCCAGCTTTCATCTATGAATTTTTCTGTATAAGGGATGATCAAAAGTCTTGGATTTAATTCAATAGTTTTATTATCGTTGTTTTTAACAGTCACGGTAAAATTTTTACTATCTCCAGGCTTCAGTTCAAGGTACTGATAGGATGGATCCACACTGATTTTCTCAAACTCGGGATAAGAATATCCAGCATCCATTCCAGATCCAGCAATAGAACTGACTTCAGCAATAGAACTGGCTACAACTTTCGCTTCAACCACTTCAACTTCTGCAGGCACAACCTTACCAGCCCCTGCCCCTGCACAGGCAATAGAGAGTATGGATACAATAAAGAGCCCGCATATGATTATTTTTAATGTTTTTATGTCAAGTATACTCATGCTTTTCACCTCGCCTAATACTCACTAAGGCATGGGACTTATAAAAGAATTCCTTAAACTACGAATCAATCTGCAGTTATTTTTAGAAAACAGAGGTGGTAGTTGCTTTTTTCTTATTTTTCTTATTTTTCGTTACTCTCCTCACTCAATCTCACAACTAAATTTACAATACCCCAACAGGACTGGTCCGGACCTGATAGAAATTTAATAGAAAAAAATATTAAATCCAAGGATGAAATCTGTTTATGTAATTGCGAACCTTATATGAGAAAACTGATACAGAGCTTACTCAGGTTACGAATATCCAGGTAGAAATCCAGTAAAGCCTTTTTCGTTTCAACACTACTGATGTGATTTTCTTGCTTAAAAATAAACAGGATATATTCGGGAGATTTTCAAGCCCGAACTGCAAGTTCAGGAAAAGCTCGGGGTCAGGGAGGGATTCACTACGCGATTCTCTCATAGGATCCTGTCCTATAATCGATGCTGATTTTGTCGAGATTAGCGAAGATCCTGCCTCTGAAAAAGCCTATTCTGCCGAACTGGACTTTGAACTGCTGGAAAATCTCCAAGAATACCTTAGAACGAGATCTAAAGAGGAAATCACTGAAATATTTGAAGAGATTCGCAAAACTCTTGAAAGTAGAACTTCCGAAGGTGGATATTCGGGAAATTACTGGGAAGATACCTCTACTTACGAGAAAGTTCGGATAAAGGAGATTCCAGGAAGAGCTTTCAGGACATTTTCCAGAACCGCTTGCTGTGGAAAGGATAGGATTCTAAAAATCTCGAAAACCGTTTCTTCAAAGGCCTCGGCAATAGCTTCCGAAGGCAGAGAGTCAGTAAAAGTCTCTTCGAAAACACTCAATAATAGGTGGAGTAATCTAAGTCCCAGGGACCGCAAGATGATTTCTGAGGTCCTGCTAACAGTGATCGAGATCGGGTTACTCAGAAACTCCACCAGAGGAAGAAGAGCGGCATTTGTTGTTCTGTCAAATATTTACAGGCATCAGGCGCCAGGCAGGAAAGATCTGGAAGAGTTCATAGACGAGGTGAGCAGGCGTCTTAAGCGTAGGCATTAAGCCCATCCATGCTCCGTTAAAACATCCTCGCAGGTCTGCTGACCGCTTTTATAAACCTTGCAGGGCTCTCCTCGATCTGCCAGTTTCCTGAATCATGGATAATATAGGTATGGTCTGAGACCTGGTCCAGCCCTCCGGCATCATAGTTTCCTATTATCAGGGAAAAGATGCGGGCTTTTCTTTCTGCTTTTATTTCATTCCATTCGCGGATAAGAGGTCTCTCTGATAGTTCTGAGCTCCCGTCCGTAAGAAAAAGGAGGTCTGCTCCCTGGAAGGCTTTTTCGCCTTTTACCGCTTTTAGCCCTGCCCGGAGTGCTGTGTTGAAATCTGTACCTCCTCCAAAGGTATACTTGAGAAATTCCAGAAACTCCTTTCCCATACGTTTCTTATCCGTAAGTTCAATCTCAACGGTCTGCCATTTTGATGAAAAAAGAATTACTTTTACATCCCTGCTTTCTCTTAACATCCTCCTTGCAACTGCCAGAACCACGGCTTTTGCAAGAAGCTCAGGAGTTCCCCGCATGGAAGCAGAAGTGTCTACAAGGGCGACAACAGGTCCCTTCCTTTTTTTTCCTTCAATGTCCGAGTTCCAGTTTTCCCCTCTCAGCTGGTATGTAAGGAGTTTTTCTTCGATCATGTCAGCATAGAACTTGCGCTTCAGTATGGGATTTTTGAGCTTTACGGTTTCTATCGGAAGCAGGGTCTGGATATCGCCTGAAAAGGTGATTGTGTGCACTTCGCTTTTGCTGTGTGGTGATAATCGCAGTTTTTTTGAGCCATACTCAAGCTCAATCCTGCCTACCTGCTCAAGGATCTCATGCAGGTCAGAACTCTTTCTGAAAAGAGCAGCATATTTTTCGAGGTTTTCGAAATATTCCCTGTGCAGGGCCTGTAAAGAATGATCCCATGCTCTTCCCGGAAAAAGCATGGACAGGATCTCAAGCATTTCAAGGTGGTCTTCAAGGAGGGGGATAAGCTCCTCAAGTTTTATAACTATCTTTTCTTCAATGACTGAATCAACAGCCTCTCCAGCTTTTTCGCTGAACATGAATTCCCTGGTCATTGAGGCAAGTCTTTCCGATGCTGCCAGGTCTTCAGATCCCTGCCCCTGATAGTTTTCTACCCGATCCCACGATCTTTTAAGGAAATTTCCCTGGCTACTCTGGTTGTCCTCTTCTGCTCTCTTTCTTTCGCAAAGTTCGTTCGAGTTTTCCTGCCACTCGTAATTTCTCAGGCTTTCAGTCCTTTCCAGTCTGTTTCTTTCCCACAAAGCCTGGGTTTCATTGATCAGCTCTTTCAGGGCTTTTAAAACTCTTTCCAGTCCTTTCTGGGATTTTTTAAAGAGATCTTTCTCTATTTTTTCATAATCTTCAAAGAGTGTAAAAAGCTCTTCGAGCAGGGTTCTCAGGATAAAAACCCCTGCCATGCGGTTTGTTCCTGCGAGGATTTTTATTTCTTCCCAGACCCGCTGATTTCTCATACTAAGAAACATCGGATAAAAAACCCCAAATTTTTCCATAAAACATTTTTCATCCTTTACTTCGTAGTCTTTTCCTGAAAGAAGTTCATAAATGAGAACTTCTGTAATTTCTTCCCTTAGTCTGTGAGGAACTTTTCGGGGAGTTGCCAGAAATTCCCTCAGTTCAGTATTCAGTATAGTAGAAGGATTAAAGTTCCTATCAAAAGATGTCCTATCTGATTCGGATAAATTCTCGAAACCTTTTTTCGAGCTTCTCAGATTCTGCATATTCTTTGTTTCCTTCCTTTTTCCGTCTTCCAGAGTTTTTCAGGCTCAGGCAACTTCTGCTTTTTCGATTTCCACATCGAATATCTTCGGTTTTTCCAGTAAGGTCCGGATTTCATTTAGATGGCTTGCGATCTCGTAAATGTCCGTATTTTTGGAGTGGTATTTCATCAGAATTTCTTTGCTGTCCTGTCCTGAAATCCAGATATTTTCCCTGAGGGTTTCCTCAAGAGCTTTTTCTTCTTCCTGCACCTGTTTTCTGAAGTAGTTCAACCTTTCCTCGAGGTTTTCGTACTCTTTTTCGTAGAGTTTTTTATCTCCGTAGTCCAGGCTCAACTTAAACTCAAATCCATACCTGCGGCGGAACTGCTCTGCCATGGCTTCGAAGCTCAACGAACCGTTACTATTGCCGTAGTCAAGCCCGAGACTATAGGTATGAGTTGGAAATTCCATATGGTGTTTTAATAGATCAAGCGCATTATTGAAAGTGAGGCTCTTCGGGGCTTTCATCCCGGTAAACCTGGAGCTCTTCATGCCTCCGGTAGCCTTTTTCTCCTCTTCAAAGCACTTATTGCAGGACACGGTATTCGGAAGTTCCTGTTGCAGGCAAATGTAAACAGAGTTTCTAAGGTCAAGCACATTCTGCTTTAGCTTTCCGGTATCAGTGCCTCCTGAAACAACCCTGTCAAGGATAAGTTTCCTGATAGTTTCTTTCTGTTCCGGCAGATCCCAGAGCATATGCTGCAGCAGAACAACAGTCATCCTGTTTACGCTTGTGTGCCCGTTTACAGCTGAAGCTACTCTGAGCACGTTTATAATCTTCTTCCAGCGTCTGTCCGAAACGAAGATATTCGAGTTTTTAAGCTCTCTTCTCAATTCTCGAATAATTGTCCGGACTTCAGGGTCTACAGGCATTTCCCTTGCTTTTTTCTGGATTTCTCTTATATTTTCAACCGAAAGTTTTGTTGAAGGCAGGAAATCTTCCGTATTTTCGAAAATGAGGGCTTCAAGATTTTCTTCGTGCTGGATATAGTCCACACTGTACCTGAAGAGGAATCTGTCGTAAAGGGCTTCAAGGCTTTCATCTTCTTCAGGCAGTTCATTGGAAGCCCCGAAAACGGAAAAGAGAGGGACATCCATAACTTCCTTGCCGTTATGATATTTTCTCTCGTTCAGGACGGTCAGAAGGCTGTTTAAGATAGAGCTGTTCGCCTTGAAAATCTCGTCAAGGAGGGCTATGTGTGCAGTTGGCAGGTAACCTTCTACTCTCCTGCTGAATTCGTCCTTTTCAAGTGCCTTTAAAGAAAGAGGTCCGAATACTTCTTCTGGAGTGGAAAAACGAGTAAGAAGATAATGGAAAAAATTTCCTCCCTCGATGGTTTCGCAGATTTTGCTTGCAAGCAGGGTCTTTGCAGTGCCCGGAGGGCCCAGCAAAAGTATGTGTTCTCCTGAAAGTAGCGCCAGAAGAGAACCGTTAATTTCGGCGTCTCGCTCCTTAAAGTAGCCAGAGAATTCCCTTTTGATATTGAGAATAGTATTTTTTAAATCCAGAACTTTCATAAATTCATACCTTTATACATTTTCTATTTTCCAGCGTCTCATGTGCATTTCAGCATCTCACTCGCAACCTCTTATAAAGGTCTTAATCAAAATGAGCAGCCTTACCCGGTTCCAGTCGTGTTAAAAAAATGATGTAACCATTTTTATGGGTCTTGCCTTAATTAATTTTTCCAAAAAAAAATTTTCTGCCTTCCAAGCTTTTAAACGCTTCTTTCCCTGGCTATGCTGGTTCTCATAGATATACTTTCTCCTGTACCTTTTTATGTCTTTTTTGATACCTGTTTTTATTCCTCTTCTCCGAAGACATTATGCATAAAGAAATCTATTTACCGAGAAAAGGAATAATTTCTATGAATTTCTATGAAATACAGTAATGTCGAACTCACAACATGTAGTCCTACACGTCAGATTTAGCGTTCCTGAATACCAGTTTCCTGAGTAATCATCAGAAATTAATCTCAAAACCAGCTTTCAATACAGCCCAATATAGCTCTTAAACATTAACTTCAAAAACCAGTATTAAAAATCAGCTTTAAAATAAGTTTTCTAAATACCATATCGTATGAATCAATACTTTTAAGAAATCAATATTCCTGTTAATCTACATTCCGGAAGGCATTCACATGAATAACATGGAACGAGAAAAGTATAGTCGTCAGATTCTTCTTTTTGGAGAGGAAGGACAGGAGAAGTTAAAAGCTGCAAGGGTATTTGTCGCCGGTGCCGGAGGGCTCGGGTCTCCAGTATCAACATACCTTGCAATTGCAGGGATAGGGAAAATAATCCTTGCAGATTTTGATACTGTAGACCCTACAAACCTGAACAGGCAGTTTCTCCACCACGAAAAGGACATTGGGAGGGTAAAGGTTGAATCCGCAAAGGAAAAGCTTCTTTCAATGAACCCTTTAATTGAGGTTGAAACGATTAAAGAGATGCTTACCGAATCAAATGTTGATTCTCTGGTCCCTGAATGTGATATCATAGTTGATGCTCTGGATAATCTCGAAGCAAGGCATATTCTTAACAGGCTTTCAGTTAAGAGGAATATTCCTTTAATTCATGGAGCGGTTACCGGCTACGATGGGCAGGTCACAACAATAATTCCCGGAAAAACCCCTTGTTTTTATTGCATTTTCCCGCGAATTTCAAGAAAAGAGGTCTTCCCGATTCTCGGGGCAACTCCGGGTGTTATCGGCTCCATTCAGGCAAGTGAGGTAGTTAAGTTCCTGACCGGTAAAGGAAAGCTTCTTGAGGGGAGACTTTTGTTCTGGAACGGGCTTTCCGGAAGCTTCAGCGAAATTTCACTTTCGAAGCTGAACAATTGCCCTGTTTGCGGAAGTAACGGCGGAAGAATTTAATCAGGGTTTCTTCCCTCCTTTCAGCAGGATACGCCTTACTTCAGTTTCATCGCCTGTTTTCACTTATATTTCCTGTTGATCAATTTTTATATAACCTAAGTGATAATATCCTATAGGGTATGTTGGAGGGAAGATGGTATGAGTAAAAAAACCCGACCAGTTGAACAAAAAGAAAATATATCACAGGACAATTCAGGTTCCTGGTTTCAGGGATTCTATGACCTGAACCCGTCTGCACCCTGTTCCTCTTTCACTTCTATTCCGTGCTTTCCTTACCTTGACCTCAGTATCTATCGGGAATCCAGGGTGAAATCAATTATCAAAACACACAGCAAGGATATGTACCGCCTGCTTGAAAACGTTCATTTTGACGGTGAATATTGCAGAGTTAAGTGTGTAAGAGACGGAGAGTGGGAATGCTGCTGGGATCTGGCAGTCAGGGTTCAGTTTTTCGGGAAAATGCAGGGGATGGCTCTTTACCCGAAACGTTCGGTTTCAGAGAAGGAGAAGAAAATAGTTTACAGATCTCTGATTCTGGTTAATCCGTACCAGCTATGGGACGAATTCCTTGTAACCAGATTCTGGAACATTCAGGAGAGAGTCGAGTTCCTTATAGCCAGAATCCTTTTTCATGAGTGCATACACGTTATGATTTCACTTGGAAATACTTTACCTTCACCTTCCGGGAACACGGATATTTTTCGTGAGTTCAGGGAAATGCTGGATATTGCAAATTCCAAAAAGCTTGTTTCCGAAATGAGTGAGGTAAAGTTCCGTCTATGGAATCTTGTCGTTTTTGGGGCATCAGGTTCTGAAAGCGAGCAGAAAATGCTCGAAAGGGTTGAGGAAATCTACGAGTTCCTTATTAATGAAAAGTACAGTAACCAGAAAACAGGGCAGGTTTTTCATTCTCCTTTACGCAACTCAAAACTAGCCCGGAAGTATGCATGGATAGCAGCCGTCAAAGCCGGAGGGGACAGACAGATCAGTAAAAGGGTGTGGCAGGTTGAAGTTCGCAGACTCAGCATAGCATTGAGAGAACTGTACGATGGAATTGATGCGCTGAATAGATCTTACATGGTCTAAAACAGAAGAACTACGAGAGAAGTTGTTTGATTAATTCCAGAAAAGCCGAATTGTTCCTTAGTTTAATGAATTTGGAAACTTAAAAGTTGCTTGCTTTGCAGGCAACTGTTTAATTCCCAACCTTATATAGTTGAAATAAATTGAATTGGCTCTCAGAATGAACTGAGAGTTTCCAACTAATAAAGTTCTTTATCCACAGTTTTCAATTCTGTTATCGTGGATGTTTACATTGGTTTCTTTTGTGTTTAAATGTACTACTGCAGGTGCATCCAGGTCATGGAAATAGTTTCCAGAAGCTTCTATGTTTTTAAGAGTTCCCTGTAACTCCAGACCTGCATATCCGCCGCCGGATGTAGTACATTCATTGTTTTGCATGGCTCCATCGGTAACGGAGTCGAATCGAACGGATGAATTAGTTCGGTTAATGAATGTAGAATTCTTAACTGTAATGCCGTCTACGTGATAGGCATATACGCAATCATGTCCGCATTTGTTTACAGTTACTGTATCTATCATTACGTTGCTGGATTTCGAAATAAGCATGGCATCATTACATCCGTTCTGGAATGTAACGTTCTGAATTGTTAATCCGTTAACATTTATTATGGTTGCCATGTTATAACTGGAAGTTCCGAGCCTGATATCAGGATAATAGTCACTCTGACTACCATCAACAGTTAAGTTTTCTATTTTAACATTGCTTGCAGAACTGCCTCTGATCATAAGCATAGCTTTCTTTTCTGCAATACTGCTCTCACGGCTGCCCCAGAGAGGTAGTCCTTTGGCAAGCTTAATTGTTACACCGGAATCTCCGGCAAGAGTCGTGTCACTGCCGATCAGAAGAGAATCCCCGATGTCATATGTGAACGGGCCTTTAAGCTGGACGGTTGTGCCCGGGTTCTTTGCCGCATCTGCAAGTGCCTGGTTAATCTGGACATGATCGTCTATTCCATCACAGTTGTAATCTCCACTTCCATCTCCAGCAACAGTTATGACCTGTGTGTTCTCGCCGCCTAATACTGTAGGTACGGTCGTTAAAATAAGGCATGTTACCAGGAATAGGGTTCCTAGCTGTCTTTTTAGCATCGTATCACCTTTGGGTTGGATTTTTTATAGGGACTTAAGTAAATCAAAATTTCAAGGGTAATTCTATGTTTTTTATGTTTTTCCCCAAATATTTCTCAAAATTCCATATTACGGACTCGTAATACCTCTTTTCCGACATATCTAATTAGATTGGGTTAGATACTCTAATCAGGTCGGTTCGGTGCTGTTATTCAAAAACCTATATTACGTCTGCGTAATATTTTTGAACCTATCCAATACGGTTCTCTGCGATTTATGTGGGGCGGACACGTTGCACACAGAGTCTCCACTCTCCAACTGCCTTATAGGGATCAGGCACTGGAAGTGGCCGGAAATCAGAAGTTTTGACTTCTACCATTTAAAATTGCTACTGACCATGGGATATTACTCTTCTGGTCAATACCTCCTGTTTAACTGATCACAGTCCTTAACCGGGTCAATTCTTCTTCAGAAATGCTTTTCAGAAGAAACAATCCACCTGATATTGGATTTTCTAATTTAGCATTCAAGGTCTACGCAGTCCTATTATAAAGTATTTTTGGTATTTTTCCAATGTAATTTATATAGTGCTGGGTCGTTTCGGCCTTTTTCAGACTTTTAATCGGACTGGTTAGTAAGGCTATAGAAATCGTATATTAAGAATTATGAGTCCAGCCGTAAGGAGTTAAACCCATATTTCAAAATATCAATAATGTAACTAAATTTGCTAATGTAGATTAAAAATAAACCAAAAGGAAAATAAAATATAGTTATTCGAGGATCCTGAAATGTGCTGAATAAGTTAAAAACGCATTTAGTAGACATGACGCTCGAAAAAATCAGAAAACTTGAATCCAGAAATGGTATTTTTATCTCCTTTTTCACTTTCTTTCATTAAATTTTATATATTTTACACAGAATAAATCAAAACCTTAATAAGAATTTTTTTGATTAGTTGTGTCCCTTAAAAATTAATTATAAATAAATACTTAGAGCTCATCAAACTGACTTCATTTGCCAAAATTCGAATGAAGATACTTGATAGATAAATAGAACGCCAGTTAATTGTGATAGGAATTAGCCTTCTGGATAAATTGCTAAAACAAATGTTTTCTCAGATTGGCTTCTGAGAAAGCCTACTAAGTTTAGAAAGATGTCGTTAAATCAAAATTAAATTTATTTCTATGTCTGAGTGCGCTGAAATGGGGCAACTCGTCCTCTGCTATTAGTTTCTCCTTTGAGCATCAGTCTGCTCTCTCGAGAAAACTGCGTGCCCTCAAATTTCTGAACTAATACCTCTAATATCCAGAGATGGGGGTTTAAACCTTTGCTTAACCTGTAGATTTTGATGACTCTTATTCTCAAAAGCTGGGCTCATGCTGTTAAATTATCTGGGTCCAGGCTGTGGACCCATTTTCCTTTCTACAGGTATATTCTCTATTACTCCAAATTTTTCAGGGTTTCAGAATGAGCATGGTAATTCGATCCAGATCAGGAGTAATTTACTTTTATAACTATATTAATAACCAATTTTATTAATATGATAAAAATAAATCCATAGGTAAATTAAACATTTAATTGTACAGATATTAAAACAAACATAAGTCCACGTGTTATAACTCCAGAATTAGAGAAAACTCCAGAATTAGAGAAAACTCCAGAATTAGAGAAGACTCTAAGATTAGAGAACACTTGAGTTTTATAAGCGACATATAGTGGGGAAGAAAAATGAAAGGTAAATTACTTTTAATTTCATCGATTTTTATATTCCTGGTCTTGGTATCGACAGTGGCTTCAACCACGCAATTTACAAAAATCGGCAGCGGATCTGAGCCTACTATCGATGCCAGTAACGTGGTGTGGACAAATAACGGGAATATTCATGTTTATAATCTGACCACCAAAGAAGATGTCATTATTAATTCTTCTGTAGCGTTTCATCCGGCTATTTCCGGTAATAAGCTGGTGTGGTATGATGAGAGTACCGGAGTGCCGAAACTTGCTGTATACGATCTCAAGACTGGGGCAAGGTCTGACGTCACAGAAGATGTAGATAGCTACAGCGTCCCTGCAATTTACGGCAACAGAATCGTGTGGAGTGCAAACTCCGGTGTCTACATGCGGGACATATCTACATCTACACAGACCAGAATAGCAGACGGAAACAGTCCTGACATTTACGATGATATGATATCATACGAGTCTGGCTCAGCTGAAGATACCCCTCAAATTTATGTGTATAATATTACCACTAAACAGGCAGTAGATGTCAGCCAGTATGGAGATAACTTAGCCTCTCATATCTGTGACGATAAAGTCATATGGTCAGATTTCTACACCAGACTGGGTAATATTCGCATGTATGATATTGCTGCCAATCAACAGATTGAAGTCACAACCGGTGACGATATGACTGGTTACGATACCGGTGGTTCGATTGATATAGATGGAGACAGGATTGTGTATTTAAAACACAATGACCTCGGTAGTACAGATTCCGGTGACGTATATGTGTACAATATAACTACCGAAAAGAGCAAACAGTTGTCTTCTGGTAACAGTGCACAGACACCAGTTGTGTCCGGCAATGTCGTAGCATGGTCAGATTCTGGCAGTATCCATATTATGTCACTAGAAACACAGGTGTAAAACCGGATATTGCTGATGCTGAAATTCTGGTGATAAGATTAACTTTATTAACTTTAATACAAAACTGTTATGACTAAAAGCTTCACAAAAGCTGGAAAAAAATTATTGTTAAGTCAACGAAAAACTAAGAAAAAATGTGGCATATAGTATTATAATGAAGAGTAAATATATGAAGAAGAGAAGATATATCAAAGTGAAGTAAAGTAGCGATTCGTTATTTTATATTTTAAAAGTATTATCTTATATTTTTTAAAGCTGTATACATAAAAGGAGGTTATGTGGAGGTAGTTGTTTCATTACCCACAACTGCACCATAAATCTTATGCTGATACAACTCTCTTTTCAACGCAAGCAGTCCTGTACTATATCAAATGTTATTCGAAATTCCGTTCCCTGGTCTCTTTTAAGTTCGATATTTCCATCCAGCTGGTCAATGAGAATGCTCACCAGTTGCAGCCCAAGGGTATCAAGATCTTCCAGTTCTATGTCTTTAGAAATCCCTTTTCCGTTATCTGAAACTGTCATAACGAAACGGGACCTCTCCGTTTCATTTTCCTCTTCTTCCCTGTAAAGCTTGATCTGAATTTCTCCCTTTCCTTCAGTAAATGCATGTTTGAGGGAGTTGGATATGAGTTCGTTAACAATTATTCCTAGCGGAACAGCAGTATCCATATTAAAGAAGGCATTTTCTTCCAGGTCCATATGCAGGTGAATGTTTTCGTTCCCAAGAATATAAGTCTGGAAAAGGTTTTCCGCCAGTTTCCGAAGATATGCTGAAAAGTCCAGGGTGTCGATTCCTTTTCCCTTATAAAGCTCTTCATGAATGAGTGAGGTTGAAAGCACCCGGTTCTGGCTTTCTCTGAAAGCTTCGAGAATCTCCGATATCTTAACTTCTTCTTTCTCACTGAACTTTTCAGCCTGTAGATCCAGTAAAGAGGAGATTACCTGCAGATTATTTTTGATCCTGTGGTGAATCTCTTTTTTTCGGGCTTCTTCAGCTTTTTTCAGGGCTTCTTCAGTTTCTTTTCTCTCGGTAATATCATATATCGCGCCCTGATATGTCATGGATTTTCCATCCATACCCGGGATTTTTTGATAAACTTCATGAACCCACTTTATTTCACCGTCTCTGCATCTTATTCTGTAGTCAAGTTCTCCATCACATGCGGAAGGAGAACCTTTAGCTTCTCTCTCTTTTTTAAGAAACAGAGGCAGGTCCTCAGGCACTATAAGTTTTCTCCATAGTTTTTCAGATATGAGTTCTTCTTCACCATACCCTGTAATCTCTTTTACGTTTCCTTTCATGTATTCCAGGTTCAAATCTCTGTCTGCCTGAAAAGCAATCCCTTTAAAATTGTGTATAAAAGAACGATACCTTTCTCTACTTAGTTCAAGTGCTCTTTCAGTCTCTTTGCGTTCAGTAATGTCCTGAAGTGTCCCTCTCAGCCTTACAGGCGTATTTTTCTTATCAAAGATAACTTCACCCTGCAAATGAACTACGCGCTCTTCTCCATCAGCACGGGTTATTCTGTAGTCAATACTGTAAAGCTCTCCGTTTAAAGCTCTTTTAATAACGTTATCTAAATATTTCCGGTCTTCAGGGTGTATATAATTTAACACTTCATCATAAGGTAAGCCAGACTCCTCAAGATCAAGCCCGAAAATACTATACATTTCATCAGACCAGTAAGATTTATTGCTTCCTATTTCCCAATCCCAGTTTCCTATATGAGCCATTTTTTGGGCTTCAGATAGCCTTCTTTCATTTTCCATCAATGCCTTGTAGGCTTCTTCAAGTTCAACTGTGCGTTCTTTAACTCTTTCTTCCAGGCTGCCATGTGCTTTTTTAAGAGCTACTTCTACCTTTTTTTGCTCTGTAATGTCATGGGCAACATGAACACTCCTTATAAGCTTCCCTCCAGGGTCATATAGCGGCGAGACACTTATCAAGAAGCTGCCGCCCAGAACATCTTCCTGAGCCTCTACGGCATGTTCGAGCCCGTCCTTAAGCAACTGCCTTTGTGGGCAAAAAAGGGGAGGTTCTGCAGTCCCGTGTACAGCGCGATAGCAGGTCAACCCTATACATTCTTCTGGCCTCTTCCCCAATTTTGCTGCCATAGCTCTGTTAGCACGGACTATCCTGTATCCACCATCAATTACAGCTATCAGATCCGGCACGGCATCAAAGGTTTGTTCCCAGTCTTTTGCGGCTTGAACAGCTACCTCTTCTGCCCTCTTCCTTCCGGAATTTTCTATTCGCTCCCATTTTCCTTCCCTTTTGATCAAAGCAAATTGATGATTGGAGACTACATCAATAATCTCGGCTGTGTTGCATATATCAAGATAATACGGGCATAGACCTATTACGTGATGTTTGTCGATAATAGCATCCACTTTGTTCTCATAATCAACAAACCCATTCCAGCCTTCTTTTTCCAGCCAGCGATTGTCCCCTACAGCCCTCAGTCCATCATAGCCTTTTGCCAGAGCATGGTTGATTTTTTCAACCCAGCTATTTACGACTCTATCCGGATCGAAAATACCTTCCTTCAGATACCCGTGAGTGTAAGGGATGATTTCGATTTGCTCTTTCTTTAGATAAACATCAATATCAGGAACAGCCCTTTTCATGGCTTCTTTTGCCTCTTCTATTTCCAGAGGCTGTGACGTGATCCACACGCAAAGCTCGTTATTTTCCAGCCCTGCTTTAAAATAAGGGACAAGTATATCTATCAAATCTTCTTTTGTCTTGTAAAACTGACAGAAATGCGTTCCCCAGGGTATATCTCCAATAACATCTATACCGGAATTTCTAACACTTTCTTTCATTTATTTTTCTCCGGTTTGAGAGACAAATATTTATTTTTTAGGTTTGCTCTCTGGTCTGTACAAACAAAGGTCTGGTATAATGTCAAGAAGAATTTTGATAGCAGAAAATTGGCTTCAATGCCTGCTATTTTTTTAGATCCTGAGATTAAATGGAAAAAGTTAGTCTTTTTACTTCCCTAAGTTTTCAAATTTTTTTCTCTGCATACTTCCTTTTCAACATGGCAGATTTTCTCTTCCGTATAATATAGGGGAAGGTATTTATTATTGAAGGCCTCAGAGCCCTTTATATTTGAGTTTGTTACAGTTATTAATAATATATGTTGTATGGGAGGTGGTACAACATATTAATATCTGTCAATGTATATAAAATTTACAAAATACATCTGTAACTCTTGGCTTCTTCATGTAAGTAATTAAATTCAGGTTTCTCGAGTTTTAGATAAATCATGTTAATAAAATCAGATTATGTTAAAAATTCAGACCACAGGTTATATCAAAAATACACATATAACAAACGTTGCTTTTTAAAGCCTCTTGCGTTTCTTTTTTACAACTTATGGTGCTGCTGAGTCCTTTGCTGACCCTTGGTTCGCTCACTATTCTGGAATCGAAATAATTCCTTCTCTATTCAGCGCTTTTTAACAGTACTGCTATCTCAATCTAAATTATGTCTCAATGAATCTAAATGCATTTTGTAAATGCATTTTGTCAACCTATGACTTAAATAACAAAGGAAACATTTCAATATTATATGTTCAATAAATATAATAATAAATTCGCGCAGTTGAATTAATAACCTGCCTTTCTATGGTGGAAAAATAGAGAGTGAAATCCCCTATGAGACACACACAGATTGATTATGCACGCAGCAGGAGGCTTACTCCTGAAATGAAACAGATCATAGAGATAGAAAATATTGATGAGGATATACTGCTTTCCCGAGTGGCTGAAGGAAGTCTTGTTATAATGACAAGGAAAGGTTGTCCTCCTGTAGCCATAGGTAAAGGTGCCAGCACCAAAGTAAATGTTAACCTGGGAACCTCTACTGCAAAAATTAATGTGGATGCTGAAATAGAAAAGGTAAAAATCGCAGATAAATACGGAGCGGACACTATTACCGACCTTTCCATGGGTGGGGATATCAGAACCATACGTGAACGTGTATTGGAAAACAGCAAGCTCCCTATTACCACGGTTCCGATCTATCAGACCACCATGGAATGCGGGATGAAGGAGGTTACTGCTGATGATATTCTTTCGTATATCAAGGCTCATGTGGATGAAGGTGTGAGTTCTGTAGTGCTGCATTGTGTGGATAAAGAAACTCTTAAAAAATTGAAAGGAATGGGCAGGGTAATGGGGATGGTATCAAAAGGAGGTTCCCTTACCAGTGTTTACATGCTTACAAACGGTTGTGAGAATCCTTTTATAGAGTATTTTGACGAGATAGTTGATATTCTCAGGAAGAAGGATGTAGTTCTTTCCCTGGGAAACACTATGCGAAGTGGCTGCATTCACGATCTGAGAGACGGTGCCCAGATGATGGAAGTTGATACCAATGTCAAGCTTGCGAATAAGGCCAATGAGGAGGGTGTACAGGTTATAATAGAAGGCATGGGCGGGCACATACAGGCAGCAGATATTCCTGCCCACGTTAAGCTGTATAAGTCAAAATCAAATTTCCCTCTATTTGTTGCAGGACCACTGCCCACGGATATTGCCGTTGGCTATGATCATATTGCAGGTGCAGTAGGGGCCAGCATGGCAAGCGGGGCAGGGGCGGACTACCTGTGTTACATTACGCCCGCAGAGCACCTTTCACTTCCAAGTCCAGAGCAGGTAAGGGAAGGGCTGGTTGCTTTCAAGATAGCTGCCCATATAGGAGATTCCATTAAATATGGGATGAGCAACAAGGATTTGCTGCTTGCCCAAAAACGTGCCCGCTTTGACTGGGAAGGACAGATGGAGCTCGCCCTTGATTCTGACAGACCAAAGGATATGTGTCCCAGAACAGGCCCTTGCTCCATGTGCGGCGAATACTGTGCTATAAAGATTATGAGAGATTACCTTGAAGGCAACGAATAACTCAAGGTTGTCTTTAGTTAAATAATAAGGATTATCGTAACTCGTAAGAGGGTAATATGCAACTCTGAAGCTAAAGCTGCTTCGCCCTCTATTTGAGTCACCTGAACTTTTTTACCAGACTCCGTTGTTTTTCAAGGTAGCAAGAATATTTGTAAACTCATTGGTGAACTTACATTTCCGGAAATCAGAATTTTCCAGGATATTCTTCTTTATTTCCTGCAGTGCAATTAAAAGGCTCATATCGTTACTGTATTCGAATTCATCTTCCGCTGAGACAATGTTTTCGGTAAGGATTTCAATGAATCTCGGATCAAGATCATCTGTAATATATGTGTCCAGGATCAAAAGATCTGAGATTCTTTTATAAAACTCAATTAGTCTCTGGTAATCTGGTAAGGAGTAAACGTTTGCTGTATGTTTTTGACTGTTGAGATAAATCAGGTAACGAGTTGTTGTATTTATTAAAGTCTCTGTGAGTTCATTTTTAGGAAATGTAATCGGAAACCTCTTAAGCATCTTCGGGTATAAATTGTTGGTATTTCGCACTTTTTCACGGTTCCAGATCTCTGGAAAAACCCTTGATATAGAGGAGTTAAGTACCGCTGTCACATAATGGTAGAGTGTAGAGTCCCCGAGGACTACTCCAATTCCATCTGCAAATACATGGTCTCCGGCTGAATCATACGAAGCCTGCAGACGGTAGTGGTCAGTAACGATAATTTTAGGTGTATTAATGTACTGAAGAAAGCTCTCATTATTCAGGCGGTAACACTCAGCTGAATCGAGTTCTTCCCCATCTGTCCTGAACTTATATTTGATCTCTATAAGCCGTTTATAAGCCATTGGAAATCTTGTTTTCATCTCTTCTGGGTGAAAGACTCTATACTCTTTCCTTATGTTGTGACCGAGAATTTCATAAGGCAGCATAAACCGGTATTGGCTAGAGTGAATAGCAAATTCGTTAGACAAAGATCCATCCATATAAGGATACATAAGTTCCTGTTCTATGTTTATGTTCCTTTGCAGATTTCTACAGGAATATGGGGTATCTGTGCAATCTTCCCTTGAAAAACTTACCTTGTGTAAGAAATCATTTGTTGAGGGTACGCCTTCAAAGATTTCTATTGAGATATCCTCCAGCGTTCGAGGTATTTTGCTCAACCTTTCGACAATATTGTCTTTGCTCCAGAACATGTATTTCACTTCTTTTATTATATATATACGAAGTTTTGGGCAAATAGCCTCTCGGTATTAGTTGCGATAAGATATTACAGAATTCTATTTTGAGACCGCGAGTTTTTGACTTCCAAAAACTTTTCGTCAAACCCTAAATATAATTCTTTATATAATAATCTATTCATAAATCAGGTTAACATTAAAAACTCTCTTTTTTCTCAATTTAAAAATCAATTAGGGACGATTCATTTGAGCCTGGAATCTACTACTCTCAAGAAGTATTTTTATCATCTATGACAAAAATAAAGGTTTACATATTATCCACCCAAAAAGTAAGTTCTTTTTATAAGCATGCTTTTCATGACTTGTAACATACTTCTCAAAGTATAATTTAACGCTGAGTATCTAATCTGAAACATTACCTTTTAATGTATGTTATAATTATTTATGATGATTTTATGTAGACCATATATCATGAATTTATTGCTTAATCAGGAATGGATGAGCTTAAATCCTAAATTTGGACAATTATAGCTTATGATTAATTTTAATATATTTCAGTATTTATATTTCTGCTATTATTATATTATATGGGTAATAATGCTCTATTGCGTATATCTGAAATCTCTTCGCTAGCAAATTTCAGTACATAAATGCAAGTGGAAGATTCATTGGTCAAGTGAATGAATCTGCCAGCACTCAGGGGATTGAAAAATCAACATCATAAACTTGATTAAATTGGAAAAGATTGGGGAAGTGAACAAATGAGCCTGAAAAAGACTTTGGTTATTCTGGTCTTAGTCTGCTTTGTAGCATCATTGACAGTTGCAACGGTAAGCGCAGACCAAAAAGAGTATAGACAGGGTTACAGAGATGGCTGCAGAGATGGCTTTAAAGACGGATTTAAAGAAGGCAAGGAAGACAGCAAGAAGACCTACACTCAAACATATATAAAGAAACCAGCTTATAAAGGAGACTATGAAAAAGGCTATGAAAAAGGTTATAGTGACTGCTTCCCAAGAGGCTACCAGGCAGGTCTGAAAGTTAAAAAATAAAGCTATCTAGAACTCAATAAACATGGTTTTATAATAACCATGTCTTTTGAGAGCTAATATTGTAAGAATAGGGGAAGTCCTCTCCTACTTTTTTTAAGCATTTGTCTTTTAAAACATATGTTGATGGAATCTCTCAGTAAAACAGCGATCCACGAAATTTAAGATCGACTTCTTATTTACATCAGAAATAGGTGCAGAATTTAGTGATTCCAGCCCTTTTTGAAGACTAAACTTGTATATTCCCACACTCACTGCATCACTTTTTCCTATGAAAAAGTGGGATTCGAACACGATTATATAACGAAAAATACAAAGCCTCGTGCGTGATTCGAACACGCGACCTAGTGATTACAAGTCACTCGCTCTACCGGGCTGAGCCAACGAGGCACAATGAAGCTGATTGCAGACTTATCTAAATACAATACTCACAGATAAACTTTATGGCAGGATCCTTTTTCCGGACATCTATAAAGTTATTGTCACTGATGGCCCCAGTTCTTTTTTTAGTTTTTGGTAGTTCTGGCAGTGCACAAGCCTTATGGCAGTCTTCCTCTATATCTCGCTTAAGATGTGGCAGGAAATGGCAAAATACGGGCGCAAGCTGGTGGAATACGGGCTTGTGGAATCAAATTTCGGGAATATCAGCGCCAGGGCCGGGGGCAGGATGCTTATTACCCGGAGCGGGACTGCTCTTGACGAGATTACCGGCGATAATGTTGTTGAGGTGGATATTCAGGATACCTCATCCCTGGATATAATTGCATCTTCCGAGACTGTGGTGCACAGGGAGATATACAGGAAGACCTCTGCCCTTGCAATAATTCACGCTCATTGCCCGTATGTAGTAGTGGAATCACTGCTTGCCGGTCCAGGTAAGGTAATTGTTCCTGTGGATAGTGAGGGGCAGTATTTTCTTGGGAACATTCCGGTTGTAGGGGGCGGGATAGGGAGTAGAGAGCTTGCTGAAAACCTTGCAAATTCGCTTTCAGGACACAGGGGAGCTGTAGTATTCAGTCACGGAACTTTTGCCATCGGAAGAACTCTTGAAGAAGCTTATATTGTGACCACGCAGCTTGAGCACTCCTGCAGAGTAAAATACCTGTATGAGCTAGCAGCCGTGAAAAAGTGAAAGAAGTGACAAAATGAGAAAGTAAGTATTATCTATAGAGTACACTGATTATCAAGCAATGCAGCCTTAAGTATAAATATCAAAAGACAGGTAATCAAAGAAATAATATAAATAAGTAAATTCCATTCGGTATAATAAGCAGGATAAGCTGCCATTCTTTCAGGCCTGTCTTTTATAACGAAAATATAAAAAGGAAGATTCCAGAGTACCATGACGTTTAATGCCCTGAGACCCGTTGCTACGAGAGTAATTGACCCTCTCGCAGACTTCTTTATAAGATATGAGGTCTCACCTGATACGGTTTCAATCATTTCCCTTATCTGTGCCTTCTTTGCCGGGCTCAGTTTTTATTATTCTCCTGAATATAAGGAGCTCACCCTGCTCGCAGGCATACTGGTGGTGTTTAACTCTCTTTTCGATGCTCTTGATGGGGTAATTGCACGCAAATCCAACAGAGCAACACCGAGAGGTGATTTTCTCGACCATGTAATTGACCGCTATTCGGATATTTTTATCATCTGCAGCATTTTTTTTGCAGGCTACGCGTCCTGGCAGATCGGAGTTGCGGCAATTGTAGGCGTCCTTCTTACTAGCTACCTCGGGACTCAGGCTCAGGCACTTAATCTCGGAAGATATTACGGTGGAATTATGGGAAGGGCTGACCGTCTTGTAGTGATAATTATTGCTGCTTTCGCCAACTCAGTTTACCCTGCTTCGATAGCAGGTTTTTCCATTCTGGGCTGGGCTGTCATCCTGATTGCTGTGACAAGCCATATTACGGCAGTTCAAAGAATTTTCTATATCTGGAACAGGCTGGATTGACATTTTTCATTATTTGTTGATTTGAATTTAAAAAATTCTCCGGATTCATATTAAACTCCTTTTAAACGTTTTTAATGCCTTAAAACAGGTTTCTGAAGCGGATAGGTTAATGTAAGACAAAATCCAATACCTGACTATGCCGTCTCAAGGAAAAAAGTACGAGTATCTGGAACATACCGCAGATATAAAGTTCCTGGCTTATGGAGATACCCTGGAAGAGGTATTTGAAAATGCAGCTCTTGCCATGTTTAATGTTATAATTGATACCGGGAAAGTTTCGGGAGAGACGGCAAGAGAAGTTTCTCTTATATCGCCTGATATGGAATCTCTGCTCGTGGACTGGCTTTCTGAGCTTTTATATCTTTTTGAGGTTGATGAGATTGTCTTCTGGAAGTTTCAGGTGAAGGAAATCAAGGAAGAGAACGGGGAGTACTCAATAAAAGCTCTGGCTTCAGGTGAAGAGTATTATCCTGAAAGCCATCCATTTGAAACTGAAATTAAGGCTGTCACATATAACCAGCTGGAACTCGAGAAAACTGCCGAGGGCTGGAAAGCTCAGGTTGTTGTTGATATCTAAAGGTCTGGAGCTTTTGAGGGTTCTGGTTAATTCTATACATCGTTTTTATGTATGGCTGTCATGTATGACTGTAGTATCTCGTCTTTTATACAGTCTCAAACAGCATTTTACAGTGTATCAGAGTAGCTTGTAGATTATCAAGAAAACATAAAGTAAATAAATAATTTCAGAATTATATTGATATCAGAATTCTAATATTCAAAATTACATTTGTACTATGTAAAGGAGCAGGGAGTATCAATCATGGTAGAAAGTGAAGATACCGCTATTGAGGAATCAGGTACTGAAAGCGTACAGAGAGATATCAAAAGCCTGGTCCGGAAGATCTCCGATAATAATTGGGAAATTCCAAAAGGGCATATTCCTGGCATGAGAGTTCCAGGGCGCCTGTTTGTATCCGAAAATCTGCTTGAAGGTATTGAACCCGGGACAATTGATCAGATCGCAAACGTGGCAACACTTCCCGGCATTCAGAAATATTCCATGGCAATGCCTGATGCCCATCTGGGCTATGGATTTGCTATAGGGGGGGTTGCGGCTTTTGATGCAGAAGAAGGAATTATCAGTCCCGGAGGAGTGGGTTTTGATATTAATTGCGGAGTAAGGCTTATTCGCACAAACCTTCAAAAAGAAGATGTTGTTCCTCACATAAAGAGGTTGACTGACGAGCTATTTAATAACGTGCCTGCAGGTGTCGGCTCAAAAAGCCGGTTCAAAGCCTCTGACAAAGAGCTGGACAGTGCATTTCTTGAGGGTGCAAAATGGGCAGTGGATGCAGGATATGGTGTGGAGGCAGATGTGGAACACTGTGAAGGGAATGGCTACCTGGAAGGAGCAGACCCCGCTTATGTGAGTGCTAAAGCCAGGAACAGGGGAAAGCCCCAGTTAGGAACTCTCGGGAGCGGTAATCATTTCCTTGAAGTTCAGTATGTGGATGAGATTTATGATTGGGAAATGGCTTCAACCTTCGGGCTTGAAGAAGGCCAGGTTACGGTAATGGTTCACTGCGGGTCAAGGGGGGCAGGGCACCAGATCTGTACGGATCATCTAAAAGAGCTTTCTCAGGCTGTGAAGAAGTACGGGATTGAGCTTCCGGACAAGCAGCTTGCCTGTGCTCCGGCTCAGTCAAAGGAAGCACAGGACTATTTCAAAGCTATGCTCTGTGCTGCAAACTACGCCTGGGCAAACAGGCAGATGATCACTCACTGGACAAGGGAATCTTTTGAAAAAATCTTTGACAGGGATGCTGAAGACATGGGAATGAGCCTCCTGTATGATGTTGCCCACAATGTGGCAAAACTGGAGGAACACAACATTGACGGCAGGAAAAAAGAGGTCTACGTACACAGAAAAGGGGCAACAAGAGCTTTTCCTGCAGGACATCCGGAAGTTCCTTTTGCATACAGGGATGTGGGACAGCCGGTTTTAATTCCCGGAAGTATGGGAACTCCCTCTTTCATACTCTGTGGTGCAAAAGAGGCTATGGATGTTTCTTTCGGTAGTGCCTGTCATGGGGCAGGGAGGGTTATGAGCAGAGCCCATGCAAAGAAAGAGTTCCACGGGCAGAGCGTAAAAGAGAACCTTGAAGCTCATGGAATCACTGTAAGAGCAACTCATCCTTCCGTGATTGCCGAAGAAGCTCCCGGGGTGTACAAATCCAGCAGTGAGGTGGTAAATGTTGTGCATGAACTTGGTATTGCCCGTAAGGTCGCAAGAGTTATCCCTCTTGGAGTTGCAAAAGGTTAAACTGATGAAAGTTTAACCTTCTTTTTCTTTATTTTTCTCGTCTTTTTGAGTGGGCGCAGCTTTTTCAGGAATTTATCAGAAATTTCCCAGGAAATTATTCTTTCGAAATAAAATCTGATTCTGTGAATTCTTCCACTTCATATAAGTCTGAGCTGTCTTCAGGTTCGTGTTCCTTATAGAACCTGAACACGATCATACTCGAGTATGAAGAGGTTATAAAAGGCGTGCCGTTTTCTCTGAATATATTCGAAAAGTATTCTACAAGGCTGTTAATAACTTTTTCATTTTTGAAATCATGAAAAATAGTTACTGATTCTTTTCCTGGTTCAAGACAAATTTCTATATTCTTTACCAGCTGAGTAGCCAGGTACATCTTCCTGAAATAGACCAGTAAATCTGGAAGAGACATCTCATTTACCGATTGTTTGCATAGGCGTTCCAGGATTTTTGTCGGGTTAGGAACATCTCCGGCTGCAAAGGTTTCAAACTGATTCCTGTGCAGGGTCACAAGGTTGTACCTTTCAACATTGTATGTATACATTAGCTGTGTCCAGAACTCTGTATTGTCGTCAAGTTCTCTGCATACAATGTCAAGATAACCAAAGTGTTTTCGAATTCCTGGCATGGTTTCATTAAGAGAGACTGAAAGGTTCTTTTTGAATGAAATCTGGGTTGAATTCGCACGCCTGAAAATGTGTTCAACATCCAGCTGTTTCCATCTTGCCAGAAAATGAGCTATAAGCTGGGCAAAAAACTCCCTACTGTTTATGGTAGAATTGGAAAGGAGTAAAAGCGCAGATTCAGGATTGTATATATCCTCACACTTGATTGAAGTTCTGATTGTCCATTGATAATTTCTGGAGATCCGGTTCAGGTAGTCCTCCAGCTCTTTCATATTGCTAATCTCAAAAGGATTGATGAGCTCATTAACCAGATCTTCATCGGTGAGCCTTCCTTTTGTATACCTGAAAAGCCACTCGAGCATTGTTTTATTTATAATTGTGTTTTCCCCGCTTTTAATCGTGTCACTCAATTCTTCTTTTACAGGGGTTTCTTTTAAAAATTTAATTGCTTCATCAATGCTTTTATGATATGTAAGGGCTGTATCTGCAATTTCAATTGTATCCCTGACTGCAGCGCTAAGATTACCATCATTGGCATCAAGAAAGGGCTGCAATTTTTTAAGGTACTTATCATCAAGGGATATGTTTTTTCTGATCAGCATATCTTCACCCAAGATGTTCTGGTTTTCTGGTCTTTTATGCTCCGATCCATAGTCTGTACCCCTGATATCGATGGTTTTTTATCTCTTCTAGCTCAAAGCTTAGAAATTCGTTTAAGGATATGATGTACAATTCTAACATCTAAAAATCTTCATCAGTAGTTTATATATTGGTAAGTGCTACCGAATATTAAATCTTTCTGTTTAGTGCCATTTTTTGAGAATTTTTGTCAATTTATATTATTCTTCAGGAGCCAATTAATTTGCAGTTTCACATAATATTCCCTGCTTATCATTTCTGTTTTCTTTCTTTAATCCACGTTTTTCTCTTCATTAATCTTCTGCTCGTATCTGGTAGAACTTTACTTCTATGTACTGAAGTGGAGAAGTGGCAATGTGTCAAAAATAGATAATATCGGTTCACAATTCTTTATATATATATGTAAGACAGTGTACGAGATGTAAATCAAATAAATTAGAATGTGATGGGGCTCAAATTCCCTGTGAATCAGATTGCTGATTTCCTGCTCACAGTTTGTCTGTCATTGTTGTCCTCTAGTTACGGAAGACTTTGGTTATAACCCTCTGACAAACGGTAAGTCGGAAAGCAGATTTGTACAGCTCCTGATCGAGCGGGGGTTCTATGTAAATGCTCTTTCAGGTCCTTACATTCCTTACCTGATCCAGGGTAACAGTTGTTCCCCATAAAGCGAGTTGGGAGTGGATTCATCGTACCTGGCAGGCTCGTTAATACTTCCTTGTCTGCTAGGTACTTCCTTCCAGTCAATAATCTTGAGGACTATTTTCTTAAGCTAATTTTTTTCTTTGTAATTTTTTCTCTGTAAATTTTATACGAAACCGCTCTTTGCCAGATTTTTTCTAGCTTTTCACTTTTAATTTCATTTATTTCTTCGTCTTTCTCTGATTTAATTTCCTGGCTCTAATGCAATTATCCTTTAACTTTTAAAGTGTGACAGAAAAACACAAATCTTGAAGCTGGCATAAGCTAATGGTCATCATAAGCTAATGGTCATCTATACCGAGGGACCCGGAAGAGTTAAAAATAGTTTAAAACAAATGCAGAATTAACGGATACAAAAATAGAAAAAGCAAAGAGAAAATTCTCTTTGCTTGTCGACCTTGCGGTCTTTTTAATAAGTTTTGAGCTTATGTCAGTTTGGTCACAGGGTGGTTGTCCGCATCTGCGATCTCGACGCCAAGTTCCTTTGCAGTTTCTCCAAGCATGATGTCGACCATTGCAACAGCCGGGAAAATCTGGTTGACGTTCTCGATAGGGCCATAGAGAAGGAAGTCAGAACCTGCAATCTGTGCTACCAGGTTGGTACCAATGTCTGTAGGCATATAGATTGCTTTTGGGTCTGGTTGGGTCTTTTTGAATTTCCGGAGCCAGTCCCAGGCCGAGGCCATGTTGTGGTATCCACCGCCTACAGGAAGGCCTAGCTTTCCTTTGATTGTTGGAACTGAGCGGATTGTTGCGCCAGAACCTGCGCCAAGGGGCATTGCAGCAACGTCGATAAGGGGAATCTTGATTCCACATTCCTTGGCGACCTGGAGCATACCTTTAGTCTGCCCGGAACCACCGACTTCAAGGATGTCAAGTTTTCCTTTTACGGTTGGATCGGTTGCGTTAAAGGCCAGGACAATTGCGGCTTCCACATCGCTCTCTGCGAGTACGTCCATTTCTGCCTGTTCAATACTTGCATTGATGGAGTTGTGGATTGCCCTGTTTGCAACTCCTATTTCAGTACAGTACCGGGCTGCTTCTGCACGCACTTCTCCGGCTGAGGAGTCGATCAGGAAGGGGGTCCTGTCATCAATCCCAACGAACCAGTCGATGTAGCGCCTGATTGCTTCTGGGGTTTCGCCCACGATCTGGTTTACATAGGGGTTTCCGGTGGCATCGCTCATTGACACCTGGGTGTTCCACAGAGTTTCTGCAGCGGCTTTGTCAAAGAGACCTTTGTCCTCATCGGTCACGATCTTGTGCCTTGCATAGAACATGGTACTGACTAACACGGTTGGGTATTCGCCCGGCTGTCCGCCGAACTTAACTCCACCTACTTCGTAAACTTCCTGTTTCCTGTCAAACTTGAACATTTTGATCCCTCATTATATTGTGAACATTGATGATACCGAGACATAGATCAGGAAGAGAAGCAGTCCTACAACTGCGCCGTACAGAATTCCGATATCTCTTCCTACCTTCTTTCCGATTCTCTGTGCAACTTCACTGTTGACAAACTCAACCTTTTCATCGATCTTATCGAGCCTTTTCATTACTTCGTTAAACTCAGCTGGATCTACAAACGCTGCTGGTGCTTTTCCTTCCATAGTTTCACCTCTCAAGTTTAGAGACCGGCCATTAACGGGAGTACTACCACCATCAGCAGTGAAAAGAGGAAACCTGCTGCAAAGCCAATAAATCCGGTAGACATTACCCCGGAATCCAGCTTCTGGTTCCTCGCGATCAGCTGTGCTCTGTACCGAATACTCTCAACAGTACCGTCAATTGCACCCATCTGAGGGTTGAGCACCATTGGGACTCCTTTTCCATATTCTTCTGCCATTTTCATTACCTCCCGAGCAGTAATAACCCAAGCAGGGATATGGTTACCGTCAATCCGATCATGGCACCTTCAATTTTTCCTGCATGAACCCCTGAGTGGAACTTGTTCAAGTTTCCTATGTCAAGCATCCTGGCTTCAATGCCTTTCAGCCTGCTGCGGAGCACTGCAATCTCACCTGAAACCGGTCTGACCACGCCGCCCTCTTCTTCTTCTTCTCCTTCCTCGCTGATTTCCACAACCAGCGGGTCTGCATCAAAGGCTCCCGGGTCTTTTGCCACAAGTTCTCTTACCTTGGCTGTGATTGCCCCCATATCTTCTGTGTCCAGCAGGTTTACGGTCTGGATCTGCTGCTGGAAACGGGCAACTGCATCATCGTTCAGGTTTTCTACATACGGGATAGCGCCCACTGCACCTACAATTCTGTGCTCTTTTACACCGTTTGCATGGATGCTGAGCATTGCCTGGCCTGTAACGTGCCCTTTGACTTCGGCCCCTGTTACAACCAGGTACCTGATATTGGGGTTTGAAATTACGTGGGCAACGACTTTCTCTATACCCAGATTTTCAGTTTTACAGGACCCAGTAATTGCTGCTCCTGCATCGAGTACGGGCTTTCCGGGGAGGTGTGATGCGCAGGTTATAACTGCAACACAGCTCTTTACATCGCCGACTTCATACTCTCCTTTAAGGATTGGCCATCCTGGTGCGGGTTCTCTTTTGTCTACCATTTTACATACCTCCCTGGATCAGTCTCTGTATGAATATGATCAGGGCAAGCAGCCCGCTGAAGGCGAGACCTACAACGATTCCGTAGAAAGCGTTTCCATAAATTCCTGCCATATAGGACGTGTTTTCACGGCCAGGCCAGGAGTTCATGAGCGGTTTGCTGGGTGCAAGGGAGTTCAGCAGGTCATCTGCAATCCCGTCCAGTTTGTCCATCCTCTCAAAGACGGGGTCCATGGAATAGAGAATCGAGTCTGACCTTTCTTCTGCTACAACTGCAGTGTCCGGGTCCATGACCAGATGTACTTCGGGAGCTATGCGAATCATGCTCATTGTAATTCCTCCGCACTTGGCAGCAGCCCGGTTCCAACAACCGCATGTGCATCTCTCTTGATAAATCCATAGTACTTCATAAAGGCCCAGGCCCAGATAACAAGCCCTACGGCGATATTTAATCCGGCTGACATCAGTCCTTCATGGAGTGAAGATGCAAATCCTGTAATGACTAATGCAATAGCTGCTTTTTCAACAGCCACAGACAGAGTCCTGTCCTGCTTTTCGTCAGGTCCAAGGTTTGCATTGAAGGGGTGAAGGATTCCCATACCGCCTATGATAAAGATCAATGCAATGTATCCGTTGGCTACGACGTACTGAACGACATCTGCATAATTGAAGGATCCAGCAATGACAACGCTCAGTCCGATAATTGCAAGAGTACCTGCACCTGCGATTTCTACCATTGCCTGTTCCATGATGGGGATTCCCATTCCGATTACCTTGTTTGCAAGGACACCAATAACGGCGCCTATAATTGCGGCTGCGATAAAGGACACTATGGGCCCTGCTACGCCTCCTACTGAAAGTCCGAAAAGGGCAGCGACTATACCCATCCCGAGGGAGATCATACCGATAGACGGAACACCTGTACCAAGTCCGTAGCTTGCAACACGGCGAACCGCATCAGCACCCCAGACAATGGCGCAGATTGCTCCAAGGCCTCCGAAGAAGGAAAACGCTGGAGGCATGAAGTGACCCAGGTAAATTCCTGCAAGGCCGCCTATTGCGCCTATAGCCATTATTGTTTGTGGAGGATACGCGGCTGTGGCTCCTCCTCCTGATCCACCTGCAGACATTTTAGATCACTCCAAGCTGTGAAATTGCGATTACTGCCACGACGGCACAGAGTATAGTTGCGACAAAGGAAGATACTACGGCTTTTGGCCACTTCTTCCACTTGGGGTCGTGGAAACCTTCGATCGTACCTCCGATGTTATAGGAAGGAATGACAGCGTTTACGAAGAAAATCCCTATTGCGAACATTGCAGCAATTCCTACAAGTTCATTCCCTGTAACAGTAGAGGCTGCTCCTGCAGTAAGACCTACAGCAAGGCCCACTTCTATAAGAGCGTAATATACGAGGGCACCGCCAATTCCACCAAGACAGCCACCGATTACACCGCTGACAAAAGAGACTGTTGGAAGCCCATGTCCCTCAGTACCCTGAGATACATACAGGTCCTGTCTGTATTTTGTAATTGGGTCGGTTTTTACCTTTGCTGAGGAAGGTACACAGCCCACACCATATACATAGACCCAGGTTCCGACAATCATGGTTACGGAAATCATGATCATTGCTCCCACTGCACCCGATGCGAGAATCAGTGGAAGGTTGTCTGTTACGTTCATCATGAACCCGGCACTTACAAGCCCTGTCAGGCCTGCTCCGGCTGCCAGCTGCACGGTACCTGTACCGATACCGGTTGCCTGAGCCATAGCTGCAGGTGCACCGCCTACAGGCACGAAGTGGACACTCCAGGAAATCAGGACGCCACCAATTATAATGTATACCATCGACAGGATGTTTTCCATGAGGGCGTCAATCATGCTGAAGCCTCCTCGCTTTTGTCTTCCTTATAAGGTCCGAAATCGCTGCGGGCTTTGACTTCAATTTTCCAGTTCCAGATAATTAAGATAAGGACAATAATGACACCTGCGATAACAGAGTACCAGCCCTGCGAGAGACCTCTTGCAGGATCAAAAACAGTGGTAATCCAGCTACCAAGGAATACGGTCATACCAAAAGCAATACCTGTAACAGGACCTCCGAATTTGGCACAGAACCAGGAGTTATCGTACCCGTTCCTGAGTCCGGATTCTGCATATCTGACAATGTTTCCCGAGTTTGAAGCGTTGAGTCCTGAGCCGAACTCGAACTGCTGGAATTCACGCTCTGCACCGTAGTGGACGTCACCTGTGGATGAGCCAATTGCGCCTACCGTGATACCCCAGATAAAAGCCAGCATGGTTAGCGGGAAAGGATGTCCGAGAACAACGGTCATCAGGTATGATACTATAAGGACACAGAAAGTCGTTATGAATGAGTATCCCATAATTACAGGTGTATGGCTTCTGATCATATCCAGATAAACCGGCTGCTTGAAACGCCTCTGGCTAGCACATCTGCCCATTGTAGATGTGACGGCAAAAGTAGCATGGACACATGCTGCAATAAGGGCGCCGAAGACAAGTGCAAAGAGCGGAGACAAAGTGAACTCACTTATTAATACTGTAGCGATGGCTGCACCGACCGAGCACATCAATGCGTTTGAGGGGGGTTCCCCTGATACCGCTTTGTTATATATTCTGTGCGGAAACATCATTTGGGGAGCTAACTGGACCTGTGAGTTGGGGTTACTCTGGGATCCGACATCGGATTCTAGGTCTTCTGAAGCACCTGCAATGGTTGCAGCTACGCCAATAAGTGCCAGCACTCCCATGCCTATGAGTGGTTCCATTCATTTTCCTCCTTTATGTTATTAACATGTTAATAAGCTGGATTCAAAAACGTTAAACATTTTTTTAAAATCGTCTGCCACATCATTGCAAAGAAAAATGATGAGGACGAGCGTTAAATTTTGGATTAGAGAGGATCATTCATAAACCTTTCGAAATAACGATGCTTTTAAAATATTATTATATGATTATATAATATACAATCAATTTTATATGATGTATTGGACCGGGTAAAATAAACAAAGTCCTATATATATAAAAACAAATAAATTATACTTTCTTCAGTATCATATAAAGATTCCGATTATTAGTAATGAATTTTTTTATTTATTTTTAAAAATATAATATTTATTTTTATAATAACCAGTTATGCTGATGTGGTTTTTATATTAATAAATTTTATATAATGTAGATCACACCAATTTCTTCCATTTATTCAGGGATAAAAAGGACACTTTTCTTCACACATGAGATTCCAATTATTTTTCATTGTTCTTCTTCCCAGCGAAAATACGTTCATAAGGATAAAACTATATATTTGTTTAGAATCTATTTACAAATTCTTTTGAAAAGAGGGCCGGGTAACAATTTATTATATATAAATATGTTGGCTATCTTATAATCTTCATGAAAACTTAACGCCTTCTGCCCCGGGTTAAGTTCAAACTTATCTTTTTCCTTCGGCGATGGGGGTTTTTCATAAAATTATGTATTTATTTTTACAGTCCACAATTTCCTGCAGCTTGCGATTTCATAGTTGTTACGGCACCGCAAAAGAACTTTATATCTGGTCTCCTTGCTTAGTACGTGATTTTCGGAGCTTCATCTTTTGCTGGCCCCCTTCAGGAGCTGAAGGAAAACGTAGGGTCTATAGAATTATATGTCCCTAAACTCGGAATTTACAATGGTTCGTCACTTGAACCGAAAAAGCTTGAGCCTATCCTTGATGAAATGTCGATATACGGTTTTGCAGGCACAGTTCATGCTCCCTATTCTGCAGCAGATCTCAGGTATCCTGCAGCCCTGCAGGTAGATACTGCAAACATGGGGAAAAAAGAGTTTACTTTACTTGAAGAGTCCATGGCAATTGCAAGCCGGATAGGATCTCATGTAGTGGTGATCCACCCCGGCAGGATCGGACTGGATAGAAAAAAGTCCTTTGCTTCAATGGTCAACAACCTCGGGTCCCTTGCCTCTCTGGCTGAGGATTACGGAGTAATACTGGGGCTTGAAAACAAAGAAGGAACAGATCTCTCGAACTTTTGCTGTGAGGCCGAAGAACTCTCCAGAACCATTGAAATTGTGAATTCAGACCATCTTAAGGCTACGCTTGATATCGGACACGCGAATCTTACCTGTGGGGGCAACCCTGAAAAACTCAGGACCTTTGTCCGAACCCTGCAAAAACATATTATTCACATTCATCTGCATGATAACAGCGGGCAGTGGACCGAAAAATACGATGGAGACGAGCATATGGCACCAGGGAAAGGATGTGTTGATTTCTCAGTCCTCAAACTGCTCTCCGACTACAGCGGTGTTTACAATCTGGAAGTCTTCTCTCTGGAAGATGTTCAGGCTGGAAAAGAAGTCGTTGAGAAAGCTCTGTATTCCTGATACAGCTAAATTCCAAAAAAGAAATTAAGGCCGGGTTCGGTCAAGAACCTCAGTCTTATTTGTTCATATTTCAGTTAGTAAAAGTCCAGTTTAACTCCTTTCTGACCAAGCACTTTTTTCAGCTCTTCATAAGCTGTAAAAAGCTCTTTTCTCTGCCTTCCCACGGTTTCAAGTTTTGGTTCGGCTTTGAGCCAAATATCCTGCTCACCGCTTCCTCTTGTAACAGCTACGCAGGCAAGCATATCCCCATGGGTCAACCTGTATACGGAATCAAGTCCTGTCGGAGTAACCCATGCCGGAGAACTGCTTTTCAATTTTTCTACAAGTTCGTGCCAGCTGAGGGCTCCTGAAGCCCGGAGGTTAAGCTGGAGGTGGGTGCGCTCCCCTGCAACGTTCTCGTCAATATTTTTGAGGAAGGCACTGTATGAGGGATCTGTCTCACTTATCTCACGTGTCTCATAGCGGGCAAGCTCTTCTGCCTCCTCTTCGAAGAAAGGTGCAAGGTTAACCCTGCTTGAGGGTTTCGTCATCAGGGAGACTCCAAAGAATGCAATTGCGCTCAGTCCCATCCCCACAATAACTCCGTGACTCATGAGAGCCGGGTGGATGGTTTCAAGGTAGCTGGATGCCATAGGGGGGGTGTTCACAAGATCCAGAATTACAAGAGCTACCTGGACAACAAATCCGAGTACCATTCCTGCAAATGCTCCTTCTTTTGTCGCTCTTTTCCAGTAAAGACCTCCCATGAGAGGGAAGAAATAGGAAGCACTTGCAATAAAGGTTGCAATATGAATCGCGTCGATAATATTGGGAATGACAAATGAACCCGCTGTTGCTGCAAGTACGATGATGAGCACACTTATTCTGTTTACAACAAGCATCTCCTTCATTGTAGCATCAGGCTTTATGTACCTCTGGTAAATGTCTCTTGAAATACAGGAAGCTCCTGATGTTGCAAAAGTGTCAGCACAGGACATGGAAGCTGCTGCCAGTCCGATTGCGCTGAGAGCTATAAGCAGGGGAGCTGAGGCGAAACGTTCACTAACAAAAGCAAGAAGTGCAGGCTCTGCCAGTGCCATCCCTGCAGGGAAGCCCATTCCTGCTATATCAGGATAAATGTTGTTGAGGGCTATGGCAATTACAGCACATGCCGCGAAAACTACAGTGATCATAAGGGAACCTATGATCATCCCTAGCCTTGCTGATTTTGCATCCCGTGCAGCCCAGACCTTCTGCCAGGGGTCCTGTTCCGTAATCCAGCCCGGAACAATTGCCAGGACAAAAATGAGAACCATGGGAATGCCGATTGAGAATGGGTTCCACCAAACATCAGGTACGTTTCCGAAGAGCTCGGAACTGCTTATTGCAGGAGTACCAAAGCCCCCATCAGCTACTGTCCCTACTGCGGCAAAAGCCATTGCGATTGTGAATATGGAAAGGAAAGCAAACTGAACCACATCCGTCCAGACTACTGCCGATAGACCTCCCAGGGTTACGTAAAGGGAGACTGCAATTGCAACAATGGCTGCGGCATAGAGAGGGTCAAGCCCGTAAAATACCTGAAGCACCAGGGAAAGCCCCGTAACATCTGCTACGGCAAAAAGAATCATCACTACAGTAATAATTAGAGCAATCGGCCATCGAACTGCGCTGCCATAACGCTGTTCCAGAAGTTCGGGCTGCGTGATTGCGGGCAGGTTCTTGATCTTCCCAACAAGCAGAGCGATGATAAGGAGAGCCAGGATATTAGGGGCAACAAAAGCCCATACAGACCCCATTCCCTGTAGCATGTAGTACCCGATAACTGCAAGAATTCCTCCGGCCGTAAGCCAGGAAGCTGCTGCTGAAAACCCGAGGGCTGAGGGCCCGATTCTTCGTCCCGCAAGCCAGAAATCGGTAACGGATTTCTGTTTTTTATTAAAATACCAGCCAATAGCCACAAGTCCGGCTATGTAGACTGCAAGTAACGCCAAAAAGACACTATAACCATCCATAAGGGCACCTTTAAAAGAATTAAATAATGTATATGATTGTTATCATTTCATAGAAATTTTCCTGAAATCATAGCTTTTCAGGAATTTTGCTTTTATATATTTTCATATTATTAATCTAAAGATAAGTAAAATTTACTTCAATTCTACTATTTATTTATTCCTCAAGTGCTTTATGGACTCCTTTTTACGAATGTGTGCAAGTTAACTTGGGTTTGTTCATTTCAACTCCCTGACCTGGTTCAGGATTCTTGTTTTGATCCAGGTCCTTATTTTAATTTTTGATTCCTAATTCGATCTTTTTATCCGATCCGATCTTTCCACATGGAAAACGATTTTTTAAATCTCAGTTCCTTCTTTCTTGCTTATTTCGGTTTATTTAATGTGAAAATTCAAAAGTTTTACTAAAAAGATTTATATCTGTTATGTTAAAGACCACATAACTATTAAAAAAAGCAAAAAGTGAATTTTCAAGATAGAAATAAATGGGAGTTTTCAAAATGAAAGGTAGGATGAAAGTTTTCAAGGTAATTACTATTTTTTTAATCCTGGTTGTATTTGCCGGCCTTGGCTGTATTGACAATCAGGCAGAGGAAGAGAGTACAGTATTGATGGAAAACAACTCTGAAAATAGCCCCTCAGGTGAAGGTATGGTCCTTACGATTTTCCACGCAGGAAGCCTGAGTGTGCCCTTTGAAGAACTTGAAGCGGAATTTGAATCACAGCATCCAGGCGTCGATGTTCAGCGGGAAGCTGCAGGCAGTGCACAGAGTGTAAGAAAGATCACCGACCTTGGGAAAAATGCTGACGTGCTTGCATCTGCAGACTATGCTCTGATTCCATCCATGATGATGCCCGAATATGCAGACTGGTATGCTGCTTTTGCAAGGAACCAGATGATAATTGCCTATACGAATGAAAGTAAGTACAGCAACGAAATCAACAAGGATAACTGGTATGAAATCCTCAGGCGCCCCGATGTCCGCTTCGGCTTTTCCAACCCTAACGATGACCCTGCAGGCTACAGGTCACAGATGGTAACTCAGTTAGCTGAATCCTATTATAACGATGATCAGATCTATGACGACCTTATCCTGGATAACACTGGTATAACTATTACTGAAGAGGAAAATGGGACCTTTGTGGTGCATACTCCTGCAACTGAAGAAATTTCTCCTAATACAAGTAAAATCATGCTCAGGAGCATGGAAGTCGAACTTTCTTCTGCCCTTGAGACCGGGGAAATAGATTATCTCTATATTTACCGGAGTGTAGCTGTGCAGCATGGCTTTAATTATGTGGAACTCCCTCCTGAGATTGATCTTAGTTCAATCGAATATGCTGACAATTACTCAACAGTCCAGGTCGAAATGGTAAACGGAGAAGTGGTTACCGGCTCTCCTATCGTATATGGTGTAACCATCCCGAAGAATGCTGAGAACCCGGAACTTGCCACTGAGTTCGTAAAACTCCTTCTTGAAGAACCAGGCCGGCAGATTTTCATCGAGAACGGACAGCCTCCGATTGTTCCTGCCATCTCTGAAGGAAAAGATGCAATGCCTGAGCAATTACAGGCTCTTGTGGAATAAAGATTAATTTTTCCCTGCAGAAAACTGTATCAAACACCCCTGGTAAAAGGTTAGTAACAGAAAGCAAGGATTCAGGGAATTACTTAAAAGCAAAAACGGCAGTAACAGAGTATAAGAATGAAAGCCATTACCCGAAAAACCCTTAGAATTGAGCCTCTGACTTTCGTCTTTTCCCTCTTACTGCTTGTTCTCTTTCTTTTTATTTTTCTGACCCTTTCAAACATGATTTTCGGCCAAATTCTGGAAGATTTTCCAGGTTTGGTGAAAGCTGCAGGAAACCGCTCGGTAATGGCCGCTATATTATTTTCTTTATATGCTGGTTTTCTTGCAACCCTGCTGTCTCTGTTCCTCGGAGCTCCTGCAGGCTACATCCTTGCAAGGTTCGATTTTCCCGGGAAAAGGCTGGTTGAGAGTATAATTGATGTTCCTGTTGTAGTCCCGCACACGGTTGCAGGAATCGCTCTTCTTACGGTTTTTGGATCAAGGGGGCTTATTGGCGGTCCTCTTGAGCCCTATATTCAGTTCCGTGACGCTCTTCCTGGAATTGTAGTTGCAATGCTTTTCGTATCCCTTCCATACCTGGCAAATTCTGCAAGGGAAGGCTTCAAAAGTGTGGATCCGAGGCTTGAAAACGCAGCCCGTTCTCTGGGTGCCCCCCTATGGAAAGTATTTTTCTTTATAACCCTCCCGCTTTCAGCAAGGCATCTCTTAATAGGTTCGGTCATGACCTGGGCCAGAGCTATAAGTGAATTCGGAGCGGTTGTGATTATCGCCTACTATCCTATGATAGGTCCCACTCTTATCTATGACCGTTTTATTTCTTACGGGCTTTCGGCATCCAGACCCATAGCCGTACTGCTCATACTGGTCACGCTTTCGATATTTCTTATTATAAGAATTCTCTCCGCAAGCTGGAGTATATATGATAGAGATTGAATTCCTCTCCCGGAAATGGAAAAACTTTGCTCTCGACAGCCTCAGTCTTAAAATTGAGTCAGGGGAATACTTTGTGATCCTTGGACCTACGGGTGCAGGAAAAACTCTTCTTTTGGAACTGATAGCGGGCTTTCATTCTCCTGATTCCGGAAGAATATTGATTGACGGTGAAGAGGTAACCTACCAGCCTCCGGAAAAACATAAACTTGCCTTTGTCTACCAGGATTATTCTCTCTTTCCTCACATGAGTGTGAAAAAGAATATTGAGTTTGGAATGCGAATGAAGAAAATAAAGTCAAGGGAGAAACTCTCTGAAGTTTCCAGAGACCTGAAAATCACTCATCTTCTTGATCGCTATCCTCTTACGCTTTCAGGAGGTGAACAGCAGAGAGTTGCCCTTGCCAGAGCTCTTGTTACCGACCCTAAAATTCTACTTCTGGACGAGCCTCTTAGCGCACTTGATCCCAGAACGCAGGAAAGTGCAAGAGAACTACTTTCAGATCTTCACAAAAATAAAAGGCTTACTGTATTGCATATAACGCATGATCAAACCGAGGCCCGCATAATGGCTGATAGGATTGCAATTATAATGGATGGAAAACTTGTGCAGGTTGGGACTCCGGAAGAAATCTTCGAAAAACCGGTTAACAGTCAGGTAGCAAGCTTTGTAGGATTTGAGAATGTGCTGAAAGGCAGGGTTATTTCTGCTGATCGCGGACTTCTAAAGATAGAAGCCGGAGAGACATTTTTTGATGCTTCAGGTGAGGCAGAAGTGGGAGATGCAGTATACGCCTTCCTGAGACCTGAAAACATAGCTTTAAGTAAAACTTCCGCACAATCCAGCATCAGAAACTCTCTGCAGGGCAGGGTCACGGAAGTCTGGATACTTGGAGCTCTTGTACGGGTAAAGATTGATTGCGGGATCCACCTGAATGCCCTTATAACCCGGCAATCGGCAGAAGATATGAATATCTCTCCGGGAGTCCCTGTATATGCCCAGTTTAAAGCAAGTTCTGTCCATATTCTCCGTTAAAAGGTGAAAGTCTGTGAAAGCGAAAACAAAGCTCTGGTTTACCGAAGATGGAAAAACAGTTATGGGTGCTGGCAGAGCCGAGTTATTGAAAACGATTGACGAAGAACGCTCCCTTCGGAAAGCCTGCCAGAAACTCGGAATCTCATACAAGCATGCCTGGATGATGCTTAAAAAAATGAACGATGCCCTCGGCGAGCCTGCGGTAGTTACTGTGCGTGGGGGAAAGGAGCAGGGCACTTTCCTGACCGAGCTCGGAAGAAAACTGCTGGTCGAGTACGAGACAAATAAAAAGGTGATTAATGAAGCCGTAGGGGACGAAACCTCCTGGGAAAACGTAAGTTTTAAGCTTTCGGCCCGAAACAAGCTTCCCGGAAAAGTAATTGAAGTCGAAAAAAGCGGGCTTGTCTCGAAGCTCACCATTGAGATCGAACCTTCAGTACTGACCTCCGTAGTTACGGAAGAGGCAGTAGAAAAGCTTGACATCAAACCCGGAGACCGGGTTTATGCAGTCATAAAATCCACTGAAGTAATGGTCGCAATAGCTGTCGGTGAGAAAGAGTCTGAAAGTTCCAGTTCAAAAAAGTCTGATCTCTCAGACTGAGTATCTCTTTTTTAGATCCAGTATATTTTTGAGATCTTTAATTTTAAGATCTGTAACAAAGCAACAAAAAAGGATATGTGTGCCTGAAAGAGTCATATTTACAGGCACGTTTGCTTGACTTCTCAGTCTTCCAGCTTTCCACTTATTCCTGCTTCTGTTTTTTTCTGAAAATGACGAAACAGGCGGCAAGAGCCATGAATACAATACCGGTTCCAAACTGGTATCCTGGAAGGCTTTCTTTGGCAGGCAGAACCTCTACATTAATCTTGACAGTATCTGAGACCTGGTCATGCCCGTCTGCATCTTCATAGAGAATCTCACTGCTTAGAGAGTATGGCTTTGGAGTTGCAGTTTCGTCTACATCCATATCAAAAACAGCAACAGCTTCTTCTCCCGGATTCAATGTTCCAAGGTAAGCCTGGTCGTCGGTAGTACTGAAGGGGTCAGCTGCACTGAGTCTAACAGTTACATCTTTTGCAGGTTCTTCCCCAGTATTCTTGTATGTGACGCGGAGCACTCCACCTTCATCAGGGTAAAGGTCACCCGTTACATTTGTAACTTCAAAGTAAGGCTCCTCTTTGACTTTTATGTATATAGTTTGAGTCTGAGTCTTGTTTTCGTACCAGATACCTACGTCCTTATTTGTCACAATGCCTGTAGTAGTATCATATTCGTCTCCCCCAAGCTGAACATTGTTCTGGTACTGGTATGCAAGTTCAAGAGTCAGAGGATATATACCTGCAGAAGTGTTTTTATTAATCTCTACAGTGAACTTTGTAGGACTTGAGCTCTGTTTTCCCTGTTTGAGGGTACCTGCCTGCTGGGCTCCGGATTTGACCTTAATATTTGGATCATCGGATTTAAGAGTTGCAAGAATGCCTACTGCTGTTGTAACCTGCGACTCATACTGCATTTCTGTCTGCTGGAGCACCAGATCCAGTGATTCCCCAAATCTCACGTCTTTATCAGCCTCAAAGCCTGTGATTGTTCCTTTATTCATCATTTCAATATTAAGGGTTACAGTATCTCCTCTGGAATACTGGTTGTCTCCAATGAGCGTTGCATTAAGGTCAGGACTTCCATACACATTGTAATAGTTCTCACTAATATCGAAATTTTTGGGGAAAGCAGCCTGTGCTGGCAGGGCTGCAGAGCAGAGGATCAGAAGGGTTGTAATAGTAGCAAATAATCCATTTTTATTCATTTTCATCACCTGATGCATTTTCATCGCTTGGTGCATTTTCATCGTTTGATGCATTTTCATCATTCTTGTTTCTTTTCCGGTGCATATTCACGATTTGGTAAAGGGCGATAACGATAATCAGTATAATTGCTATTCCTGTTATGCTAAATTTTTTCTCTGTAGCTTTTAGAGGTATATGCACTTTCATGCTTTCTGAAAATGAGGTCTCTCCGTCTTCATCGATATATTTTATTTCGCTGTTAATTCCGTAGTTCTTTGCAAGGGCTTCCTGATCTGCCGAAATTTCAAAACTGGCAGTTTTTTCTTCTCCAGGACCTATATCTCCGAGCCTTACTATAGACTTCTCAGTGCTCAGGGGGCTCATAACGATTATCCGGGATAAAGCGTCTCTTGCTACTTCTTCTCTTGTGTTTTTATAGGTAACATTAATGAGTTTGCTTTCTCCCTGTACAAGGCTTCCAGTGACATTGGTTACTTTGAATTTAGGCCCGCTTTTTACGGAAATGGGTATTCTGAGAGTTTCATTCTTTGTTTCATACACTCTTGAATATTCCACACCTGTAATCCCGAGATTTATTGCATCCGCAGTTACGGTTTTGACATTTGCTTGGTATTGATAACTTACAGGCAGGATGAGCTCATAATTTCCGGCAGGTGTATCACTATCTATTTTGATGGTGTAACTGAGGGTTTCTGTATCTCCTGTTTCAAGTTCTTCTACACTCTGGAGATTGGCTGTGGATTCGACTTCGATGTATTTGGTTTCCGATCGAAGGGTAGCCTCGATATCTTTTGCCGTTGTGGCTTCTTCTTCTTCTTCCATCTCTGCCAGTGCGATTGTTTCCTCAGTTGAGTCGTTTATTCTTTTCTGGTTTGCATTGAGCCTCTTAAAACCATCTATTACTCCAGTGTTTGCGATTTTTACCTTCAAGTCTACTGTTTCTCCTCTTGTTAACTCGGGATCTCCTGTCACTGATGCCTTTATAATTGGCTCTCCGTAACTCTTGTAGTAGTCTACAGTAGACCCTTGATCCAGAACAATGAAATTAGTTTCATCATCATCGTCCCCGAGGGCTGGAAGTGCAGTCACTGATACAATTAATAGAATTAACGCAAATGAAGTAACTTTCTTAATCATTTTTTGCCTTAATTTTCTGGGCATTCGTGTCATATCTCGGCCCCCTGAATTTGTTTTTTTATCTCTGTCTGTTTTTCTGCTGCCTTGGATCCTTTTCTTTTATCGCGCCACGTATCAAGTAAGATCATAAGTGGTGGGAAGACCACAAAGGTTGCCAGGAGTGCCAGCACGATGTCAATAACCGTAACCATCCCAAAGTCAGATATCATTGGGAAAGGAGAAGCCAGCAATGCCATAAACCCGAATACTGTTGTAGCTCCTGAAGCGACGATTGCGCTTCCTATTTTGGAACTGGCCATATTGATTGCTTCCATAGGATGCAGCCCTTTATCTTTTTCTTCAAAGTAACGTTCCATCATAAGGATAGCATACTCGGATCCGACTCCCAGAATAAGAGCTCCAAGAGTAGCTGTTAAAGGAGTGTAGCTGATGTTGAGCAAGCTCATTACTCCTCCTGACCAGCCGATAACTATAACCATTGGGATCACAGGGACGAGGGCTTTCACCCAGTCTCTGTAAACAACGAAGAGACCTATGAGCACGAGCACAAGGCCCAGGAAAGTCATTGCCACTCTTCCGCTGGTAAGTGCAGTAATCACTTCTATAAAAACCACATTGTTTCCCGTAATAGTAACTGCTGTACCTGGTGGAGCTGGCATCCACTGCATATCCTCTTCGACAATGTTTGTAAGTTCCTTAATTCCTGTTACCTTAATGTCTGCAACCGCATTCCCTATATTGAAATTCAGGAGAAGCATATTTTTCCCATAGATATAGCGGTCTTTTTGAGCCTCAGGGATTTCGGAATAAATATTCTCTATCTCCTGGCTGGTATCAGGAATTACTCCCCCATTATATTCCTTTACAAGATCTACAATGCTCGAGGCACTGTAAATATGGCTATTGGATGCCACCCCATGTTCGGAAAACTGTTCAATCCATTTCAGGACATCCGGGCTGGCTGTATCCTCAACTTTAATGATCAGATTTAGTTCATCGGTTCCACCCATGACATCTCCCATGTGACTGAGGTCCACAAGGGCAGGCATATCCTGAGGTACAAAAGTCTGAACATCAGTCTGAATAGGTACGGACTGATCGAGGTAGAGGCCGCCAAAACAGAGTAAGCATGCAATTCCCAGCACGATAACATCGTATTTAATTGTCAGAATGGTAGTTTTCTGGAGAACTTTCCCTATTAGACGGTCGCTTTCACTCTCTCCTTCAGGCTTTTTCTTTTTTTCCGGATTTGAAGGCTTTATCTTTTTTGTTATTTTGTTCAAGGGGTTCCTATCTGAGTAGCTATCAAATATTGAAAGTATTACAACCCCTACAAATATGGAAGCAAGGTAACACATGGCAATGCCTATCAGGAGCAGTTTTCCAAAGTCCTGAATCATTGGCACAGTAGATGTGAAAAGGGAGAAAAAGCCAAGTGCTGTCATTACCAGAGCTATAAGAACAGCAGGACCTGTATGTTTTATGGTTTCTATAACTGCTCTACTTTTATTCCCTTTATCCACCATTTCTTCTTCAAGCCTGTTATGGAACTGAATCGCATAGTCAATCCCTACACCTATGAGGATTGGGAATGCAGACATGGTAACCATTGACATCGAAATTCCAATGTAACCCATAGCTCCAAAAGTATAAACAATGCCTAGAAGAACCACTGGTAGAGGAAGAATACACCAGCGGACATGTTTGAACACAATGAGCAGTACAATAAGCATGAAAATGGCGGAAAGCCCTAAAAGGATACCCATGCTGGAGTTCATTTCGTAGTTCATGGAGATGCTAAATGCCGGGTCACCTGTAACAATGATATTATAAGAAGGTGGAAATTCAGCAAACGATACAGCATCTTCAGTTGCAGTAAGGATATCTTCCTGTGTTTTATCACTGGCTGAACCAGCCATAACTACCGAAATCAGCATATGAGTATTGTCAGGAATAATCTGGCTGAAAATATCAGGATTTCCATCTATTATGGCTTTAATTTCTTCATCGGTTTCAGGAAGTTCATACCTCCCTGTCATCTGATAGTTGACAGTTTTGATCAGGGAGGCAGGGCTTGTAGTCTCAATTACTCCATTTGTTGCTCTTAACTGATGTTCCAGCCTGTCTACAGCTTCCATCAGGTCGGCATTCTTCACTTCATTGCCCTCTACCATTACCACGATGGATTGTGTCTGAAAAATACTCTGATAAAGGTGATCATAGTCCTGGTAGAGAGGAGAGTCTTTTCCAACAAAGGTTTCCGTGCCTGATTTCATCTCGATTAGCTGTGCGCCCTGCATTGCTATGATTATAAACAGGAAAGCTATCAGGAGTACGGAAAAACGGTTATTCTGAACAAAAAATCCCAGTTTTTCAAAAGTATTTTTAATAGTGAATTCCCCTCATAATTTTTATTACGAAGTACAGTTTAGGGATCTTGGTGTATCTCTCCAGCTGGAAGTCTCTCTGGACCGGAGGTTTGTGATTGAAAACTTATTCCCTGTTAGTACAGTTTTTCTTTTTTACTGTATGAATAGTTATTTAATGTTTGCTCTCTGAGTGGTATGTATATGTAGAAAAGATTTAAATCTATTGTTACTTTAGGGGTAACAAATGTTTTCACAAATTAATCCTCAGTTAATTTGCAATCTGGAGAGACTAGGGCTAACTGAAAATGAAGCAAAAGCCTATGTAGGAATTGTCAGTCTGAGAGAGGCTACTGCCAGGGAAGTCCATGAACTTACGAATGTGCCAAGAGCCAAGATATATGAAGTCCTTAAAGTGCTGGCAAAAAAAGGCTATCTGGAAATTCGACAGGGATCTCCGACTTATTTCCGCGCAGTTGACCCCAAACAGGTGATTGGCAAGATAAAAGATGAATTCATTAACTGTGCAATCGAGGCTCTTGATCAGCTTAATGAATTGAGTTATGAACTTCCTAAAACGTCTCCTGTCTGGTGTATCCAGAGTGAGTGGGGAATAAAAAATAGAATTCGTGAAATCCTTAGCGGTGTAAAGGAAGAGCTGATCATTTTCTCATCCAGCCCTGAACTCTTGCAGGAGTTTGAGGCAGAACTGAAAAAACTGGAAAAATCCTGCAGGTTAACCCTAATTGTGAATGATATTAACAAGTTCGAATCGCTGCCATTTGAGTTCCTGGAAACTACAAAAGAGTTTAGTGAGTTTATAAACAATATTGTAGTTGATGGAGTCAGGTATGATGAAGAATTTTTTATGATGGCGGATGGTAAAGAATCAATAGGTGTCCATTGTGCAGGAAATAAAAGAGAAGCAGTTGTAATCAAACTTCCAGTTGTTTGTTTCTTGCAGAAAATGATCTATGATAGGGTGCTTGAACCAAGTTTCGTTAAAAAGGATCTTAAACCTGTGTGAAAACCTTGCTCTCTACCTCTCAAAGAAGATCAGTGTTTTCGGATACTATTAATATGATCCAATAAATCTGAAAAATAGAGTTATCTAACAGGATTCTTTTTACTGATGAGGAAGCGGAGTTCAGCAGGTGTACATGATGAATACTGTGGAAATTGAAGGCATTAGTATTCAATGGTTAGGCCATTCCGGTTTTTTGCTTGAAGGGGACGGCAAAAAAATCTACATCGACCCCTATCAGATAGATGAAGAGCCGGCTTTTGACAACAAGGCAGACATTCTCCTTATCACGCATGAACATCTTGACCATTGCAGTCCTGAGGATATCCGGAAGGTCAGGAGATCAGACACTACCACCCTTATTCCTGAGAGCTGTTCCCTTGAGTTCAGAGGAGATGCAAGAAGAGTTGCAGAAGGCGATATTCTGGCTGACGGGCTTGAGATCAAAGGGACCCGTATTGAGGTGGTGCCAGCCTATAACCTTGATAAACCCTACCATCTCAGGGGGCTTGGAGTTGGGTATATCGTAGAACTTGCGGGACTGAGGATTTACCATGCAGGAGATTCTGATTTTATCCCTGAAATGGATTCCATTAAAGCTGATGTGGCTCTTCTGCCTGTTGGGGGGACGTATACCATGGACGAGGAAGAAGCTGCCAGCGCAACAGCAGTTATTTCTCCGGACTTTGTTATTCCCATGCACTATGGTTCGGAAGGAATCGACGGAGATCCCGAAAAGTTTAAAGCTCTTGTGCATAGCAAGAACCCGAATATTAAAGTAATTATTCTTAACTCCACCCTTAAATCCTGATCTTACTTTTTTAAAAAGATTGAAGCAGGATTTCCGGGAATGAAATACCGGGGAATAAAAATATTGGGTAACAAAAATACCTCGCAATAAAAATACCAGGAACAGGTCTACCAATGCCTAAAGCAGCCAGGAAACAGCAGAAAAACCTTATCCAGAATATCGCAGCCCAACGTATGTGGCGGCTTTTTGAGCTTGCAAAAAGCGAATGTCCAGAAAACCCTGAACGCAGCAGGCGTTACGTGCAGCTCATACGCAACATCTCTATGAGGAACAGGATGAGCATTCCAAGGGAAATTAAAAGCAGGATTTGCAAACACTGCTATGCTTTACTAATGCCCGGACATAATGCTCGCTATAGATTGAAAGAAGGGTTTATTGTCATATCCTGTGAGCACTGTGGAAAGGAAATGAGATACCCTTATAAAAGATTAAAGTAAGGACTAATTGTATGGCTGCTTTATTATGTTCAGATTAAATAAGCAGCGAGGTTAAAGCTTCCTTTACAACGTAGGTAGCAACGAGGATCACTGTCACAATCATGAGGTATACAAAAACATTTCTGTAAACCACATCTTTGTCTGATCCTGCCTTCATTCCAAGGGCTCCTGGACAGTTTTCACAGGAAGCAGCTCCGCACCCGCATCCGAGATTTATTTCCTTGTAAGAGCTCTGGATTACTTTTTGGGAACTACCTGGTCCGTTATTTATAACGGGCAGCGTTTTTTTGTTATTTTCTGTCATATCTGCAGGTTTTGTTTTCAAATGATATAAACATTCTTTTTAATTTCCTGTACAGTTTTTCGATTAGATCCTTTAACCAGAGTCTCTCGTTTCATTATTATATTCAATTACTATTATAATACCGATCTAATATATAATATATGCATTTGTATTTGAAACTTTGTTGCCTTCAAGAATTTCACAGATTTATGCAAAGAATTGTATAGAATAGGTTCATACACAAGACAGGTCCTTAAAATGAATATGTTCAGTTCTTTGAGGGAAATGAGGCTGGTTAGAAAAAGATCTTTCGGGACTGAAATCTATTCAAAAGCCCCCTATAAATGCCTCTTTTCTTCAAAGAAACTTACATTCAGAGAAACTTCTAATTCATGCACGGGCAGGGGTTTCCTGTCCTCTCATCTTCTTTATGGATAATGAGATTTGTTTTGCAATAACGGATTTTGGGCCTTTATCATCCACCAGCACTCTACCACTAACTTCCCACCATGATTTGGGATAAGCTTTCTCAGGCTCTACTTCGGGGTTCAGGCCCAGCTGCCTGGCAGCTTCTTTGATTTCATTCAGGTGAGGTTCTTTTATCGCATTCTTTCGGGAGATTATCCTTCCACTGCTTCTGGATTTCGTCTGGTCTATGTATGCAGGCCAGATTACAAGTTTTCCCTTATCTTTCATCATCATGCTATCTTTGTCCTAAATTGTTTTCATGGAATTTAAAACTGCCCTGCAGATTCCGCAGTGTCGGAGATTGTTCTTGTCAATGTGAAATTTCCGGTTTTTCTATAAGCTGATAACCTTTAACTCGATCTGCTAACATGTAATTATTTATCTTTCCCGGATAATTTCTTCATGGTGAATATATGATCCCGGCATTTTCAATTGATGAAAAAGTCAGGGCTTACGTCAGGAAGAGCGGACAGGACTTCAGGCTTTCCACTTCTCCAGATGGCCCTGTACTTCTCCCTCTTGGGGAATTCTCTCCCAAATCTTCTGATATGAAAATCCTTGTTGGCGGCAATATTCTTTATGTTTCCAAACTTCAGGCAAAATATATCAAAAAAATTGACTGGCCTATGGTAGAAAGATATCTGAATTCTTCAAAGGAATCAAAAACTTGAGCCTTCAGCAAAGGTGTTAAGGAGGAGCAATTCAGTTTTTTCTGACAGGTTATCCGTTTTGTTTATTAAGAAGAGAGAGCATAGGATAAAGGCTAACCTGTTATGATCCTGCAAGCTTTGCTCTTAGTAGAAAATTTACGAAAAAGGCTAAAGGCTGAAAAAGGCTCGTTTCAAGCCCAAGGGAGAATTCTTCCGTGAAAATGAAAACAAAATATGTATTTATACTTCTTGCCCTTCTGGTGATCTTCATATCGGGCTGTATTGATCAAAAAAAGGAGATCACTCTGGATGAACCTGGCAATATTTCCAGCTATGAATTTGAAGTCTTTCTGGATGAATGGGATAATGAAATTCCAGCAAACACCACCACATACTATATTATGAGCGATAAAACAGAAGTGCAGGCTGTACATATCGTCATAAATAGCAGCAAGCTTGAAATTTTCCCTCCTGATTCCCTTGGCGGCGGTGGCCCTGAGAAAGATCCTATTAAAAACTTTGTACTCCTGGTAGAACCTGCAAATGAAACTGTGGCGAGTTCAGAAACCTTTGTGAGACTTTCAAACAACAGCAACGTTTCGGATATCAACTATACTCTAACGCAGGATATTGTCCGGAGTATGAAGGTGGTAAACCTTGAGTTTGAAGAACCTGTTACAGGTTTTATTGCATACACCCTTGAAACACCCGGAACCCAGAGTTTCACTTTTATGAGACCTGACTCCGAGTTCATCCGTGTAGTTCTTCCCGAAGGCTATGTCACAGGTAACAGGGTGTTCGGAATAGCAAGGCCTGAGCCCTCTGACACAAGTTTTGATGAGAAAGGAAGGCAGACTCTTCTGTGGATCTCTTCCAAAATGGGAGATCGTGAGGAAGCTATTCAGGTTAAATACTATACCGAGTCTGCACCTATGTATTTCTTCGCTGCAATTATAGCTCTGCTCTTCGGGGTTGCTATGGTGCTTTCGCGTTACTCCAGAAGTAAAAAAGAATTGGAAAGTGTTCGAGAGATCTTTGAACTCGAAAAAGAATATGAGGAGAAAGGACGTAGGAAAAATAAATAACTTAAGATAACCTTTTTCTTTATTCTCCTTTTTTTCTATGTACTTCTTGGAAAAAAAAGACTATATTTAGTCAAGAAGTAAATTATTTATTCGAATCTGATGTATTATCTTCTTGATGAAGGCATTGGGAAATCTACGACATAAACTCTTTTATTTCTTAAGGTCTGAACCGAAAGGTCTCTCTCCTGTTATCGGTTCCCTTCTCCTTCTGCTAATTACGTTTGTATTTGTGGGTG